>PKUC01000080.1 GCA_002868865.1 Desulfuromonas sp. | reverse complement strand
TCCGGTGTTCGTCCGGCGATCAACGTTGGTCTGTCGGTTTCACGGGTCGGTGGTAGTGCCCAGGTTAAAGCGATGAAGCAGGTTGCAGGTACTCTGCGTCTGGCTCTTGCTCAGTACCGCGAGATGGCTGCTTTTGCCCAGTTCGGTTCCGACCTGGACGAAGCGACCCAGCGACAGTTGCAACGTGGTGAGCGTCTGGTTGAGATCCTCAAGCAGGGTCAGTATCAGCCGATGCCGGTTGCCACGCAGGTTCTAGCGATCTATGCGGCTAACAACGGCTTTGTTGATGAATATCCGGCGACAGCTGTACAACGTTACGAGACAGAAATGCTCTCCTTCGTTGAAACCCAGCATGCTGACATCATCAAAGATCTGACCGCGACCAATAAGATTGATGATGATCTTGAGGCTCGGATCAAGAAGGCACTTGACGAGTTTAAGACCCAGTTCTCTGCCTGATTCTAACCAGCCTGCAGAAGGTTTGAACGGATGCCAAGTCTTAAGGACATAAAAAAACGGATCGGCACGGTTAAGAACACCCAGCAGATCACCAAGGCGATGAAGATGGTCGCTGCGGCGAAACTGCGCCGTGCTCAGGATGCTGCTGTTGCCGCCCGTCCATATGCGGAAAAGCTCCAGTCTGTGCTCTCCAATCTGGCGATGCGCGATGCTGGTGGGGATGCACATGTCATGCTCACGGAGCGTGGGAAAGGGCGTGCCCTGCTGGTTTTGATGACCGCAGACCGCGGCCTGTGCGGTGGTTTTAACGCCAACGTTTCCAAGGCTGCTGAGCGCTTCATCAAGGAAAACGAACAGGGCTATGAGGCCATCGACCTGACCATCATTGGACGGAAGGGCAAGGAGTTTCTCAAGAGCCGTGTCGGAGATAACATCAAAACGGTTCACGAGAATATCGGTGATATCAGTTACAAGACGGCCAGCCTGATTGGTGAAGAGGTTGTTGAGGCATTTAATGCTGAGACCTACGATGCAGTCTTTGTACTCTATAATGCTTTTCAGAGTGCCATCACCCAGGTCGTGACCCTTGAGCAGGTCCTGCCGATTCAGCCGAAAGAGGTTGAAGAGGACGCTGCAGATACCATCGATTATATCTACGAGCCGAACCGCGGCGAAGTGCTGGAGCAGATTCTTCCAAAAATGGTTGAAGTCCAGTTCTTCCGAGCTTTGCTCGAATCGAACGCGTCGGAGCAGGGCGCGCGAATGTCGGCTATGGACAGCGCCAGCCGCAACGCTTCGGAGATGATCGACAAGCTGACCCTGCAGTACAACCGTGCTCGTCAGGCTGCTATCACCAAGGAGTTGATGGAAATCATCTCCGGTGCTGAATCGATTAAGTAACGTAAAAGTTTAGATAAATAAATGGATAGAACTTTTTCCGGCAGGAATAATGGAGGAAAGGTCAATTATGAATAAGGGAAAGATCACACAGGTCATCGGTCCTGTTGTCGACGTCGAGTTCGAGCCCGGTAAGCTTCCGGAAGTCTTTTATGCTGTAAAAATGACCAACCCGGCCCTCGGCGACCAGGAATTGAACCTGGTGTGTGAGGTTGCTCAGCATCTGGGTGAGAACACCGTTCGTACCATCGCGATGGATGCAACCGACGGTCTGGTTCGTGGCCAGGAGGTTCTCGACACCGGCGATCAGATCCTGATGCCGGTCGGTCCTAAGACCCTGGGGCGTATTCTCAACGTTGTTGGTGAGCCGGTTGATGAAGCTGGCCCCGTCGAGAATGAACTGGCGTGGCCGATCCACCGTCCTGCTCCCGATTTCGTCAGTCAGTCGACCAAGGTTGAAGCGTTTGAGACCGGGATCAAGGTCGTTGACCTGCTCGCTCCTTACTCTCGGGGTGGTAAGATCGGCTTGTTCGGCGGTGCCGGTGTTGGCAAGACGGTTCTGATCATGGAGCTGATCAACAACGTTGCTCAGCAGCACGGTGGTTTCTCTGTTTTCGCCGGTGTTGGTGAGCGGACCCGTGAGGGAAATGACCTTTGGGAAGAGATGAAAGAGTCCGGCGTTCTCGATAAGGCGGCTCTGATCTATGGTCAGATGAACGAGCCTCCGGGAGCCCGCGCACGTGTCGCTCTGTCGGCTCTGACGATCGCTGAGTACTTCCGTGATGAGGAAGGTCAGGACGTTCTGCTGTTCGTCGACAACATCTTCCGTTTTACTCAGGCCGGTTCCGAGGTCTCGGCGCTGCTCGGCCGGATTCCTTCGGCGGTCGGTTACCAGCCGACTTTGTCGACTGAGATGGGCGAGCTGCAGGAGCGGATCACCACCACCGACAAGGGTTCCATTACCTCGGTTCAGGCGATCTACGTCCCTGCTGATGACTTGACCGACCCCGCTCCGGCGACCGCGTTTGCTCACCTCGATGCGACCACGGTTCTGTCGCGTCAGATTGCCGAGCTCGGTATCTACCCTGCGGTTGACCCCCTCGACTCCACCAGCCGGATCCTCGATCCACAGGTGATCGGCGAAGAGCACTACGGCGTTGCCCGTGAGGTTCAGTTCGTACTGCAGCGCTACAAGGACCTGCAGGACATCATCGCTATCCTCGGTATGGACGAGCTGTCCGAAGAGGATAAGCTGGTTGTTGCCCGTGCTCGTAAAATTCAGCGTTTCCTTTCGCAGCCGTTTCACGTTGCTGAGGTTTTTACCGGTTCCCCGGGCAAGTACGTTGAGCTCAAGGACACCATCAAGGGCTTTCAGGAAATTCTCGCCGGTAAGCACGATGACCTTCCTGAGCAGGCTTTCTATCTGGTCGGCACGATCGAAGAAGCCATCGAAAAAGCCAAAGGCATGGCAGCCTGATCGGTCTGCACTGGGTACGATTTAAACGTAAAGGACTGTTACAATGGCTGAAAAGCTGAAACTTGAAATGGTAACTCCCTACAAGAAGGTCCTTTCCGCGGACGTTGACGAGATCACCGCTCCCGGCTTTGTAGGCGAGTTGGGCCTTCTACCCGGACACACCCCGCTGCTGACGACGATGAGAGTTGGTGAGCTAACCTACCGTCAGGATGGCCAACTGCATCATGTGGCTGTCAACTGGGGCTATCTCGAAGTTGCGGATGACACCGTAACGGTCTTGGTCGATACCGCAGAAAAGGCTGATGAGATCGATCTTGAGCGTGCGAAAGCGGCTCTTGGTCGCGCTGAAGATGCACTGAAGACTCTGTCACAGGAAGATAAAAAGTTTGCTGTGATGCAGGCCGCTCTCGAGCGTGCCATGATCCGTATCCAGGTTGCGGGGCGTAAGTCTCGCTAGTCTGCCTGCCTGATGAACCATTAAAAGCGCTGTCCACATCGGACGGCGCTTTTTTTTGCCCTGAAACCCGGTGTTTGGATTGGAACCCTGCAGTTATTGTGATATTTTTAGGCGTTGATAACCGATGCAGATGGGGTTTTAGTGAAGTTCGACCTGGATAAAAATTTAAATGCAGTGATCCTGCTGTTGATCACCTGTCTCGGCCTGGTGCTTGGAGCGTGGCTGGCAGCCTGGATCGGAGTACAGATCGCCCCCGCTCCCCCCGCTGAAGAACAATCGGTTTCACGTAACACGCAAGTGAGCGAGCGCCGGTTGGACGACTTCTCCTCTGTGTATCAACAGAATCTTTTCAATCCGGGCTCTACTGTCCAACCTGAGCCGTCTGCTGGGCTTTCTGAGACGCTCGAGACGACGCAGCAACCTGCAGCCGCACCCCCTAAAGATCTCAAACTGCTGGGGACTGTGGCAGGTGGCGCGACTCCTCTTGCTGTTATTCTGGTGGAAAAACAGAGCGGCGTGTTCCGTGTTGGAGAGCTGGTCGCCAGAGGATTGACCTTGACCGCGGTGGCACGCGACCGTGCGACGGTGTCCACCGACGCTGGGGTCGATTCGATCCTTGAACTTATCGCTGAAAAAAATACCCCGAAAAAAAAGGTTACTTCGCGCAAAAAAAAATCGTCGAACTCCAAGGTGAATATCGTCGAACTGGGTGACAACCACTGGCAGATTCCCAGAGAAGAGGCTGAAAAAGCCCGTTCGAATCTGAATACTTTGCTTAAAACAGCGCGGATGGTCCCCAAAATTAAAGATGGAGAGACCGAGGGGTTCACCATAGTCAGCATTCAGCCGGGGACCTTTCTCGATCTGTTGGGACTGCGTGTCGGCGATACCCTGGTGCAGATCAATCAGGTGGAACTAAACAGCCCGGAAAAGGCGTTGCAAATTTTTCAGCAGGTGCGTGAAGCGAACAATATTACTCTCGGCCTGTTAAGAAACAGCAGCAGAAAGACCTTTGAATACACAATCGACTAGGAGTCTGATGGTGCGCAATTATATCACCCGTGTTCTCATGTTACTGGCTGCTCTTGTTGCCATCACAACATCGGCATCGGCGGTGGAGGGTCAACAGAACAGATCCGCAGATGAAACAGGGATTACCCTCGATTTTCAGAGTGTTGAGCTGATCGACCTGATCAAAACTATCAGCGAGATGACAGGGATCAACTTTGTTTATGACGAACAGGTCAAGGGCGAGGTGACGATTATCTCACCCAACCCCATGAGTACTGAGGATGCCTACAACCTGTTTCGGACCGTGTTGAATATCAAGGGCTATACGGTGGTTCCATCCGGTGCCGTCAATAAGATCGTGCCCACCCGTGGTGCGAAAGAAGAGAACCTGCCGATTGAAACGCAGGGTGACTTCGGCGAACAGTACATCACCCGTTTGATTCCCCTCGAAAACGTCAGCGCGTCGGACCTTGCCAATACCGTTTTGCGTCCCCTGGTTCCCAAGTCGAGCCACATCGTTGCCTATGAGCCCACAAATACCCTGATTGTGTCCGACAGTGCCGCCAACACCGAACGTCTGTTTCAGATTGTACAGGAGCTGGATGTTGCTGGATCAGAAACGGATGAGATCGAGATTCTCAACCTCGAATTCGCTGAAGCGGAAGAGACCGCAGATGTTGCCAGTAAGATTCTGATAAACGGCCAGAGCACCGGTACGACCCGCCGCACCGTAAAGGGAAAGCAGCAGAGCAGTGCAGGGCAGAGCCTTGAGGGACAGATTATCCCCTACGCGCGTACCAACCGCCTGATTGTCGTCGGGGACGGTGACTTTATCGAGCGGGTTAAAGCGTTTGTCGCCCGTATCGATCTGCGTGCTGATCAGGTTCATGCCGGAATCCATGTCTATTATCTGGAAAACGCAGAAGCCGAAATTCTTGCCGATACGTTGAATCAGATCTTGACCGGTATCAAATCGGGACAGAAAACGGCGTCGAAAAAGGTAACAAAACCCGGTACACAGGAAGAGACGATCGGGACGGTGACGATCACTGCTGACAAACCGACCAACGCGCTGGTTGTCAATGCTACGCCCAAGGATTACGAAACGATCAAGAACATCATCGCCAAACTCGATATCAAGCGCAATCAGGTGTATGTCGAGACCCTGATCCTCGAACTGGGGATGGACGCGCTGCTCGACCTTGGCGTTTCGCTGCAGGGTGCAGCGGATACCGGTTCGGATAGCGTCACCTTTGGCACCAGCAACCTCAACACCGGATCTGTGGGACTGACCGATCTGGCCGCTGCAGACAGCGACAGCAACACGCCTGGTCTGCTGTCTCGAGCTGTGAACGGTTTGGTGCTTGGTGGAATGTTTAACCCTATTACCACTACCGATACCAACGGCAATCAGATCACGGTGCCGGCGCTGTCGGCATTGATCAACCTCTCTGAGACCGATACGGATGTCAACGTCCTGTCGGCGCCACGCCTGCTGACCTCCGACAATGAAGAGGCCGAGATCGTCGTCGGCTCGAATGTGCCGATTATTACGTCTCGCGGTGCCGATAATGCCGGCAATGCTGTTAACTCTATCGAACGGCAGGATGTGGCGCTCACCCTCAGGTTTACCCCTCAGGTGACAGAGGGTGATCTGGTGCGCCTCAAGGTGTATCAGGAGATCAGCGACATCGCCCTGGCCAATGACAATGTGGGCGACCCGAATGAGGTGGGCCCGAGTATCGAAAAGCGCCTGGTACGCAACACCGTGCTCGCTGAGGATGGTCACACGGTTGTACTGGGGGGTCTGTTTAAGGTTAATCGCCAGGAACGGGTCAGCAAGATTCCGCTCCTCGGTGACCTGCCACTGCTTGGATTTCTGTTTCGAAATACCAAGCAGACTGAGACCAAGACCAGTCTGATGGTTTTTATCACTCCCACGATCATCCGCAACAGCGAGGATCTGGCTGAGGTGACCCGCCAGAATCGCCGCAATCTGCAGCATTATAAAGAGACCGGCGGCAGCCATGAGGTGTTTGGTCCCGCAGCGAATGCTGTTGTCCCTGAAGCGTTTCAGACTGAGCCTCCCCCCGAAACAGAGGACTGATCGATATGGCGTGGCAACGTCTCGGAGATATCCTGCACCGCCTGACCGGTTTGGCATACGAGGTGATCGACCTGGCCGCACAGAACCAGCCGCAGGGAACACGGATCGGTGCGCAGCTGCTGTCCCTGGGTGATATCACCGAGGAACAGTTGGCGACGGCGCTCGCTGAGCAGAGCGGACTCGAGTTTCTGGCCGACCCGGTCGTTCACAGTTCCGCCACCGAGCTACTCAACCGGCTGCCGATCGGCTACGCCAAAGAGGCCGGATTGATACCGTTGGAGCGGTCGGATCAGGTCGTCAGGCTGGCCGTTGTCGATCCCTACCGAGCACAGATCAAAAACGATATCGCCATCCTCAGCGGCTGTTGTGTTGAAGTCTGCGTGGTGACTCCGCGGGTACTGCTGCAGATTATCCACCAGGGGTACGAAGCGCTGGCGGGGGAAGCTCAGGATGTGATCGAGGATATTGATCAGAACGCGGAGCTGGATTTCAGTGAAAGCCTTGAACCGATCGACCTGATCGATGCCAGCGATGAGGCGCCGATCATCCGCTTTGTTAACAG
Organism: Desulfuromonas sp.; assembly: GCA_002868865.1. Classification (GTDB taxonomy): domain Bacteria; phylum Desulfobacterota; class Desulfuromonadia; order Desulfuromonadales; family Geopsychrobacteraceae; genus BM509. Next base: position 49,012 of record PKUC01000080.1, on the reverse strand, counting down.
CATGCTGACCCAGGCGTACAAGGAACGGGCCAGCGATATCCATATCGAGCCGTTTGAGCATGATCTGGTAATCCGCTATCGGGTGGACGGCATCCTCTACGAGGTGCTGCGTCCGCCGCACCGGGCGCAGGCCAGCATCACTTCGCGGCTGAAGATTATGGCCAATCTCGATATCGCCGAAAAACGACTGCCACAGGATGGCCGGATCGGTCTGCGTATCGCCGGTAAAGAGGTCGATATCCGTGTGTCGACGTTGCCTACCGCTTTCGGCGAACGTCTTGTGCTGCGGCTGTTGGACAAAAGCGGCGGCCCAAATTCACTGGAGAGTATCGGTATCGATGCGCAGATTCTCCCCCGGGTTGAAGCCATGATCCGCAAGAGCCACGGCATTTTTCTTGTGACCGGGCCGACCGGTGCGGGGAAAACCAGCACCCTCTATTCGGCGTTGTCGCGGATCAACTCTAAAGAAAAAAACATCATCACCGTCGAGGATCCGATAGAGTATCAATTGCCTGGCGTGGGACAGATCCAAGTCAATACCAAGATCGACCTGACCTTCGCCCAGGGGTTGAGGTCGATCCTGCGTCAGGACCCGGACATCATCATGGTGGGGGAGATCCGCGACAGTGAAACCGCGAAAATATCAGTTCAGGCTGCGCTGACCGGACACCTGGTCTTCTCCACCCTGCACACCAATGACGCCTCTGGTGCACTGGCGCGCCTGGTGGAGATGGGTGTTGAGCCGTTTCTGGCCTCTTCTGCGCTGGTTGGGGTTCTGGCACAGCGCCTGGTGCGCACCGTCTGCCCCCACTGTCGCGAAGCTTACACCCCCGATCCGGCCCTGCTGCGTGAGCTGGCTGGTGAGGCACCGCTGAATACCGGGCAGATTTTCTACCGCGGGTCGGGGTGCGAGCAGTGCCAGCAGGTCGGGTATCTCGGCAGGTCCGGTATCTACGAGCTGCTCGAAGTCGATGATGCACTCCGTCAGCTGGTGACGGCCAATGCCGACGCGGCGACGATCCGTCAGACGGCGCTGTCGTCGGGGATGCAGACCTTGCGGCAAGCCGGCCTGCGCAAGGTGTTGGCCGGTGAGACGACGGTTGAAGAGGTGCTGCGCGTGACCCAGGAGGAGGGCTGAGTTGGCGCTTTTTGAATACAGCGCTCTCGATGCCCGGGGGAAACGGGTCAAGGGGGTTGTCGAGGCGTCGGGACGGCAGGCGGCGAATCGCCAGCTGCGACAGCAGAACCTGTTTCCCGAACAGCTGAGCGAAGTGGGGGCGGAGACCGCCGGTAAGTCGGTGCGCTGGTCGAAGCGGGTGCAGACTCTGCAGTTGGCGGTGGCGACACGGCAGTTAGCGACCATGCTGGCCGCCGGCATGACCATCGACGAAGCTCTCGCGACGGTGGCCGATCAGCAGGATCCTCCTGCTCTGGCGCGCGCGCTGGCCAGGGTGAGGGACGAGGTCCTGCAGGGAACCACGCTGTCCCGCGCTCTGCAGGGAGATGGGCGAATCTTTCCTGAGATTTACGTCAATATGGTCCAGGTCGGAGAGGCCAGCGGAACGCTGGATAAGGTTCTCCAGCAGTTGGCGGAATTTCTTGAAGAGCAGGCGCGCTTGAATGCGCGACTGAAGGCCGCTTTGAGCTATCCGGTGCTGATGCTTCTCGTCGGCAGCGGAGTGCTGGGATTTCTGATGGTCTTCGTCGTCCCTAAGGTCACCCGCATGCTGGAAGATCTCGATCAGGCGCTGCCTCTGCCGACTTTGTGGCTGATGAATGTCAGCGGGTTTCTTGCGTCGTTCTGGTGGCTGATGGTCGGTATCGCGATTGTCATTTACTGGTTCGCTCGCAGACAGCTGAAGAAGGAGCACTGGCGGCTTTGGTTTGACCAGCAGAAGTTCAGTCTGCCCCTGTTTGGCCCGCTGTTACTCCAGAGCGCGACAGCGCGGTTTGCGCGGACCATGGCGACCTTGCTGCACAGCGGTGTGTCGGTTCTGGTTGCGCTCGATATCGTGTCCGGGTTGCTCGGCAATCAGCGGTTGCAGTCGCTGTTGCAGGATGTCAGCCGTGCCGTACGCGAGGGTGCAGGTCTCGCTGAGCCGATCCGTAAGGGCAACCTGTTTCCAGCCATGCTGCCGCAGATGATTGCTGTAGGTGAAAAGAGCGGCGAGCTGGAACAGATGCTGTTCAAAGTCGCCGATAACTACGAATATCAGGTAGAAACTCGTCTCAACGGGTTGATGTCGCTGTTGGAACCGCTGATGATTCTGGTGATGGGCGCCGTCGTTGGCTTTATAGTCTTGGCCATCCTCCTGCCGATTTTTCAGGCCAGTCAGGGGATGGGATAAACGTCGGCGGTGCCGACCAGTCAAGGAGAACGGATGTTGAGAAACAGATGTGCAGACACGCGGGGGTTTACCCTGATCGAAATTATGGTGGTGGTGGTCATCCTGGGGATTCTGGCCGGTATTGTGGTGCCCCGCCTGCTGGATCGCCCCGAGGAGGCGCGTCGCACCAAGGCTGCCGTGCAGATCAAGAGTCTGGAAGAAGCGCTGGGACTGTTCAAGCTGGATAACGGCTTCTACCCATCCTCCGAGCAGGGCCTTCAGGCGCTGGTCAGCAAACCGAGTATCGGGCGGATTCCCAACAAGTATCGTTCCGGTGGTTATATCAAGAAGGTTCCCACCGATCCCTGGGATAATGCATATCTCTATCTGTCGCCGGGTGCTCATGGAGATTTCGATCTGGTCTCGTACGGCCCCGATGGTGAATCGGGCGGTGAAGGCGAAGATGCCGATATTGAAAGCTGGAACATCGACTGAGCAGCGCGGTTTTACCCTGATCGAACTGATTGTGGTGATTACCCTGCTGGCGATCTTTGCCGGTCTGGGGATTCCGCTCCTTGCAGGACAGGGTGACGGCGGGGAGCGGACAGCAATGCGAAAGCTGGCCGGAACTGTCAAACTGCTCTACAACGAGGCGGCCCTGACCCGCGATATCCATCTGCTGACCTTTGATCTGGACGAAGAAACGATCAGCACCTTTCGCCTGCAACGTTCCGGTGATCAGACGGAGAAACTGCTGTTGAAGGAGGCTCTGCCGCTAAAGCCACTTCTGCTGGATCAGGTTCAGGTCGTCGGCAAAGGACGTTTTACCAGCGGCGAGGTGACGATACGGGTCTACCCGCAGGGCTGGATGGAGGAGGCCTGGATTCAACTGGAGAATGGACAGCAGCAGATCAAGACCTTGAGTTTTGTGCCGATGACCGGCTCGACCAGAATTTATGACGGCCGCAAAGAGATCTAGTCAGCAGGGCTTTACCCTGCTCGAAGTGATGATCGCTCTGGCGTTGGTGGCGATTGCGCTGATCGCTCTGCTGTCGCTGTCTAATCGTTCCATCGTCGTTCAGGAACGGTTGCAACGTGAAACCCAGGCGACCCTGCTGGCGCAGCAGATCATGAGCCAGGAGAACGTTCTGGCCACCGGACGCAGCAGCAACTGGCAGCAACAGAGCGAGGTTTTCGACGAACCGTTTCAGGAGTATCGCTGGGCAGTCAGTTATGAGGACACCATCATTCCGCAGGTCAAACAGGTGACGGTCTCAGTTGTGTGGGGTGATAAGGAGCGTAACGAGCAGGTCAGTCTCGTTTCGTTTTTGCAGAACTGATGTTTAGGTCGCAACAGAAGGGTCTGACACTGGTCGAAGTGCTGGTGGCGATCAGTATCGGCGCTATCCTGCTGACGACAATCTACGGGGTCTTCACCTCGGTGAGCGGTGCCCGCGACCGGCTTGAGGCCGAAGGGGAACAGTATCATCAGGCCCGGGTGCTTTATGACCGACTCGCCAGTGAGCTGCGCAGCGGATACTACAACAGTGGCAGCGCCCAGACCCGCCTACTTGGCGGCACCAACCGGGATGGTCTGCCGTACCTGGAATTTTCAACCACCCTGTCGACACCACTGTTCGGCGGCCGCTCCGGGGGGGTCTCGCTGGTCCGTTATGAGCAGCTCCGCATCGAAGGTGAAGTCCGGCTCTATCGCAGCGAGTGGCCGTTGCTCAATACCGAGCCGGGGCAGGCCCAGGAACTGATCCGCGGGATGAAGACCTTCGCTCTGCGCTATTTTGACGGCAGTATCTGGCAGAGCGAGTGGGACAGTGCATTGTCACGGGCACTGCCGAAAATGATCGAACTGGTGGTTGAGGTCGAGCAGGAGGAGCAGACGCTCAGTTTTATGACGACCATCGAATTGGCGGGGAGGTAGGATGCGACACCTGGGACAGGAAAGTGGTATGGCGCTTTTGCTGGTTCTGGTGGTTATTGCGCTGCTGACCTCACTGCTCAGCGAGTTTGCCTTCTCCACACTGGTGGATTTGCGTTTGACCGAAACCTTTCGCGACCGGACCGCGGCCTACTATTTGGCACGGGGCGGCGTGGAGGCGGGGCGGATCATCCTGCGGGAGGATCGCAACAACTATGATCACCCTGAAGAACTCTGGGGGCAAGGGGTGGTGAACTACCCGGCCGGTATGGGGACGGTGTCGATCGAAATCGAAGATCTGACCGGACGCTTCAACCTTAATGGCGTTGCCGACGCACGTGGCAACCCTCTGCCCGGTTATCATCGCTTTGTCGCGCTCTGTGAAGAGGTGCTCGATATCTCCACCGCCGAGGCCGACGAGCTGGCCTCGGCGCTTGTGGAGTGGACCAACGCGGCCGACGGCTATCGCTCACCAGACGATGGCTACTATCAACAACAGCGTCCCCCGTACGAGCGCAAAGCCGGGACGCTTGATTCCGTCGAAGAGCTCTATATGATCCGTGGTTTCGATGAGGAGATGGTCGATCGGCTCAGACCTTTTGTGCGCGTGTTCGGAGCCCACCGGATGAATATCAACACCGCACCGCCCGAGCTGCTCTATGCCTGGCAGGCGTCTGCGGCGGCCGGCCTGGTTGCTCTGGTGCTCGATCGGGATGATATTGATAATATTGTGACCTACCGCGACAGCCAGTCGCTTGAAAAGCTGGCCGACCTGGAAAACGTGGATGGTTACGAGCCCAGCTGGATCAGTGCCTGGCTGGACGCTTCGGTTGAGGGCTCGGTGTATCGGATCCGTACCGAAGGTCAGGTCAATCAGGGGATTCGTCTGGCGGAGGCGACCGTGCTTAAGCAGGGCAATCAGCTTGTGGCGTTGAAGGTGGAATAACAGATTATGGCGAAACGATTCATCGGCATAGACCTGGATGGTCAGACGGCGCGGGTGGCCCTGTTGAACAATGAGGGTAGTATGCTGCGGCTGGAGCTGCATCAGCAGGATTACAGCTCCGCTGAAGAGGCACAGCAGGTGCTCGGCGAAATAATCGGCCCAACCCGGGCGCTGGGTGATCATCTGGTGACGGCTCTGCCGGCTCGCGCCGGATTTTATCGCAGCCTCCATTTTCCGTTCCGTGAACGCAGCAAACTCAATGCGGTGCTGAGTGCAGAGATGGATGCGCAGACGCCGATCTCACTGCGGGATTATTGCTGCGTCATGTTGACCCCGCAGGCCGAAGGGGAGGGCTATTCGGTCCCCGCTGCCGCGGTTCCACGTGAGGCGGTTGACTTGCTGTTGGATCACTTCCCCGATCCGGAGCAGAACCCGCGCCGCATCGACTTTCGGCCCCAGTCGCTGCTTTCTCTCTGCACCGAAGACGCTGTGGTTGTCGATTGCGGTGAGGCAGAAACCCTGATTGTCTGGGGACAGTCCGGCCGTGTACGGCATTTCAGACTGCTGCCGTCTCTCGCTATGTTGGGTGCCGATCCTGCCACTGTCATCAAGACAGAGATCCTGCAGTTGCTTGGTTCCGCTGCGGCGAGCGACCCGATTTCGCTTCTGTTCTGCGGTAACCGTGTGACGGACGATCTGCAGGCCGAGTTCGACGAGCCTCCTTTTCAGATAAAATCCTTTGAATTAAAAGGTATTTCTGAGCCGGTTGCCACGGAATACCTGCCGGCTGTGGCCCTCGCGTTGGGCGAGAAGAACGGCACGGGCAGCGAACGGTTCAACTTCAGGAGCGGCGCCTATGCCCCACAGGGTCAACTGGAATCGCTGAAGCGCAAGCTGTTTATCGTTGCGGCGTTGGTCCTGCTCTGTCTTCTGGCGGTAGGGGGGCGGGGCTATCTCGAGTTGCAGAACCGCTCCGACCAGGCCGATCAACTCAAAGCGCAGATGGCGACCCTGTTCCGTCTGGCGGTGCCTGGGGTCACGACCGTTTTTGATGCTCCGCTGCAGATGCAGAGTCATCTCAAGGGTCTGCAGCAGGAGGCCCGTCTGCTGGGGATCGGCGGGCAGGTCAAAGCACTGGAAACCCTCAACGCGCTGTCGACTTTGATCGGTGGCGACATCAACACTGACATCAGAGAGATGGTTTACAGTGGCAAGCAGATGAAACTGGACGGGTATACCGATTCGTTTGAGTCGGTCAACCGAATGGCGCAGGTGTTGAAAACATCACCGCTGTTTGCCGGGGTTGAGATCGGTGAGGCGCGCATGTCCGCGGATGGCAGTCGGGTCGATTATCAGCTGGAGATCGAGCTGGCGCAGACGGGGGGCGTGGCACAATGATACAGAACTGGTCACAGAGAGAACGGCTGATGGTCACAGTCGTTGCGGTTATTATCGTACTGGTGGCGGTCTGGATTGGGATCTGGGAGCCCTACCGCGGTGCCATGGACCGGCTTGATCGCCAGATCAGCAGCCGTCAGCGCGGCCTGACAGAGGTTCAACAACTCAGTCAGCAGATTGTCGCGCTGCAGCAACAGCTCTCCACCGGAGCGGGACAGGTCGATGCCGACGGGCCGCTGTTCGCTCGCGTCGAAAAGGTGACGGTGCAGGCGGGGGTCAAGGAGCAGCTGTCGTCGATGCGTCCCCAGCCCACGGTGCAGCAGGGTGAGTATCGCCAGCAGCAGGTCGAGTTGAAACTGGAGAAGGTATCGTTGCAGCAGTTGGTCCGATTTTTACACGCCCTGGAGTTTGGTCGGCAGGGGATTCAGGTCAAGTCGATGCGTATCAAGCGCCGTTTCGAAGACCATTCGAGTCTGGATGTCAGTTTAAGCGTATTCAGTCTGGAGCAGGGCTCATGACCTCTATGGGGCGTCCGAAAAAGTGGATAGATGGCCTCCGCGGTCGTTTTGCCGTGTTTCTTCTTACCGTGCTGCTGTTTCTGACGGCGGTTGCAATCGGTTTTTTCACCGGCTTGCCCGAGGAGGCTATCCGCCGCAGGCTGGTTCAGGAGCTGTCAGCGCAGACCGGCATGGTGGCCGAAAGTCAGCACCTGTCGATCGGGTTTCCCGGCAGAGCCACGTTTGACCTGCAGCTCGATACGGGTCATCCGCAACTGACCGAGTTGGCGTTCGATCGGGTTCGTCTCGATCCGGTGTGGACTTCGCTGTTGAGCGGCGCGCCGCGGTTGTCGATTGAGGGACTCTTTGCCGATGGATCCTTTCACGGCCAACTGTCTACGGATGGCAGCGGTCAGCTCGCCTTTGAGGAGGTGGCGCTCGACAGGCTGCAGAACGGGGACAACCGCTATGGGATCAGCGGCACGCTTCAGGGCCGAGGCACGGGATCCCAGCTGGACGATCAGGCCAACATGCAGGGAAATTTCTCGCTGGAAGGACAGGCCCTGATCGTGCGCGGTCTGGAGCAGATGGGGCTGGCCGCCGAAGTTGCTCTGGGAACCTGTGCCGTCGATGGGACGCTGCAGGGCCGAAAATTGACCCTTGAGGCGGTTTCCGTGGATGGTGGATTCGCCACCCTCCGCGGCGGTGGCACCGTTCAGCTCGGTCCCAACCCCGCCAGAACCCGACTGAATATCAGGTTGACTGCAACACCCGGACCCGATTTCCCCCCCTCTCTGAAGCCTCTGATTGAACTGAGTGGTCACAAGCCGAAGCGGGATGGTAGCTATCAGCTGCGGATCTCCGGAAGCCTGGCCAAGCCGATCGTCCGCTAGCTTCGCGGCGTCAGGTAGGTTGCAATCTCCTCTGCAAAGGGGGCCTGTTCAATGGCGAAGGCCTTCTGCCAGGGGGACGGATCACAGACATTCCCTTCGAGCAGCATCTCCAGCTGTCCGGTGGTTACCGGAAACGCTGAAAATCCCTCCATCGCACGGATCACCGGTCGCATCAGAAACAGTGGGTGGTGCAGCTTGCGGACCCTTTTCTTACCAAGTGCAGCACCGATCTGATCGAGAATATCGTTGTAGCTGAGGGGCCTTGTCCCGCCGCAATGGTAGGTCCGTCCGATGGACGCGTCGGTATCGAGGGCGCGGACAAAACCACGGGCGACCTGCGTGACCGAGACCGGTTGCATCTGGTAGCGCCCATCTCCGAGGACTGGTATGACCGGAAGCCTGCGGATCATTCCGGCCAGCATGTTGACGAACTGATCCCCCGGACCGTAGATCAGCGACGGACGAAAGATCGTCCAGTCCAGTGACGACGCCTTCAGGGTCTGTTCCGCTTTCCACTTGCTGCGATGGTAATCGGTCACAGCACCCGTGCGGACACCGTTGGCGCTCATCTGTACAAAACGACCGACACCCTGTTCTTCGGCGGCGGCGATCAGATTACGGGTGGCGTCGATGTGCAAGGCCTGAAAGCTGATCCCTCTGGCCGGGAAGGCACGGATAATGCCGATCAGATTAATGACGGCGTCACATCCTCTCAACCCATCCTGCAGTGACGCGGCCTGAGTTGCGTCCCCTTCGTGTATCGAAACTCCCGGGAACGTTGGCGTCTTACCACGAGATCGGGCGCGGACCAGGCAGCGCACCTCGATCTGCTGTTCGTTGAGCTGTTTCAACAGGGCCTGCCCGACGAAGCCGGTGGCGCCGGCGACAAAAATCTTCATCAACTCTCCCCCTTCAGTCTTAAGTAGCGTTTGTAAGAATTATAACAAGATCTGTGGGCGCGCCGCAGTGCAGAGATAAAATTATCTATGCCGCGTTGTCCCAGGATGCCGTCCGCCTGCAGATCGATATTTTTCTGTTATAATTCAGGAGCTTTTAATGATGAGGGGCGCAATCAGGGAGGCATGGTATGCAGAATCCAACACCGGAAATGCACGACGGGGCTGTGTCTGAAGAGCTGTTGCTGCGGTGGGAAGCCCGTGGCCTGGAACGACGGACCTTTCTCAAATTCTGTTCGGCGATTACAGCGACTTTGGCGTTACCGATGACGATGATGGGGCGGATCGCCGAAGCGATCGAAGGGGATCAGCGCCCGCCGGTCATCTGGGTGGAGTTTCAGGGGTGCACGGGGGATTCGGAGGCGTTTTTGCGCGCCAACCAGCCGACTGCTGCCGAAATCATCCTCGATTACCTGTCGATCGATTACCATGAAACCATTATGGCGGCGGCCGGCCATCAGGCCGAAGCGGCCAAGCATCATACTCTGTCTCAGTACCAGGGGCAGTACATTGCCGTTGTTGAAGGGTCGATCCCGACGGCTGCAGACGGCGCCTACTGCACCATCGCCGGGCGCTCGGCGGTTGATATCGCCCGGGAGGTCTGCGGACAGGCGGCGGCGACCATCGCCGTCGGCTCCTGTTCGTCCTACGGTGGCATTCCTGCCGCGGCACCGAACCCGACCGGTGCGGCCTCTGTTGCCGAGGTTGTCCCGGGGGCGACGGTGATCAATCTCCCCGGTTGTCCGCTCAATGCCGATAACCTCACCGCGACGATCGTTCACTACCTGACTTTTAATCGCCTGCCGGCGACAGACGCGTTCGGCCGCCCTAAATTCGCGTACGGTAAACGGATTCATGACAATTGTGAACGACGTTCTCACTTTGATGCCGGTCAGTATGCTGAAGGTTTTGGTGATCCGGGTCACCGCCAGGGTTGGTGTCTCTACAAGCTGGGATGCAAGGGGCCGGAGACGTTCCACAACTGTCCGACAGTACGTTACAACGAAGGTAGCAGCTGGCCGATTCAGGCCGGGCACGGGTGTATCGGCTGCAGCCAGCCATTTTTCTGGGATACGATGACGCCTTTCTATGGGCGTTTGCCGACCGTGCCGGGCTTCGGGGTCGAATCGACCGCTGATAAGATCGGCCTAGGTTTGACCGCGGCGACGGGCGTTGCCTTTGCCGCGCATGCGGTGGCCAGTTCGTTCCGTAAGGGCGACAAGCTCGAAGCCGATCAAGTGGTCAAGGAGGATTAGATCTATGAGTCGAAAAATTGCTGTCGACCCTGTTACCCGTATCGAAGGTCATCTGCGGATTGAGGCCCAGGTAGAAAATGGCCGTATCGTCAACGCCTGGAGTTCGTCGACCGCGTTCCGTGGTATCGAGACGATCCTTAAAGGGCGTGATCCACGCGATGCTCACCACTTTACCCAGCGTTTCTGCGGGGTCTGTACCACTGTCCATTCGATGGCCAGCATCCGTGCGGTCGAGGATGCCCTGGGGATTCAGGTCCCCGACAATGCCCGCTTGATCCGCAATCTCATTATGGCTATCCAGAATGTTCAGGACCATGTCATCCATTTTTACCACCTGCATGCGCTCGACTGGGTCGATATCACCAGCGCGCTACGGGCCGATCCGCAGAAAACCGCACAGCTGGCGCAATCGGTCTCCAATTGGCCGTTATCGAGTGCACCATACTTCAAAGGGATTCAGGAACGGGTCGGAGCCTTTGTCGGCACCGGTCGACTCGGGCCGTTTGCCAATGCCTACTGGGGCCACAGCGCCTACCGGTTGCCCCCCGAAGCCAATCTGATGGCGGTGGCGCACTACCTGGAAGCCCTCGAGTGGCAGAAGGATGTCATTAAGATCCACGCCATTCTCGGCTCGAAGAATCCGCACCCGCAGACGTTTCTGGTCGGGGGGATGTCGATCCCCGTCGATCCCGACAGTCAGAACGCACTCAATGCGGACAAACTGGCGCTGATTGGGTCCTTGCTGAAGAAAGCGCGGCTGTTTGTCGAGCAGGTCTATATCCCCGACCTGCTTGCGATCGCCTCTTTCTACAAGGATTGGGCCGGTATTGGCGGCGGGGTGGGGAATTTCCTGAGTTACGGAGATTTTCCGATGCGCAGCGGCAGCAGATCTGACGATCTGTATTTCCCGCGGGGACGGATCGAAGGGAACGATCTGTCCCGAGTCCTGCCGGTGGACGAAAGCGAAATCACCGAAGAGGTGACCAATTCCTGGTACCGTTACAGCGATGGTGGCAATCAGGGAAAACATCCGTATCAGGGGGAGACGGAACCGTTCTACACCGGGCCGAAGCCGCCGTACGATTTTCTCGAGACCGAACAGAAATACTCCTGGGTCAAATCTCCTCGTTATCAGAACCAGCCGATGGAGGTCGGCCCGCTAGCGCGGGTTCTGGTGGCCTATGCCAGCGGTCACAAAGACGCCACGGCGATCGTCAATCATGTGCTGAAGACCTTAGGGGTTGGTCCAGAAGCGCTTTTTTCAACGTTGGGACGTACCGCGGCTCGGGGTGTGGACTGCCTGATGCTGGCGCAGAAAGCGGAATTCTGGCTGCAGGAGCTGACCGACAATATGGGGCGCGGTGTGCTTGAAGTGCACAACCGTGAGCGGTGGGATCCCTCGAGCTGGCCCAGAGAGGCCCGCGGTTTCGGTTATCATGAAGCTCCCCGCGGCGCTCTCGGGCACTGGATCCGAATAGAAGACGGCGCGATTGCCAACTATCAGGCGGTCGTTCCGTCGACCTGGAATGCCGGACCGCGCGATGCCCGTGGGCAGATGGGGCCTTACGAAGCGGCGCTGATCGGGACGCCGGTGGCTGATGAAGAGCAGCCGCTGGAGATCTTGCGGACCATCCATTCCTTCGATCCCTGTCTGGCCTGCGCAGTCCATGTGCTGGACGGGCGGGGGCACGAAATCATCAAGGTGAGGGCTCTGTAGGAGGCAGGACATGCTCGAAATACGTTATGTCTGGGAACTTCCGGTGCGCATCACCCACTGGGTGAATGTGCTGTGCGTCGTGGGGCTGGCCATCACCGGATTTTATATCGGCAATCCCTTCTATACGGCGACCGATACCGAGTCTTATGTGATGGGCTGGAACCGACTGATTCACTTCGGTTTTGCCTACCTGTTTTTGGTCTCCGTTATTGTGCGCTGTTACTGGTTTCTGTTCGGTAATCACCATGCCTCATGGCGGATGTTTTTTACCTGGGCGACTCCGCAAGGACGCAAGGCGGCATTGACATTTTTCCGCTACTACACCTTTACCGGGCCGAAGTTGCCCTACGAAGTCGGCCATAATCCCCTGGCCTGCATGGCCTATGCAGGGATCTTTGTCCTTTTTGCGGTACAGCTTGTCAGCGGCTTCGCCCTTTATGGACAGTATCAGCCCGACGGTTTCTGGGCGGGGATGCTGGGTTGGCTGGTGGTCCTGATCGATCTGCAGACCTTGCGGCTTGTCCACCATCTGACGATGTGGCTGCTCGCTGGGTTTGTTATCAACCATATCTACAGCGCCTGGCTGATGGATGTTAAAGAGATGAACGGGGTGATGAGCAGCATTTTCAGCGGCTACAAGTTTGTCGAAAAGGACGACCTGTAATGCGGGCGCTGGTGCTCGGACTCGGCAATCTGCTGATGAGTGATGATGGCCTCGGGTGCCACGCCATCGGCGTGATAAAGCGTCGCTACCTGGTGCCAGCGGAGGTTAAGCTGGTCGATGGAGGAACTTTGGGGCTCGATCTGTTGCCTCTATTCGAAGGGGTTGATCTGCTGGTGCTGATCGACGCGTTGAATATGGATGCCGCGGCGGGTGAGGTGTTCCGTCTTGCGGGCGCTGAGGTTCCCCGTGCCTTTGCCAATAAACTGTCGGTGCATCAGGTGGGGGTTCAGGATCTGCTGATAGTTGCCGAACTGCAGGGCCATCTGCCCTCAGAGCTGGTAGTTTGGGGCGCACAGCCCCTGTCTCTAGAAATGGGCACGGCGCTAACCGCGGAATTGGAGTCGGCACTTGGTGCGGTCGTTGCTGGCGTGGCAAGGGATCTGGCAGGCAGGGGGGTCGATCTGCGGGAAAAAATAGAAACTGGCTCTACCGACCGGCTCAAGCACAACAATTATGCTGCGGCCCGACCGCCCGTGTCATGACAACAAACATATTTTTATACTGACTAAAAATATCCTGTCTCCCGGAACCTCACCTGTCCACAAGAAACGCAATTCAATCCCACAGATTGTTCAAATCTCGTCGTGTTTTCGGGGTTTTTCAGCTCGAAAAAACTTTTAATATGAATAAATGTTGCTCCCCCCTTGTCTGGAAACATCTTTTGGGCTATAGTCCGGCCGTTTTCAACGGCCGGAGTTAGGGTCGATAATTCATACGGAAGATGGCGGGCGTCATCCAGGGAGGCAGCAATGAGTGTTTTGAGCGCAGAAGCGTTGGGTCTGAAAAGTGTCGGACAGGTACGTCGTAATCTCAGTTACGACGAACTTTTCGCGCACGAAAATGAGAACAACGAAGGAAAGGTCTCAGAAAACGGGACGATGATGGTCGACACCGGTAAATTTACCGGTCGTTCACCCAAGGACAAGTACTTTGTCCAGCAGGCACCTTCTTCTGATAACATTGCCTGGGGCAACATCAACAAGCCGGTTTCCAACGAGATTTTTGACGAACTCTACGCTGATGTGATCGAGTACCTGTCCGGCAAGGACGTCTACGTAACTGATGGCTACTGTGGCGCCAATCCCGACACCCGCAAGCAGGTCCGTTTTATTACCGAGATTGCCTGGCAGGCCCACTTTACCAAAAACATGTTCATCCGCCCGGACGAGGCTGATCTGCCCGACTTTGCCCCCGACTTTCGCGTGTACAACGCGGCTGGATTGACAAATAAAAAATGGCAGGAGATGGGGCTGAACTCCGACGTTTTTGTTATCTTCAACATCGAAAAGAACGTCGCGATCATCGGCGGTACCTGGTACGGCGGGGAGATGAAAAAAGGCATCTTCACCATGATGAACTACTGGCTGCCGCTGGAAAATATCTTGTCGATGCATTGCAGTGCCAATGTTGGAAAAGACGGCGATGTTTGTCTGTTCTTCGGCCTGTCGGGAACCGGAAAAACCACTCTGTCGACGGACGCGTCCCGCAAGCTGATCGGTGATGATGAGCACGGCTGGGACGATGCCGGTATTTTCAACTTTGAGGGTGGCTGCTACGCCAAATGTATCGACCTGTCGGCCGACAGTGAGCCGGAGATTTTCGCGGCGATCAAGCGTGACGCGCTGCTGGAAAATGTTGTCGCCAACGACAATGGTGTCATCGATTTCAGCGACGGTTCAAAGACCGAAAACACCCGGGTTTCCTATCCGATCGAGCATATCGACAACCACGAACCGACTCTCAAGGCAGGACATCCGAAGAATATTATCTTCCTGACCTGCGATGCCTTCGGGGTGTTGCCTCCGGTATCCAAGCTGACCAAAGAGCAGGCCATGTACTATTTCCTCTCCGGTTATACCGCCAAGGTCGCCGGAACCGAGCGTGGTGTTACCGAGCCGCAGGCGACCTTCTCCAGCTGTTTCGGCGAAGCGTTCCTGCCCCTGCCTCCGACCGCTTACGCCAAGCTTTTGGGTGAAAAAATGGAGAAGTACGGTGTTAATGCGTATCTGGTGAACACAGGTTGGGCCGGCGGCGGCTACGGTGTCGGTTCGCGAATGAGCATCAAGGCGACCCGTGCCTGCGTTAACGCTATCCTCGATGGCAGCATCAACGATGCTGAGTTTGATCTCACACCGTTCTTCCGTCTGCATATCCCCAAAGCGCTCTCGGGTGTTGACAGTGGCCTGCTGAATCCCCGTAACGCTTGGCAGGACAAGGCTGCTTTCGACGCGACAGCGGTGAAATTGGCAGGGATGTTCACCGAGAATTTCAAGAAATATACATCGGACAGCGCTGACTTCGACTTTACTCAAGCAGGACCGAAGATCTAGTTGTAACGTTCGACGGCAGGAATAATAAAAAAAGAGAAGGGCGTCCGGTGCAGATCGGGCGCCCTTCTCTTTTTTATTCAATCTGTCCGATATTCTTGACACTTGGTGAGAGAAAAATAATAATGACATGCTAAACTTTTAACGTCAGGTTTCAACAAGGGGTTTCCCTGCAGATGTCCGAGAAAAACAATCTGGCCGAACTGGGCGAATTTGGACTGATAGAGCTGATTAAACAGCAGGTCTCTTCGTCTGCCTCTCTGCGGATGGGGATTGGTGATGATTGCTCGATTCAGCCCACCGCTCCCGATCAGGACCTGCTCACCAGTAAAGATCTGCTCATCGAAGGGGTTCATTTCGACCTGAACTGGACCGGTTATGAACAGCTGGGGCGTAAAAGTGCCGCCGTCAACCTCAGTGACATCGCGGCAATGGGGGGGCGACCGCGTTACTTGTGGCTGGGATTGGCGGTTCCTGCCGGGCTGACCGTCGACAATATTCAACGATTTATGAACGGATTTATTGCCGAGGCCTCCGCCTGCGGGGCTGTTCTTGCCGGCGGTGACACCTGTCGCTCTCCGGGACCGCTGATGATTTCGGTGACTGTGCAGGGTGAGGTTGCAAAGGGTCGCGCAGTGCTGCGCAGTGGTGCCAGAAGCGGAGATGCCGTCTATGTTTCAGGCCAATTGGGTGAGAGCGCGTTTGCTCTGACTGAGTTGCAGAAAGGGCACGACCCCGTGCCAGAAGTGGCACAGCGTCATCACGTGCCGAGTGCCCGGACCGGGTTGGGGGCGCTTCTCGCAGAGCAGGGTTTAGCGACAGCGATGATCGATGTTTCAGACGGACTGCTTGCAGATCTGGGCCATATTCTTAAGGCCTCCAGCAAGGGTGCCGAGATTGTAGCTGCGCAGGTGCCGGTCGCGCCGGTGATTAAAGATCGCTGCCCGGTAGATGAAGGCCTGTCGCTGGCACTGAGCGGTGGCGAGGATTACGAATTGCTTTTCACTGCGGATCCACTGAATACGCCTGCCCTGCAACAGCTCTCTACTGAATTGGCGCTGCCGTTGAGTCGGATCGGAACCATCACTGTGGGGTCGGGACTCGATCTGCTCGGTCCGAACGGAACGCGTGTGCCGGTCGGGCTTTCCGGCTTCGATCATTTTGGTGAAAAATAAACAGCGACGAGCGGCCGGCACCCTGTCAGGACCACAGTAGCAGCGTCTGTCAGATGCAGAACCAACCTTAACTTTTTCATTCAACTGGGTATTTGCCTGGAGGTTTCCGTATATGCGCATCGAGATCAGTCAGAAATTTATCGTCGGATTTATTGTTGTGGTCGGCTCGGTTGTGCTGCTGAACAATATTGTTCCGTTGGTGGGGATTCCTGACTATCTGCAACAGCTGGTCGCCACTCTGGGGGCACTGTTGGTCGGGTTGCTGTTCGGCTGGTTCTTTTCGAAAACCTTCACCTCGAATATCGGTATCATCACCACCGGAGCCGGTCGTATCAGCAACGGCGATTTGAGCCGTAAGATCCGCCTGCAGAAACGCCTAGCGATCGACGAGACTGAAGATCTCGCCAATTCGCTGAACCTTGTCGTCGACAGTCTGCGCAACCTGGTGGGACAGATCAGTACCTCGGCCTTGCGGGTCAATGAATCGTCTCAGGGCCTGTCCAGTACAGCGGCCGATATGTCGGCGATTTCTCATCAGGTTTCAGGAACCATCGAACAGATCAGCAAGGGGGCCGAAACCCAGGTAGCTATGGTTGACAAGGTGTTGCGGGTAGTGAAGGAGATGGCCATGTCGATCGAGCTGGTTGCGTCTTCCGCACAGAAGTTGACCGTGTCGGCCGCGGAGACTACCGATACGGCACGCCAGGGTGAAGCCATGGCCGGCGCCGCGATTGTCAACATGAAAGAAGTACTGGAACAGGTCGATACAAACAGCACCCAGATCGTCGCCTTTAGCGAACATGTTCAGAAAATCGGCAGCATCGTCGATATCATCACCCACATTGCACAGAAGACCAATTTGCTGGCATTAAACGCCACCATAGAGGCCGCCCGTGCCGGTGAAGCGGGGCATGGCTTTGCCATCGTTGCCGATGAGATCAGCAAGCTGGCGGAAAGCTCCGGAGCCTCGGCTTCTGAGATTACGGCGCTCATTGAGACTACCAAGGCTGAGAGCGTTCGCGCCCAGCAGTCAACGACCCGCAGTCTGCAGGTGATCGACGAAGGGCGCGAGTCGATCAATATCGTCAGCGATGCATTTCAGGCGATACTCGATCGTGCCGAGAATTCGCAGACCAAAGCCAACAGCATCAAAGAGCTTTCCGAGAGCCAGATCGGTAGTGCGCAGGACATCGTCGAGGCGATCGAGGAGATCTCCCGCGTCGCCGAAGAAAACGCTGCATCGAGTGAAGAGGTCTCGGCGGTCACCGAAGAACAGACCTTTGCCATGGAGGGGATGACCTCTTCGTCACTCAAGCTGTCGCAGCTGGCGGATGAACTGCTGGAATCTGTCAGCCGCTTTCAGATGGGAAGCGAGCGGGGCTCGGACGTCAAATGATCCAGATTCTTCCCTTTACGATGGGTGGCGGGCTGTACGGCCTGAGTCTCACCGATATTCAGGAAGTGGTGGACGACGCGCCCATCCATTATCTGCCGGGTGCGCCCGTGGGGATTCTCGGGGCGATCAATCTGCACGGTCGTATTCTTCCGGTTGTGGACCTGCCGGCACAATTCGGCCATGATGTCGGACCACGGGCAGAGCGGATGATCGTGCTGTCCAATGCGAAAAGCGCTCTTGTGCTGGCGGTCGATACGGTCCGGTCGGTTTTGAACGTCGAGGCTGCCCTTGCCGAGGTGTGCCGACCGGTTGCCGATCAAGAGGGTGTTGCCGGTCTGCTTGACTGGAAGGGGGAAACAATACGGATGCTCAGCTTAGAGGTTTTGTGGGAAGATATCAGACACTTATGTGAAATGTCGGGAGGATAGATATGTCAAGTCGAGTCTTGATTGTAGACGATGCCCAGTTTATGCGCGACCTGTTGCGGGATATTCTGGAGCAGGGGGGGATGGAGATCGTCGGTGAGGCGGAAAACGGTCGTCAGGCTGTCGAGCAGTACAAGCTGCTGAATCCGGATCTGGTGACGATGGATATCGTCATGCCGCTGCGGAGCGGTATCGAGGCGCTGATCGATATCCGTGCCATCGATGACGCGGCCAAGGTTATTGTCTGCAGCGCGCTCGGTCAAGAAAGCATGGTCAACGAAGCGGTGAGCGCCGGGGCCAAAGACTTCATCGTCAAGCCGTTTCAGGCGGACGATGTTCTTAATATCGTGCGGAGGGTTCTGGCCTGACGGGAACTCGTCGCCGGATCGGACTGTTAGATGGACATGTCCAAGTACAAATCGATGTTTCTTTCGGAGACCGAAGAGCATCTGCGCAACATGAGTGCTCTGTTGGTCGCGGTGGAAAACGATCCCGCGGATCGTGACGGGATCGATGCGCTGTTTCGCGATGCCCATTCGATCAAAGGGATGGCAGCATCGATGGGGTACACGCAGATGGCCGATCTCGCTCACCATCTCGAGGACTTTCTGGCCGATTTCCGCAAGGCCGGGACCATCGATCCCGCCGCGATCGACCATCTGCTGCAGGGGACCGATCTGATCGAAGAGGTGCTTGCGGAGATCGCCGCGGATCGACCCGAGCCGGATGTCAGCGCCTTTATGTTCGCAGCTCCGCAGGCAGAGGACGCACCCCAGAACGAACACCGGTTGCGGTTGACGTTGCGAGAGAATGTTGTCGCTCCAGGCGCACGGTTGCTGTTGTTGATGGGTGTTTTTTCCGAGATGGGCCAGATTGCGGCGCAACGTCCGTCGATGGAGGAGTTAAAGGCGGGAGGCGCGCACCGTAAGATTCAGTTTGTTCTGACCGGTAGCCTGAGCAGAGCGACTATTGAGGAAAAGGTTCAGTGCTATCCCGAAGTGGCTGAACTGTCTTTTTCCGATCCGGGCGATGAGCGGGCCCCGGAGCGTCGCAAGCAGGATCGGCGTCAGAACTCATTGGCCAGTGGGACGGTGAGGGTGGACACGGTTCTGCTGGACCGTTTCATCAACCTGACCGGTGAGCTGCTGACCACCCGTTACGCATTGAAAACCGCGCTGAAGGAGCAGGATCTGCGTGAACTGGGCGAAGGACTGGGGCAGCTTGAGAAACTGGTCGGCAACCTTCACAGTCAGGTTTTGAAGATGCGGATGATGCCGGTCAGCACCGTAACCGGGCGTCTCCCCCGCGTGGTTCGCGATCTGTGCCGAAGCAACGGTAAGGAGATCGAGCTTAAAATCAGCGGTGCGGGGATCGAGCTCGACCGCAGTATTCTCGAGGAGATGTCCGACCCGCTCATGCATCTGGTGCGCAATGCCGTCGATCACGGCATCGAAAGATCCGGCACGGTGTGCATCGATGTACTGCGAACCCGGTCCCATGTGCAGCTGAGGATCGAAGATGATGGGCGCGGCATGGATCCGCAGCTGCTTCGGCGGAGGGCGCGGGAAAAAGGGCTGATTGGCGAACGACAGGCCGAGGTGATGCGCGATGCGGATGCGTTGCAGTTGATCTGTCTCCCCGGATTCTCTACGGTTGACAGGGTTTCAGAAACCTCCGGGCGCGGGGTGGGGATGGATGTGGTTCGCTCCGCGGTGGAAAATCTGGGCGGCTCTTTGCTGATCGATGCGGCGCCGCAGGCGGGGACCCGGATCACCGTGACTCTGCCCCTGTCGGTGGCCATTATCAAGATTCTGCTGTTCGAGTGCGCTGGGAAATTACTGGCGATGCCGCTATCGCGCGTCATTCAGACCCAGCTGCTCAGTGCCGATAAGGTGCTGCGGCGCGGCAAGCAACGGGTGTTCGAGCTGAAAGGCGAAACCTTGCCGTTGCTGTCTCTGCGTAAGATCCTCGGGTTTTCGTCGCCGCAGGGGCCAACATCCCTCGCGGTGATTGTCATGGAACTTTTTGGTCGTAGGGTGGGGCTGGTGGTCGATCATTTTTGCGGTCATCAGGATGTTTTTGTGAAAAAGCTGCCACCTCCTTTTGATCGTCTACGCGGAACCGGTGGCGGTGCTGTGCTGGGAGACGGTCGCGTCGTTTTTATCCTCGATGTTCAAAGTCTTCTGGAGCAGCAACGATGATGAAAGCCAGTTCGGACAGCGTTCCGGAAAACGTGCAGATTCAGGCATTGGAGTCTCTTCGCAAGACGATTTTGACCGGGATGATCCGATCGGCAGGGATGATTTCAGAGTTTCTCCACGAAGGGTTCGACTGTTCTCTTCAGGATGCCGGAGCTTATTCCCCGACCGTCCTGGCCCGGCGGATTACCCGAGACGAGCAGACCCTGGCGGGCGTGCACCTGACGATCCATGGTCAGCTCACGGGCAGTCTGTTGATGCTCTTTTCGACCAGTCACGCCAGTCAGCTGATCCGCTTTTTGCTGCGCCAGACCCATCCTGTTGATCTCAATGTTGAGTCACAACATTCGGCGCTGAAAGAGGTCGGCAATATTTTTACCTCGCGGGTGTTGTCCAACCTGGAAGAACAGATCGGGCTGCGTGCTCTGCCGGAACCGCCAATGTTTCTCAGCGGTACCTGGGATCAGGTTCAGCAGCTGTGCCAAGAGGGTACGGGTGATGGCGGAATCCGGGTTCAGGGTCATCTAAGCTGCGCATCACCGGCGGGTTGTTTCGAAGGGATCGTATTGCTGCAGGCCAGAAAAAGCCTCCTGGGAGAAGAGGATTGAGACATCTATTACGTAGCCTGATTCTGATGGCCCTTTTTATCTGCGCCGCTTCACGTCCCGGTTGGACCGACGACGTCCTGCCTCTGGCAGATGTTTTGCGTGCTCTCGAAGCTCCATTCTCCCTGCAGGATGACCCGCAGGGGGGGCGGATCGCCTCGTTCCGGGCCAACTTCAGGCAGGCCTCGCATATTGCTTCTATCGATAAGACCCAGCTCGGCACAGGGCAGGTCCGTTTTCATTTTGTCCCGCGGGGACAGGAGCTGACCACCCGCTTTCATTGGTCCTATGATAAACCCGAGGTTCAGGTGCTGATCTCTGACGGTGAGACCATGTGGTTCTATCTGCCGGATAATCGTCAGGTGATCGAGAGCTCTATGACAGACGTCGCCCGTGACCAGGGACAGAATCCGGTGACTTTTTTACGCGGCCTTGCTCATCTTGAGCGTGAATTTACTCCGGCGTGGGCCGATATTGACCGGGATGGGGACGGTCATCCGGTGATCATGTTGCGACCGAAAAAGCCGTCACAGTTTATCGACCACCTCGACGTGACCGTGCAGAGAGAGGCAGTCGATGCCTATCGGGCTACCGGGCAGTCTGGCCGGATCTTCCCACTCAAGGGGCTGTCGGCCGTGGATCTCAACGGCAATCGGACGTCGATTGCGTTTGAGGACGTGGAGATCAATCCTGTGATGCCGGACGACCTGTTTCAGTTCCGCCTCCCCGCAGGGGTCGAGGTTGTTCGCCCGGGGCAGGAATTTCCGGGGTATTGATTCAACCACTAGGTCCACTCGTTTCGCTAAAGCCGTCCCGGAACTTTTCATCCGGGGCGGTTTTGTGTTATAAGTTGCCGTTTCTATGAGCTTCTTCATGTTTTCTGAGGTCTAAAAGGAGAAAAGAGATGCCGAGTTTCGATATTGTTTCCAAGGTCGACCTTCAGGAGGTCGATAATGCCATCAATCAGGCGGTCAAAGAGATCGACCAGCGCTACGATTTTAAAGGGACCCACAATGAGGTTTCGCTGGAGAAAGAGGGTCTGACCATTCTCGCTGCCGATGATTATAAATTGCAGGCGATCAAGGACATCCTGATCGGTAAGTTGGTACGCCGCAAGGTGTCTCCCAAGTGTTTCAACTACGGTAAGGAAGAACCGGCCTCGGGCAATGCGGTCCGCCAGAAGGCGTCGATCGTGCAGGGCATCAGCAAAGAGAAGGGCAAAGAGATCGTCAAGCTGATCAAAGAGACCAAGTTGAAGGTGCAGGCGCAGATCATGGACGATCAGGTCCGGGTCAGCGGTAAGAAAATCGATGACCTGCAAGAGGTGATGCAGACCCTCAAGGGAAAAGATCTGGATATTGAGCTGCAGTTCGAAAATATGCGCAGCTAGCCACAAACGATCTCCGCCCAAAGGCGGATCAACGACGACAGGACAACACAGTGGAGAGACGTAAAGTGAGTCTGGTCAGCCTTGGCTGCCCGAAGAATCTGGTGGATGCCGAGGTGATGCTGGGGCATCTGCCCGAAGAGCGGTACGAGATCATTACCGACGAAAGCCAGGCCGATATTATTATCATTAACACCTGTTCCTTTATCGAGGATGCCAAGGAGGAGTCTGTCGAGACGATTCTCGAAGTGGCCGAATACAAGGAGCAGGGTCCCTGTCACCTGCTGGTCGTCAGCGGCTGTCTGCCGCAGCGCTATCAGGATGAGCTGACCCGCGAACTGCCGGAGGTCGATCTGTTTGTCGGCACCGGAGATGCGCCGCGTATCGTCGATCTGATCGAGCGGCAGCTGGAAAAAGACACCCCCAGTCAGGAGATCGGTACGCCCGATTATCTCTACGATGATCAGACCCCACGGGTCAATTCCTCGCCTTTTTACAGCAGCTATATCAAAATTGCCGACGGCTGCGGCAACCACTGTTCCTACTGTGTGATCCCTCAGCTGCGTGGCAACCTGCGCTCCCGGTCGATCGATTCGGTCTGTCAGGAGGCGCGCAATTTAGCGGGCAAAGGGGTACGTGAGATCAATCTGATCGCTCAGGATATTACCGCGTACGGCGGTGACCGCAACGATGGTGCTACAATTGAAGATCTCCTTCGCGAGTTGGTCAAGGTCGAGGGGATCGACTGGATCCGCCTGCTCTATGCCTATCCGGACGGCATCAGTGATGAGCTGATCGAGCTGATCGCCAGCGAGGAGAAGGTCTGCAATTATCTCGATATCCCGTTGCAGCATATCAGCGACGAGATTCTCACGCGGATGAACCGACGGGTGACCGAGCAGGATATCCGCTCCCTGCTCAAGCGGTTGCGGTCACGCATCCCCGACCTGACCCTGCGGACCTCTTTTATTGTCGGCTTCCCCGGAGAGACCCTGGAGCAGTATGAAAAGCTGCTGGCCTTTGTCCAGGAGGGGCACTTTGAGCGGGTCGGTGTGTTCCGTTACTCGCGTGAAGAGGGGACTCCCGCGGCGGAGATGCCCGATCAGGTGCTGGCGCGGATCAAGAAGAGTCGTCTTAACAAGCTGATGCGCGCGCAGGCGCGGGTTTCATTCAACAAAAACCGCGAGCTGATCGGCACGACCGAGACCGTCCTAGTCGAGGGTTACAGCGAAGAGACCGAGCTGTTGCTCAAAGGGCGCAGCGCCCGCCAGGCTCCTGACGTTGACGGACAGTATCTGATTACTGCGGGGCAGGCCGAGGTGGGCGAGATGGTTCGCTTGAAAATCACCGATTCCTCGGAGTATGACCTGATCGGCGAGATCGTCGAAGGGTCCGCCTGATTTTGCTTCGTCGTACCCTTCTGCCCCTTGCCGCGGTGCTGCTGGCGCTGTGGTTGTGGCTCGGAGCGACCCCTTCGGACGGCCCGGTGGTGCGGACTGCACTGGTGATGGGGACCCTGGTCGAGATCAAGGCCTACGGTGCAGATCCGAATCGGCTGGATACCGCGATCACCGAAGCCTTTGCGGAAATGGCGCGGTTGGAACAGCTGTTCTCCGCGCATCTTGAACAGAGCGAGATCCGCCAGCTCTCCGCCGCGCGGGGAGTCCGGACGGTAAGTTCCGAGGTTGCCGAACTCCTGATTCTGGGGCAGATGGTGGCCCGCCGCAGTCAGGGCGCGTTCGATATGGGGCTGGGACGACTGGTCGCTCTGTGGGACCTGCAGAGCGAATCCCCGAAGGTCCCTTCTGGCGAGCAGATCGGTGCTGCTCTGCGAGGTACAGGTCCTGAGTCTTTAACGATCAATGGGCAGCAGGTTAAAAAAACAGATCCCGCTTTGCAGCTCGATCTGGGTGGTATTGCTAAGGGCTATGCGGTCGATCGCGCGGTGGCTGTACTGCGTCAGGCCGGGGTGAAATCGGCGGCGGTGAATGCCGGCGGTGACATCCGTCTGCTCGGCGACCGTCTCGGTGAGGACTGGCGGATCGGCATTCAACATCCCCGAAAAGCGGGCGAGGTGATGGCGACCATTGCGCTGCGGGATCGTTCGGTGGTGACCTCCGGCGATTATGAGCGGTTTTTCGAACAGGACGGCCGTCGTTATCATCATCTTCTTGATCCGCGGACCGGATATCCGGCGCGGGGCTGTCAGAGTGTCACGGTAATTGCTGGCGATGCGGCCCTGGCCGATGCCTTGGCGACCGCGGCTTTTGTGTTGGGCCCCCGTGCGGGGTTGGCACTGCTTGAGCGGATGACCGATGTCGAAGGGTTTGTTATTACTGACGATGGTCAACGATTGGTGACCACCGGGCTTGACGGTCAGCTGCAATGGTTCTAGGGCCTCTTCTGGAGCGGATGACCGGTGCGGATCGGATGGTGGCTCTGTTGGCCGGGCTGGTGGTGGTGCTCTCGTTTTTTCTGCCGCTACAGTCTGGTCCGGGCGGGCGGGTTGTGGTGTCGGTGGAGAACCGGACTGTCTTTACCGCACCCCTCGATCAGCCCCGTGACTTCAGCGTCGAGGGTCCTCTGGGAACCACCCACATGCAGATTGATGCCGGCGAGGTGCGAATCACCGACTCTCCCTGCCCGCAGAAGATCTGTCTCGGGTTGGGGGCGTTGGGAAAAAAGGGCGGCCTGCTGGCCTGTGTGCCGAACCGGGTTGTGGTTAATCTCGCAGGCGAGGCAGTAGAGACGGACTATGACCTCCTCAGTCGATAAATCGCTGGAGCTCGAGCAGGTTCGACAGAGGGTCTTTCTCGCCCTGTTTATCGCACTGGCGATCGCGGTACATGCCATCGAATTTCTGCTCCCCAGCCCCTTGCCCTGGTTCCGAGTGGGGCTGGCCAATATCCTCACTGTCACCGCGCTGTTTCTCTACGGCGCGCAGGCGGCCTGGACCGTTACGCTGACACGAATTCTGGTGGGTGCGCTGTTGCTGGGGACGCTTTTTTCCCCCGGTTTTTTTCTCTCTTTGTCCGGAGGCCTCCTCGCCACCGTGTTGATGACCGGACTCTACGGCTGTCTTCCGACACGGATCGGCCCTGTGGGGGTCTCACTGGTCGGGGCCCTGGGGCATGCCAGCGGACAGCTGCTGATGGCCTGGCTGCTTATTATCCGCCACCCTTCCGTCTGGTTGATGTTGCCCTACTTTCTGCTGTTTTCATTTATCAGTGGACTGCTCAACGGACTGGCCGCCAGCTACCTTCTGGAATTTCTGTTAAAGCATCCGGCGTTTGCACAGCTTAAAACCGCGCGAGCCGGACGGTTACGGATAAAATCACACACGCGGAATCCCTTATGACTCTTGAACAGATCCTCCCTTATTTTCTGCCGCCGCTTTTGGGGGCTCTCATCGGTTATGTCACCAACTACATCGCCATTCGCATGCTGTTCCGGCCTCTCAAGCCGTGGCGGTTTATCGGGTTGCGAGTGCCGATGACCCCCGGAATTATCCCTGCCAAGCGTCACGAACTGGCGCACAAGATGGGTGAGATGGTCGGCGCGCATCTGGTAACGGCAACCGACGTCGGCAGTGCCTTCGAAAAGGAAGCGGTACGTACAGAACTGAAGGTCGCGGTAACGTCCAAGCTGGGGCGTTTTCTCGATCGCGACCTCGGTCCATTGGAAACCCTGGTCCCGGATCGTTTTCGGCCCCGTTTCCGTCAGTTTGTCACCCTGATGCACCGCAAGATCGGCAGCTTGACCCATGACTATCTGCTTAGTGAGCGTTTTGAGGCCGGTTTTCGTGGTTACCTGCAACGGGAGGGCGATAAGCTGCTGGCCCGTGATCTGTCCAGTTATCTGTCCCCCGAGCGTTATCGGGCACTGCAGACCTACACCCGCAGTAAGCTCAACGGTTTCCTTATGTCGCCGGCCTTTGCTGATGAGGTGGGCCGGTTTGTTGACCGCAAAACCGAAGCTTGGGTCGCCAACGACCGTCCGCTCAGGGAGATGTTGCCCGACGACCTCGTCGCGCTGATTCACCAGCAGATCGAGAAGGAGCTGCCGCCCCTGATCGAAAAGTTCGGCGGCATGCTCTACGATCCCGACTTTCGTGAGCGGATGGTGGAAAAGGGAAAAGCGGCGATCGATTCCTTCCTCGATTCGCTGGGTGGTTTAAGTGGGTTGCTCGCCGGATTTATAAATCTGGATACTATTTATGCCAAGATCCCCGAATTTCTCGATAAGGCGGGAGACGAAATCGCCGCCTGGCTGAAAGAGGACAAGACCCAAGAGCAGCTCGCCATGCTGCTGCGCGAGCGGGTGGATGGGCTGCTGGAGCGCTCTCCGGCGAGTTACCTGGAGAATATGTCCTACGAAAAGGTCGCCGGGATGCGCCGTTTTGTCCGCGAGCAGGCGGTTGCCACGGTTCAGTCCCAGCGGGTTGAGGACGCCCTGCAGGGCGCACTGGAAGAGGTGTTGTCGCGGGTCAAGGACCGCTCATTCAAGTCCGTGCTCGATGACGTGCTGCCCGCAGAAGGGTTGGAGCAATTGCGTCGCACCCTGGCCGACCGGTGTCTCGAGCTGATCCGTTCGGCGCAGGCCCGGGAGGCTTTCGATCGGGTTCTACAGGAGCAGGCTGAAGAGTGGATCTTCAACCGTCCGCTGGGATTGCTTTCGGCCCGTATGCCGGCGGATCTAAGAACAGAGCTGGAAACCGGCCTGTGTCAGGCGGTCGAAGATGTGTTGAAAAAAGAGGCGCCACAGCTGGTGGAAACCCTCAACGTCAGGCGGATGGTCGAGGAGAAGGTTAACTCCCTCGATCTGCTGCAGGTCGAAGGTTTGCTGATGGGGATCATGAAAGAGCAATTCAAGTACATCAACCTGTTTGGTGCTCTGCTGGGATTGCTGATAGGTACGATCAACCTGCTTCTGATCGGGTTGAGCTAAAAAAAGCAGGCCCTGAACCGTAGAGATTCAGAGCCTGCTTTCTAGCGCTGTAAAGAGCCGTTACTTGCCGAAGTAACGCTTCAGCAGGCCGGCGAATGCCGATCCGTGGCGTGCTTCGTCTTTGCACATCTCGTGAACCGTGTCGTGGATGGCGTCAAGGTTGAGCTGCTTGGCCTTGGTGGCCAGGTCCTTTTTGCCCTGACAGGCGCCGTGCTCGGCATCGACTCGCATCTGCAGATTGGTCTTGGTGTCGGCGACCAGCACTTCACCGAGCAGTTCGGCAAATTTGGCTGCATGCTCGGCCTCTTCCCAGGCAATTCGCTTGTAGGCCTCGCCGATCTCCGGATACCCCTCGCGCTCGGCCTGGCGGCTCATGGCCAGATACATTCCGACCTCGGTGCACTCGCCGGTAAAGTTCATCCTCAAGCCTTCGATAATGTCCGGATCGACGTCCTTTGCAACACCGATGCGATGCTCGTCAGCCCAAGCCAGATCTCCGCCCGACTGCTCAACAAACTTGGAAGCCGGCGCTTTACAGGTCGGGCATGCCTCTGGTGGGCAATCGCCTTCATGAACGTAACCGCAGATGGTGCAGACAAATTTCTTCATTGGTTGAATCTCCCTCTTAGAATCGATGTGAATGGTTTATAGGTGACAAAATTGGTCACGATTATACACGCTGGAATTTCTGTGTCAATCGTCAAAATGGACGGGGACTTTAAAACCAGATCAGCTTGACGGCGAACAGGGTAACGACGGCAAAGACCACCTTGCGGATCCAGTCGTGCCCCTTTTTGACCGCCAGGTGGGTGCCGATCCAGCCGCCCAGCGAGTTGCCGAGCGCCAGAGCGATTCCCAGTGTCCAGTCGATCTGGCCATGCCAGATAAAGACCGCCAGCGCAGTGACCGTAAAGAAGAGGATGACGAAGACCTTGACGGCGTTGATGCGCACCAGATCCAGTCCCATCAGCAACAGCGCGGGGATCATGATCAGGCCGACCCCGGCCTGAATAAACCCGCCATATATGCCGATGCAAAAGAATCCGATCACCAGTGCCGCAGTCCGCAGCGGAGTCATATGCTGTTCGTGAAACCTGAACCGCTTTGACGGGTCGATCGCCATCAGAATCAGAACCCCGATCATGATGGCGCCGAGCAGCTGCCGAAACAGCTGATCGCTGATGTCCACCGCCAGTTGCGCTCCGAGGATGCTGCCGAGCAGAGCGGGGACCGAGCAGAGCAGCGCCAGACGGGCGGGAAAGACCCCCTTGCTCTTGAAGCTGCTGACCGCGACCACGTTCTGGCAGAGGACGGCGATTCGGTTGGTGCCGTTGGCGACCGAAGCTGGCAGCCCCATAAAGATCAGAACCGGCAAGGTGAGCAGAGATCCCCCGCCGGCAAGCACATTGAGAATTCCGGCGACAACGCCCACCCCCACCAGCAGAACGATCTGGATCAGCTCCATGCCGCCTCTCCCAGCAGTTCACGGATCACGGTGCCGGCCATGGTCAGGCCGAACAGCGGTGGAATATAGGACGAACTGCCGAGAATCACCCGCCGGTCATCGCAGCTCCACTGCTGATCGTCCTTATTGGGGCAAACACAGTTTTCGGCGCAGATCACCGCTTCGTTGCCGAGTGGCCGGAATTCCTCGGTGGAATAGACCACCCTGACACCTCGCTCGATGCCGCGCTTACGCAGTTCACGGCGCATGATGCGCGCCAGGCGACACTTGGTGGTATCGGCCAGATCGGCAACTTTGATCAGGGTGGGATCGAGCTTGTTGGCCGCTCCCATTGAGGCGATAATCGGCAGACCACGCAGATGACAGGTCTGAATCAGGTGCAGCTTGGCGGTAATGTGATCGATACAATCGAGCACGTAATCGTAGCCGTCCGCCAGCAGCTCGTCACTGGCCTCCGCATCGTAAAAGCGTTTGTGCGCAATAATCTGAGCGTTGGGATTGATCGCGCGGCAGCGTTCGGCCATCACGTCCACCTTGGGGCGACCGATGCTGCCATCCAGAGCGTGGATCTGGCGATTGACGTTGGTGATGCAGATATCGTCAAAATCGATCAGGGTCAGTTTGCCGATGGCGGCGCGCGCCAGTGCTTCAGCGGCATAACTGCCGACACCGCCGATCCCGAAAATAGCCACCGAGGCCTGATTTAACCTGTCCAGCCCGTCGCGGCCAGACAGCAGTTGCAGACGGCTGAAGCGATGTTCACTCATGCAGTTTCGTCCTGTTGGTCGATGTGAAGCAGATGGCGTGCATTGGCCGATGTCAACGCAGCGGTCTTGTCCAGGGTCCAGTTTTTCAGTTCGGCCAGTTTGCGGCCGACGGCTATCAAATCACGAGGATGACTGGTCATATCCGGCGCGTCGGTTTCGAGCACCAGTGCATCATCGGGGATGGAGCGTATCGCCTCAGGGAGTTTGCGTGCCGATTCGCGCAGCAGAACCGGTCCGACGCCGATCTTAAATCCGAGATCGACCAGCGTCTGTGCGATCTGCACACTGCCCGAAAAGCCGTGCCAGATACCGCCGATGCGCTGGCCGACCCGTAGCTCTTCCAGAATCGCCACCATCCGCCCGGTGGCCTTGCGGCAGTGCAGAAGGACCGGCAGACCGGCATCGAGGGCGATGGCAAGCTGGGCGCGGAAGACGGTTTCCTGCTCTTCCAGCGGGGGTCCGCTAATGCCATCCAGCCCGATCTCACCGATGGCGATCACCTGCGGCTGCCGGGTCAGCGTCCTGAGCTGATCTGCCGCGTCATCGTTCCACTGCTCCGCGTAGGCGGGATGCAGTCCGGGGGCAAAATAGGTGTTGGGGCGTTGCTGCGCAAGTGTCAGCAGTGCTGTCCAGTCGTCGACCCGTACTCCCGGCATCAGCATGCCGACAATGCCAGCACTTTGTGCCTCGCTGTGCAGTGCCGGAGGCGACTGTTGCCACTCCGGGGCCAGCAGGTGAATATGGGTATCGAACCAATCGGTCATAGAAATAAGAATAAATATGCCGAAGTCTATAGTTGACTGCTCTTAGACATGGAGATGGCCTTTTTTAGAGCCTCCCCCACTGCGCTAATAGAAAACTGCCTCATAGCCCACTCTTTACCTTCAGTGCCGATTTTGAGCCTGACTTTTGGATTTTCTAAACACATGATGGCTTGAGATATTTTCAAGTCACATTGTCCATCTACTAATATTCCTGCTACTCCATCAGGGACAACTTCCGGAATAGCGCCCCACTTAGAGGCAATTATCGGCAGCTCAAAGTACATTGCCTCTAAAAAAACTAATCCAAAAGAGTCATAGTGAGACGGAAGGCAAAATATATCAGATTTTCTAAACAGACTATACTTGTCTTCACCTTCTACCCAACCTGTAAAAGTAACTCTTTTACAAAGTCCAAGGGTGTTCACCATTCGTTTGAGGTGCTTAAACTGAGATCCAGAACCAGCAATCGTTAAATTGTAGTTAGAAGGTAGTTTTGATAAAGCTTTTATTGTAACGTCAATGCCTTTTCCTTTTTCAAGCCTAGACATTGTGAGTATAGTTATAGAGTTTGAAGAACTTGCTTTTTTTAAGTTTAATAGATTTTTGTCATTTTCTAACTTGATCGATATAGGGTTGTGAACAACATTTAAGAGTTTAATTCTGTCAAACTTTGTGAGTATATTTTTTCTATGGTCAGATAAAACACATATAGAATCAGCACTGGACAAAAGTATAAAAAAAAGGCTTCGTGAAAAAAAATGATTTAACCAATATTCAACATTGCCACCATGCAGGTGAAGTACCGTCTTTGCTCCAAACAATTTAGCGATTGATAACAAGATTGTCTTTCGCAGTAGAGAAAAGGATTCGCCAGCGTGTGCATATGCGACCGGAATGAATCCCAATTTTTTTATCGTAGAAACTTCTTTGCGCAATTTGAATAGGGCAAATATTGGGGGCAGGGCCTTGCCCATTATGCTGCCAGAGGTGTGTGTGGAAATGTGAGAAAATAATAGCCCTTGAAGTTTTAATGCTGAAAGGTATCCATGCATCGCATTAGCAATGCCTCCAGCCCTGCTCTTGTATTCAGATGAAAGAACAATTACGCGATAATTTTTGTCCGTTGAGTCGTGCCAATGCTCAACTGCAGGATTAAGTGTATTTATTTTTTTAATTAGTCGGTTGAAAGCTATAGCCATAATTTGTCACCAGGGCTAAGAGTAGATCTGGATAATTATAAAGAAAGTCAATAGGCTGTTTGTGTGTTATGTCTCTTGGTTATTGTTGAAGCTAATTTGTTTAGGATTCGTCCCAAGCAGACAAGTCTTTATTTATGAGTTTAGCGAGACGGCTATTATAAGCTTTGAAGTAGCTTGATAGTTCTTGCTTGGTGTTTTTATTCATACTTGGGTAAATAAATGGTTTACTGTTAAATTTCAAGATTGGCTCAATGAAAATATTTTTAAAAATAAGACGTTGTTTTGGGCTTGTTATTTTACGAATAGATTTTTTGAAATTGTTTTCTTGTAAGAGGTGTTTCTGGAGGACTGGATAGCGAGGCATCCCTGATGAATTGATTTTTTTTGAAGTGTTTATATTGCTATCGCCTGTTTTAACGCCGAGCCACGCAAATAAATCTAAAGTGGTTTGTTGGGCATTTGCTTTTAGCTCGTCTGTTAGTATTATTTTAATTTGTGACCTGTCAAAGCTGTCTAGGTATGGTTTAAGCTGTTCAATGTATTTTCCGTGGGATAAATAGGTCAGTTCTTTTTGCTCTTGTAAGTTTCCTTTTAACCTTTTTTCTTCAGCGTCTAAGGCGTCCTCAAAGCTTTCTAGTGTTTCCCACCCGTTTTTTTTTGCAAACCAATAAGCTGAATAGGCTCTTTCAACAGGGTTTCTTAAAAGTGCTATAAGTTTAATATTTGGATTGTGTTCCTTAAGTCTAGTTATGTTTTTTTCAAAAAAAATAGTATGTACATATGCACCGCCTACTACCTGCTCGGACTTGTAACCGTCATAAAATGAGTTTAGGTAAGAACGTCCTTGTTTCCAAAATTCATCATCATTAAAAAAATGAATTTCTTTTGTAGGGGGCATAAAAATATCTTGATGTTGTGAAAGGTAGTTATGAAGCGAAGTTGTCCCGGATTTCTGTGCCCCAATAATCCAAAAGTCAATTTGATTTATCATCTCAGTTTCCATATCTTCAGATTTAAAGAAAAAACGAGCCAAGCTTTCTTTTGATGAAAATTGATTCAGCGGAGAATAAAATAAAATTAGCAGCAATTCTAGATAATAAAATGCCAATTATTCCATATGCTGTACCTAGCGATAGCTGTAAAGTGATAAGGATGATCAATGAATAAAACAAATAAGTTGATCTTTCTTTTTGGTGTCCGGTAACGGTTAAGCAAATATTATACATTAAACCAAAGAACCGCAAAAATATAAGTATAGAAAAAAGCCACATAAATTCTTCTAGAGGTTCAAAGTCTAGGCCAAAAGATAAAATGACAAGATCTTCTCTAAAGAAATAGATAAGTAGGGCTGTTGACGCCCCTATTAAAAAAATTGTTCGATTTGAGGTACGCAGATAGCGCTTGAATTTGCTTTTATTTGATATATATAGATTCGCCAGCTTTGGTGTTAAGACGTCATAAATTACACCAAAAAAAACTATTGTTGCAGCCACATATTTGGTCCCCGCTTGATGCAGGCCAAAAGATATGGGGTCTATCAATTCCTTTAGTATGACAGTGTCTACATTTGAAAATAAAATAGCAATGATGCCTTGGGATGCGTACGGAATCATTTCGATGTGCTCATTTTTTAGTTTGGGTATTGATAAGCAATACCCAAAATCAATAACAAACCGATATGCGCTAAAAGCTAAAAAAATTAACCGAGAAACAAGATAAGCTAATGAAATGTAAAATAATGATGGAAGTTTTAGTAAGACAAGTGTGACAAGAAAAATAAGTAATATATTGTTAAGAGTATTGTATTTGCTTTCAACGTCAAACCTATTAATTGCACGATAAGCTGATAAAAACGTTTTGCCCAATATGTAGAATATCTTAGCAGCTACAAACACAATCAGAATCTGTGTCTCTTTGTTGCCGGCTTCAAAAATGGTGATTCCTGAAATTAAAATAATTACAATAATTGAAAGTGATAATTTGCAGTAAAAAGCTTTAAAGGTAATTCTGGTTATTCCTGATACGTCTTTAGATATATCTATCGGCAGTTTTGTGTTGTACCCATAGTCTACAAATACGCCTAATATCATCGATAGGGCGATGCAGTAGCTTAAGATGCCAAATTCGTATACGCTAAAAAATCTTGCATAAATAAAAAATGAAAAATAACCGGTTAGTACTGTGGTTATATGTGTTAGGCCTGAGAAGAAGAAGTTTTTTTTCATACTATTTCAGCGTACATTTGCGTGGTCTAGTATAGGGTTGTTTCACTAGTTGACTCTTCGAAAAGCCAAGTGCCAAGGCGGACCCAATAAACATCCCCGGCATACCGGAGAGCATGACATGTCCACTTAAGGTGCTAATGGTGAGAAGAATTGTTAGTAGAAATAATATGATAGATCTGTTTTCGTGTTTGCGTGCATTTAGTCTATGTATAGACAAATAAGTGTTAATCCAAAAACCATATATCAATACTACTTGGAGAGGCCCATAAAAAAATAAAATATCGAATGTGTCCATCTCTATGCTTCGTCGCATGCCGAAAACATAAGACATTTCTTCACGAAAGCCTCCGGCAGTTTTTCCGGAAATATAATCTGTAAGTGTAAACTTATTTAAATATATATCAAGCCCCGTGCCAAGAAGCTTTGTGCGTCCTGAAAAAATAACATCTTCAATGTTTGCATTGTTTATTTGGTATTCGTACTTTTGGTAAATATTTGACTTTATTATGTAGTTAGATATTTCATCAGAAAATAATAGAACTATAATGGCTGATGAGAAAAGAACCAGAATAAGCTTTCTAACTGAAGCTAGGCCTTGGAATTTGTTTTGAAGGGTTGGAACTAATCCACCAAATAGGAATGTAGTAATTATTGCTGTCTTGGTTGCCTTGCTGAAAGATATGGTTACAGTGAGTATGAGAATGAATAGATACTTAATTGTGCCAGCTTTGTATGCTTTGTGGAGAAAGTATCCCGAGAAAATACATATTAAAATTGAGGTTTCATTTCCTGAGTATAGAAATCCTAGAGAGCCTGTATCGTTCCAGTAGTCATAATAGCCGTGACCAATGTTGCCTAGTAAGATGTTTGCTATAATCACAAAGAAATTTATCGAAAAAATTTTACTTATTCTTCTTTCCGATAATAGCGGATTTGATAAGATGATATGTTTAAAGTAAAAAAAAGAAGTAGGTATCAGCAGGGTTCTAAGTGAAATTCCAAGGTCCTCATAAATATAGGAGACGTGGCCATCAAATAGTATGTTGGTAAAGATAGATGTAATTGGGATTAGAAATAATATGAATAAATACGAAATTTGTGATTTGGCATTTAGGCTGGCTAACCTTAATATTGTAAAGAAAAGGAGTGTAGATTTGTAAATTTGAGATATGTTGTAGCTGTGGTCTGTGTGCTCTCTTATTAGGTATCCATTGAACGAATCAATTAATACTAAGAAGCACATCATATAAAAAATTAAATTGTCTATAGATGAATAGGTAGAATAATTTTTCTCCGTGTTGTTTTTCGTTAAATAACTGTTAGTTTTAATCGTCATAGCTTCTGGATAGTTTGCAGAAAGAACTTATTTTAATGAGCTTTATGCGCTTTTAGTACTTTTTTTACCCCAGAAAAAAATCCATTTTCTTTGACTTTAAAAAAAATCAAACTCTTAGCATCGTGGATTTTTAATATTACGTTTTGAACGGCAGGGGTTTTTTTATTTTTTTTTCTTTTCGTGCTGTATGGATACCCATATGTTTTAAGGAATTCTATGGTGTAGTTTTCAATTTTTTTTATTTCATTTGTACTCATTGCTGATGAGTACTTTTGTTTGTTTTTGAAGTCAATTTTTGTTGTTTTAGCGTCGCCAAGCTTTTCATTAGAGTAAAAAAGTTGATCCATGCCTTCTTCATATTTCAAATCAAGTAATTTGATACACTTGATAATTTCAGAGCGAGGATTTTCAATCAGGTCTTCATATCTTATCTCTACCATATTCTCTTTATTTTCTAAAAATGCTTTCTGAAACGCATTAATTCCTTTGCTCCACTTGAATATTGATCTCAGCAAGCTTTTATTCCACGTTTTTTTGACCGATAGGGCATAGTCTCTGGGGTCTCTTACTATGTGAATAAACTTTGATTCAGGAAAATAGCTACTAATTAATGGAATGTTATTTATGTAGTTTGGCGATTTGTCACCAATAATTTTTGGAGCTATATTTTTTTGCACTGCTAATTCAACATAGAAAGTATTTATAAGATTTACAATGTTAATATTATTTGTGTTTAGTTTTTTTAAATCGAAAGTATTCTTCTTCGTATAATTCATAAAAAACAGTGATTTTTTAATCTCAATTATCGCACTGCGAATATTTTTTTTTGTTAAAATCAAGCCGCCAAACTTTTTTAAGAGCTTTGGAATAAATAGGGTTTCAACTTCAGGAATAAAAATTTCTGAATGATTATTTAACAATTCTCTCAGTAGTTTTGTGCCACTTCTCGGCATGCCAATTATAAAAAAATTAGGGTATTTTACTTCTTTAGTATCCAACTGCATTGGCTTATTTCCAACGTTCAAGATGTAGGTATATATCGTTGTGGCTGCGTCGTTCCTGTTCGATAGCGTAGCTTCTTCCAGAACAGAAAAAGCCGCTGTCCGGCTCATGGCTGGTTCAGCGGCTTTCTACGTTATCGGATTGTTTGTCCCTTTCCATTGCTTCCCTTCTCAGAAACGATTTGGCACATCTAAGGCTTTTTGCGTGTTTTTGTCAATGGTTAGCTTCGATCCTTTGTTTGAAAAAACGATGTGATCGGATCGCCGGGCTGTTTTCAGGTTCGCTTACAACTCAACCTCCGGCAGATCGTCGAGCCAGCCGGCACCGTCTTTGAGTTGGTGAATCAGCATTCGTGATGATTCCTGTTCGTGACCGGGGCGTGCGTGGAGTTGCTTGAGGATCAACTTGTTGTCGATCTGCCCGCAGATTTCGAGCTTGCCGATGTCGTGACCCATGATGAACTTGAAGCGTTTGGCGTAGCCGTCAAGTTTTCGGCGGGCGTCGTCGACGATTTTAACCCCGTCTTTTAAAGGAACCTGAAAGTGGTGCCGGACACGTTCGACCGGCATGCACTGGTAGAGATAGTAGGGGCTGACGCCGATTTTCAGCAGTCCGTTCATCAGTTCGACCAGGGTTTCCGTCTGGTCGTTGACCCCGCGCAGCAGAACCGCCTGGTTATTGAGGGTGACGCCGGCCCGACAGAGGCGCAGGGCGGCCTCACCGGCTGTGGCAGTCAGCTCATTGGGGTGATTGAAGTGGGTCGGAACAAAGAGAGCTTTTTGTTGACCAAACTCACGGAGCATTTCGATCAGTTCGTTGTCGAAAAACCGGGTGGGGTAGACCACCGGCGCACGGGAGCCGATGCGTACGTAATTGAGATGCGGAATCTCTTTCAGCGTGTCGAGCATCTCTTTGAGGCTTTTGGTCGGTAGCAGAAAAGGATCGCCACCGGAGATGACCACGTTGCTGATCTGCGGGTTGTCGGCAACATATTGTGCGGCATTCTGGAAGTTTTCGACCGTCTGGTCGGTTGATAGCCCTACCATCCGTTTCCGAAAACAGTGCCGACAGTACATGGCGCAATACTCGGTGGCGACAATCAGGGCGGTGTAGGAATATTTATGCAGCACCCCGTTGCCCTTGTTGTGCTTGTCGTCGCCGTAGGGGTCTTTTGTGGTCTCTCCCATCGATCCAGCCCGAATCAGCTCGTCTCTTTGCGGAACGCACAGCTTGCGGATCGGGTCGTGCGGGTCGTCGCGATCGACCAGGTTGAGATAGTAGCGCGGAATATTCATCGGGTGGGCGCGGACGACCTTGCGCAGCTGGTTTTCCTCGTCTGGAGCCAGATCGATCACCTCTTTGAGCTGATCGATGTTGGTAATGTTGTTTTTCAGCTCTTGCTGCCAGTCGTTATTTATCCAGTTACTGTCTTGTCTAGATCGAATGGGGGTGATTGTATTCATCGTTTTTTAGGGGGTTAGAGTGAAAAAAAGGGTAACGGCAAGAATCAGAGCACCGATCCAGACCAGGGTTGTCGTCAACGGAAGGGGCCTCAACCGGGGACGTTTGGAATCGTTGTCAGCTGTCCCTTGTGGTTGCGCAGTCGATAGTTGTTTTCGTCCTTGTCGACGATGTAGTAATCGGGCATCAGCGGAATTTTGCCGATGTTGGTAGCAACGACGTGCATCGGCTGGGCGAGGCCGGTGGTGTGACCCCGCAGGGCATCTCGGATCAGTTCGGCGCCTTTTTCGACCGGGGTTCGGAAGTGGTCAATGCCGGGAGCGGCTTCGCAATAAAAGACGTAGTAGGGCTTGATGCGGACCGAAATCAGCTTTTGATGTAGGGTGCGAAAGGTCGGAACATTGTCGTTAATGCCCTTGAGCAGCACTGCTTGATTGCCGACGTTGACTCCGCAGCTGAGCAGATCGAATACGGCCTTTGCAGTCTTTTCGGTGATTTCGCTGGGATGGTTACACTGGGTGTTGATCCAGATCGGTACTTTGTGGTAGCCGCCGAGGACCTTCTTCAGCCCGCTGTCGATGCGTTGCGGCAGCACAATCGGCGTGCGGGTTCCGAAGCGGATCATTTCAACGTGTGAAAGTTCGCGCAGTTTGCGGATCAGGTAGTCCAGTTGTTCGTCCGCCAGCAAAAACGGATCGCCGCCGGTGATTAAAACGTCGCGGACTTCGGGGTGTTCGGCCAGCCATTTCAGCCCTTCATCGACATTGAAGTCGAGGGAAAGGGCGCCGTCGACGACCAATTCTTTGCGGAAGCAGTGTCGGCAGTAGATTCCGCAGGTTTGGGTGACCGTAAAGGCGATTCGATCCCGGTATTGCCGGGCGATACTGTCTGGCCTGACTTCTTCGGTGGCGCGATTTTCTTTCCAGAGCAGATAGTCCGTCATCCCGTAGGTGTTCAGCTTTTCGAGCCGGGAGGGGATGACCTGTTTGCGGATCGGGCAGTTGGGGTCGTCGGCATCCATCATGGACGCAAAGTAAGGCGTTGTCCCCCAGGTGGTTGTGTTGGCGGCGAGTACGGCCCGCTCCTCATCGGTCAGGGTCACGTACTGTTCCAGGCGCTCAATGCTGTTGACAAAGTTTTGCAGCTGGGTTTTCCAGTCGGATAGGGGCTGAGTTTGGTTTGCGGTGGTCACAACATCCTCTTTGGGGGCGTTTATCGACAGTTATCGGGGTAGCGCGGGTTGGATGGATAGGCTCTTCAGTGATGGATTGTTGGTGAATTATCCGCCCTTCTGTTGTTAGACCACGAAAAAAAAGCAGACAAAAGATTTAACTTCAAATAATTCGTATACGAATAATGCTAGTAAAAAAAACGGTCGCTGTCAAGGTAGCGACCGAAGGGGGGCTTTATGGCGGGGGATTACTTGTCGGAGGAGATGGATCCGGTTTCCAGCAAGGGGGCTGCGCCGATGTCTCGGGCCTCCATGAGATCAACCAGTTTTTCGAGGGCCATGGTAATCGAGACCTGTTCGATTTCTGGAAGCTTGACCAGCGCATTGGCCAGAGTTTCCTGCAGCAACGACGGCGCATCGGAGATGAGCTGTGTTCCCAGGGGGGTAGTGGAAATATGGACCTGACGCCTGTCTTTTGTGTCGCGCTTGCGCTCGACCCACCCCTTTTCTTCAAGGCGGTCGATGATGCCGACAACGGTGCTGGGGCTGAGATAGACTTTTTTAGCGAGATTGCTGCTCGTTAAGGGAGCTTCTTCGGCGATGGTCAACAGGCAGGCGAGTTGCGGTCCGGTGATGTTGTGTTGACTGGCCAGTTTATGGGAATGGATATCGACGGCCCGGATGATTCGCCTTAAGGCCTGGATGATCCGTAGATCGTAGCAGCCCTTGGGAACTTGGGGGTCCTGGGCGAGGGTTTTGTCTTGCGATGGCTCCATTGATGTTTGTCCTGACAGGGTTCAGATAAAGTTATGGGCACCTTCCATGACAGGGAAGGTGCCCCATTGTTGATCTGCTTAAACCAAATTATCAAGCCTTTTTCTGGCCACCGCTTGAAATCATGGTGGGTCGATGTTGAAAGGTTCTGTGCGGTGAGCTGATCAGTCCTGCAGGTTGACCAGCACCTTCCGCTTCAGCTGTGCTTTGAGCATCCCCTGAATCTTCTCCTCCAGACCGTCAAGACCGATTTCATCGACCATCTCGTTCATAGTGTCGAGTTTCCATTCGCTGGACATCCGCTGCCAGACTGCTAATCGTTTGTCCATCGCCATTTCGACCGAATCGATGCCGATCAGGCGCACTCCGCGCAGGATGAAAGGGAAGACGTTGACCGGGATATCGATAGAGCCGACCAGTCCGCAGCAGGTGACCACGCCGCCGTATCTGGTCGATTTAAGCGCGGCTGCCAGCATCTCGCCGCCGACGCAGTCGACCACGCCCGCCCACAGGGTTTTCATCATCGGTCGTTCGCTCCCTTCGAGGGCGGTGGCGCGTTCGATGACATCGGTGGCACCCAGGTCTTTGAGATAGTCTGCTTGATCCATCTTGCCGGTGACGGCGGTGACCTGGTAGCCGGCCTTGGCCAGCATGGCAACCGCAAGACTGCCGACGCCGCCGGTCGCTCCCGTGACAAGGATCGGACCATCCTGAGGCTTGACCCCGCCGATCACCAGCTCTTGAATCGACAATGCCGCGGTCAGCCCTGCGGTACCGAGCATCATGCTTTCCTTCAGGGTCAAACCGTCGGGAAGGGCGACGGCCCATTTGCTCGGTACGCGGATCATCTGCCCGAAACCGCCGTCGGTCTCCATGCCCAGATCGTAGCTCGTGACGATGACTTTATCGCCAGGTTGAAAGCTGCCGTCAGAGCAGGATACCACTTCGCCTGCAGCATCGATCCCC
Source organism: Desulfuromonas sp. (assembly GCA_002868865.1). GTDB lineage: Bacteria > Desulfobacterota > Desulfuromonadia > Desulfuromonadales > Geopsychrobacteraceae > BM509. The sequence continues at coordinate 8,775 of PKUC01000080.1, read as the reverse complement.
GGGGTGTGGGGAAAATTGCGGGTGACACCAGGATTGCCGGTGGCGGAGAGGGCGTCTTTGAAGTTGAGCGATGAGTAGTGCACCTTGACCAGCAGTTCGCCGGGATCTAGATCGTCCAGGCTGCGGGTGACGATCTCGCGCTTGAAGACCTTTTTTTCGACCTGGTGAACCTGAAGGGCTTTGAAATCCTGCGACATGAGCGTTCTCCTTATGGTTGTCGATCTTGTTTTTTTCTGAGGCTGAACTTACTATAGGTCATGTACCCACTTTAAAATCAAGTACCGACTTTTTTGTGCTTTAGTTCCTAAAAGGATACCTTTGCTGTATGGAGAGGTTTTATGAGTGAACAGCAGCCTTACACATGTACCGTCGCCATAACCCTGGAGGTGATTGGCGGCAAGTGGAAATCTCTCATCCTCTGGCATCTGCGGGTCAAGACGCTGCGCTTCAGTCAACTGCAGCGTCGCCTCGGAACCATCACCCAGAAGATGCAAACCCAGCAGCTGCGCGAGCTGGAGCAGGACGGCCTGGTACACCGTCAGGTCTATGCCGAAGTGCCGCCGCGGGTGGAATATTCCCTGACCGAACTGGGACAGACGGTGATTCCGATTCTGGAACAGATGTGTGCCTGGGGAAAAGTTTATCAGAAAAAACAGATGGTTGATGAGGTCAAGGTCGTGTAGCCGATTCTCCCCGGTCTTTCCCTGCTGGCAGCTGTCTTGCTCTATGGCGTGCTGTTGGCACCGTTGCTGCAATCCCAACTCCCCGTGTTAAAGGCCCAGGCAGTCCGGTGTGATCTTTTTTACCGGAAACAGCTGCACTATCACGGTTTTTATCAAGCGCAGATTGTCCTGCCTCACCCCCGCCGTCACCGTCGCCGGCCCAAAATGCCTAAATAACAAGCAACCTGTTCTGCTTTTATGCGCTTTACACCGATCTTGGTGCCAAAAGCAGAGAGGGAACGGCGACTATGTACACGACTCAGTTGAACAGATGCAGTCTTCCCCCCTGGGCGATTGCTTCGCGCCACTATAACCGGCACCCGCAGCCCCTGAATATCCAGGGGGTGCGGCACAATGGGCAGCCCCTGTTTGAAAGACTGGACAGGTTGCAGGATGCGGACGCGCGCGGGCTGCAGTTTCACGATTTTATGGATGTGCGCTATCAGTTGCACCAGTGGCAGCGTGAGCAGACCAAGAATAGCCGGACCAGCCTCAAAAACAGCTATCTGCGCTTTTTACGCGGTTGGCAGTTCGACAGCAACTCGATCGAAGGTGCGGTGCTCAAAGGCTGGGTCGAATCGCGGATCGGGATCGCGCCCATTTTTCATCGTGAACAGATTACCGACATCCATTCACCGGCATATTTTCGCTATACCGTCGACCGGATGAAGGGTTCTGAACGGACCAGCGCCATCCTGCCGCAGCTGGATCTGCTCTACGAATATGTGCAGTACGAGGCGGCGATCCGCTATTGCGGCGGCACACATCTGACCCTCTACCGCGGGGTTTACGATCTGGAAGAGCATCAGGTGATCGAGCAGCAGGGCAAGAATCATTACATCATGCGCCTGAACAACCTCAATTCCTTTACTGATGATTTTGAACGGGCCTGGGAGTTCGGCAGCCGTGTCCTGCAGGCGTCGGTTCCGCTGACCAAGATCTTTTTTATGGGCGGGGTTCTACCGAAGTCGCTGTTTAAAGGTGAGGCCGAGGTGATGGTGATCGGCGGCGAATTTGAGATCAAGGTTTTGACGGGGGGATGATGCGGGTGTTTTGGACAGACCGGATTCAGCGGTGGCCGATTTATGAGTGATATAGAGCAGCTGCAGATGCGGGCTTACGGTGCGTTTCTCGGTTTGGCGCTGGGTGACGCGCTGGGGGCGACTACGGAGTTTATGTCTCCGCGGGAGATTCAGGCGACCTACAAGGTGCACAACAAGATCCGCGGCGGCGGCTGGCTGGGGATCAAGCCGGGACAGGTTACCGATGATACCGAGATGTCGCTGGCGATTGCCCGGGTGGTGCTGTTGCGTGGACGATGGGAGCTGAAGCTGATTGCCGACAGTTTTGTCGCCTGGATGAAGAACAAGCCGATCGATATCGGTTCCACGGTGCGCAAAGGGATCAGGACCTATATGAACAAGGGTCTGCTGGAGATGCCGCAAAACGATTGGGACGCCGGCAACGGCGCGGTGATGCGGATGGCTCCGGTGGCGCTGCTGACTCTGGGTGATGATCGCGAACTGAAACGCTGCGCGCTGCAGCAGGCGCGGCTCACTCATCATCATCCGCTGTCCGATGCCGCCTGTCTCTGCGTCGGACGGATGACGCAGGCGGCGATTACGGGGGCCGATAAGGATGAACTGCGCCAGCAGGCGGCGCGACTGGTGGCGCGCTATCCCAATTTTCAGTTCAACGATTACCGGGGAAAAGCCTCCGGGTATGTCGTCGAGACCATGCAGACCGTTTTTCATTACCTGTTTACCACCGATAGTTTCGAAGACTGTCTGGTGGGTGTCGTTAATCAGGGGGGGGATGCCGATACCACCGGCGCCATTGCCGGGATGATCGCTGGGGCGTTTTACGGCCCTGAGCAGTTTCCGCGACAGTGGGTGCGCAAACTGGATAAACACATCAAAAAAGAGATCGAATATCTGTCACCGCGGCTGGTGCGGCTATCTGGCTGGTCACAGCAGAAGCCCGTTGCCGCGCAGACCCAAAAGCAAGGAGATGAGATGAAACCCAGTATTGAATTGATCCCGGCCGCAGCCGTTGCCCAGCAGCTTAACACCACGCCCCTCAATGTTTTGATGCACATCAAGCGAGGAATCTTGAAGGGACAGGAGTGTGACGGCGCCTGGTTTGTGCTGTCGGACAGTCTGGAGCGTTATCAGGCAGAAAGTGACGGTATCGGCCGCCCGGTGTGCGCGGCAAAATCCTGCTCCTGCAAGACAAGCTGTCGGTGAGATGATGGCACTTTCAATCAAACCTTCGGACCTCTATTACAAGTATCCGCGGATCAAAGAAACCCGCCAGCAGCCGAAGTTCAGCGGCAAGCCCGATCCGCACCCCTTCGATCGCGAGGATCAGTACGAAGTGATTCCGATGCTCGACGCGGTGATGGATACGCTGGACAGCGTCGATGGTGATGTTCTTAACCGTCTCGAAGAAGTGCTGATCAATGAAATGCCCGGTTTTATCGTCAGCCGCGAAGAGGTGTTCGATTATCTGGTTGCGGTGATGTCGGATATTCTTGCGCAGGGATAGAGCTATGCAGAACGTGGTCGGAGATCTGTGGAGCTATCATCAACGGGGCGAGGTCATCGCCATTACCACCGGAGGCAGTGTAAGTCGGGACGGAGCCTGCGACATGCCGCGTGGATGCGCTCGGCAGGCGAGGGATCGCTTTCCACAGCTGGCCTGGCATCTGGGACAGCAGATTCAGATGCACGGCAACCATGTGTTTGATCTCGGTCACCGGATTGTCAGCTTTCCGGTAGAAAACAGCCCTCTGGAGGTACCGCAGTTCGCTTTGATTGAACAATCCTGTCGCGAACTGGTCGAACTGACCGATTACAAGGGTTGGTCGACGGTCGTCGTGCCGAGACCCGGGTGCGGTGGTGGCGGCCTGGAATGGCCGGATGTACACCGGATGTTGGCGCGGTATTTTGATGACCGGTTTTTGGTCATTACCAGTGAGGAGAATTGACTATGCAGCAGGCCGCAAGCGGTGACCGAGTCACCGTCTATTATATCGGCACCCTGGATAACGGCCGTATCTTCGATCAGCGCGACGGCGATCAGCCGCTGACCTTTACCCTCGGCCAGCAGGAGGTTTTTTCCGCACTGGAAGAGGAGATCATCGGCATGACTGTCGGTGCGGTGAAGAATATTGTTCTGAGCAAAGAGCAGGCCTATGGCGAGCGGCTCGAGGCGAATTTACTGAAGGTGCCCCGCGAGATGTTCCCCGCGGATCGGGAGCTGCGGATCGGCCAGAAACTGGACATCGAACTGGGAGGCAACGAGCAGCGGACTATGCGCATCAGGTCGGTGGACGAGCAGACCGTTTTGCTCGATGGCAATCACGACCTGGCCGGGTGTGATCTGACCTTTGCCCTGCAGTTGGTGGATATCGACAAGGCTTGACAGATCCCGCCCGAATGCTCGATAGTGTGCGCTGTTCTGTCTGTTTGGAGGGAGTGAGGCCACCAGATACAGAAGCCGTCTTGATCAGCGGTCCGCTGAAAAGAGGGCTTTTGTCATTTTTGAGGCAAAAAGCATCAGCAGCAGGGGCTCCGCCCCGCTTTATCGAGAAAGTCAGCATCCATATGATCAGCGCACACAATGTCGCCCTCGCCTATGGCAAACGGGTCATCTTTAAAGACGTCAATATCAAGTTTGTTCCGGGCAACTGCTACGGACTAATCGGAGCCAACGGAGCCGGCAAATCGACTTTTCTGAAAATCCTCGCTGGAGAGCTTGAAGGGGATAAGGGCAGCATTTCGGTCGGTAGCGGGGAACGGATCGCCATGTTGCGTCAGGATCACTTTGCTTTTGATGATCACAGTGTCATCGACACCGTGATGATGGGGCACGAGCGGCTGTTCAAGGTCAAGGCCGAGCGGGAGGCGATCTACGCCAAGAGCGAATTCACCGAGGAGGATGGGGTTCGCTCCGGTGAACTGGAGGCCGAGTTTGCCGAGATGAATGGCTACGAGGCGGAGAGTGAAGCGGCTGTGCTGCTCAACGGCCTCGGTATCGGAGAAGAACTGCGCAGCCTGCAGATGAAGGAGCTCGAAGGGGGCGAAAAAGTCCGGGTGTTGCTGGCCCAGGCCCTGTTCGGCAATCCGGACGTGCTGCTGCTCGATGAGCCGACCAACCACCTCGATCTGAAATCGATCCAGTGGCTCGAAGATTTTCTCGCCCGCTTTCAGAATACCGTCATCGTCGTATCCCACGACCGGCACTTTCTCAACCAGGTCTGTACCCACGTGGCCGATATCGACTTCGGCAAAATCACCGTCTATGTCGGCAACTATGATTTCTGGTACGAAGCCAGCCAGCTGGCACTGAAGCAGAAGCAGGAAGAGAACCGCAAGGTGACCGATAAGGCCAACGAGCTCAAAGAGTTTATCCAGCGGTTCTCCTCCAATGCGTCCAAGGCCAAGCAGGCTACCTCCCGCAAGAAATTGCTGGAAAAGCTGACGATTGAGGATATGCCGGTCTCTTCGCGCAAGTACCCCTTTGTTGTGTTCAAGCCGGAACGGGCCTGTGGCGATATCATCCTCGAAATCAAAGACTTGTGCAAAACCATCGACGGGGTCAAGGTGCTCGACAATTTCAGCCTGACCGTGGGCAAGGGGGACAAGGTCACTTTTATCGGCGGAGACAGCCTGACCAAAACCACCCTGCTGCAGATTCTGGCAGGGGAGATCACGCCTGACAGCGGCAGTTACCGCTGGGGAGTGACCATCACCCCGGCGTTTTTCCCTATCGACAACAGCAGTTATTTTACAAAAGATCTGAGCCTGGTCGACTGGCTGCTCCAGTTCGCGCCGACTGAGGGAGAAAGTTTTGCCCGTGGCTTTCTGGGGCGGATGCTCTTTTCCGGTGACGAGGCAAAAAAGATGTCGACGGTCCTTTCCGGAGGGGAAAGGGTCCGCTGCATGCTGGCAAAAATGATGTTGACCGAGGCGAATGTGTTGGTTTTTGATGAGCCCACCAATCACCTTGATCTGGAGTCGATTACCGCACTGAACAACGGCCTGATCTCGTTTTCCGAAGTGATCCTCTTCACCAGTCATGACCACAAGTTTCTGTCCACCGTGGCCAACCGGATTATTGAATTTACCCCGACCGGTTTTATCGACCGGATGCTGACCTTTGAGGAATATCTGGAAAGTGGTGAAGTGGCCAAGATACGGAACGAACATTATCAGGGTGAAATAGACCTGAAGTTATAGGGACTGACTCCGCAGATGCCTGTCCTGTTCTTCGCAGCGGAACACCCCCGCCGGTTTTGGCTTTACAAGAGGGACAGGCACACTCTGCGAGCCTGTCCCAACGGAGATAACTATGGCAATCCCCTGGCAGGTTCTCGACCGCTTTGAAACCGATGATGAGGGTGTCCTTGAACTGCGTAAGCGGGGCAAGGGCGACTTTCTGATCACCGTCGGTTCGCAGATTCTGATGAACAGCAAGGCGCAGCGCTCTGAAATTGCCCTCGGCAAACTCGGGTGTCGGGGGCTGAAGACTCATCCGCAACCACGTGTCTTGGTCGGCGGTCTGGGGATGGCGATCACTCTGCGCGCGGTGCTGGACGAATTGCCGGAAACCGCTACGGTTGTCGTTGCTGAATTGAATCCGCAGATCAAAAGATGGTGCTGTGGTCCTCTCGCGGAGCTGACCGATGGGGCTGCGTCCGATCCGCGGGTGACCGTGACCATTGGTGATGTCGCCGAACTGGTGAAAGCGGCGGAAAAAGAGAGTTTCGACGCGATCATCTACGACCTCTACCGTGGTCCCGGTCCGCAGACCGATCGCCGCAACGACCCGCTCTACGGCAGCCGAGCGATCGCTCAGTGTCGCGCCGCCTTGAAGACGGGCGGCCTGTTCGCTATCTGGGGAGAAAATCCGGACGCCGGTTTTGAAAACCGTCTTTCTGCCGGCGGTTTTACAGTGCGCTGTGAACGACCCGGCAAGGGCGGTTATCGGCATGCAGTCTGGGTGGCAGAAAAAAACGCCCAGCGCAGGACGTGAGCGTCGACAGCCGGGTGTCGGCCATCATTTAAATACCTTGATGAAGCTCTGGCGCTGGGCTTCATTCCCCAACATCACCAGTTCAGACTCCGCCTCAAGGACCGTTGCCGCAGTCACCGGAGCAACCCCGCCATCGGGCTGACGCAATGCCAGCACGTTGAGACCGGTCCGCGAACGGATATGGCTGTCGACCAGCAGTTGCCCGGCCAGAACCTCAGGCGTGGGAACATAGAAGATATCGAACCCCTCCCCCAGAATGACCGATTCCCTATTCTGCAGCAGCGACATGACGGCTTCTGCGCCCAGCGACGAATAGCTTAAGACAAAGTCGGCACCGGCCCGGTGGATCGCCTCGATGTTGCGCTCGTGGGTGATACGGCTGATGACCCGCAGCTCGGGATTGAGACGACGGTAATAGACCGCCAGGTAGATGTTCATGGCGTCGTCGTTGGTACTGAGCAGCACGCTGGGGGCCTCGGCCAGGCCGGCGTCCATAATCAGCTCCCGGTCTGCGGCATCGCCGATGAACACCTTGTCGGCAACCCCTTTCAGAGAATGCCGTAGGGACTCCTCCCGTTCGATCATATGAACCGTGACCCCCCGGCTGCGGAGGGTTTGGCTGGTGGCACAGCCGACCTTGCCGCCTCCGATCACAAGGACCGGGTTGAAGTTGGTATTGTAGATCACCAGGTAGGTGTCGAGACTGGTGATCTGCTCTGCCGATCCCATCACCACCGGGAAGCTGCCGTCGACGAGAACGGTATCCGGGGTGACCGGCACCATGCGCCCCCGTTCCCAGACCGCCACGACATTCAATCCAAAACTTTCGCGGAGCTGCACGTCGCGCAGTGGTCGTCCGACCAGCGGGGTATTGTGCACCGGAAACTCCGCAATCTGGATATCTCCCAGCCGTCCGACCACGTGACAGTGGACATGCCCGGCGTTGACGCGGTTGGCCAGATTCTCTCCCAGTTGAAGTTTCAGTGGCAGCACGTGATTGCTGCCGGTCAATTCCAACAGATCGATGGACTGCTCGTGTTCTGCCACCGCAGCGATGGGGACCTGGGAGCAGACATCCCGGATCGTCAGGGTGATATTGGTATTGACGGTGTCGCTGGCGTTGGCGATCACCATCCGGGCCTGTGCCACCTGCAGCGCCTCATAGGTCGTCCGGTCCTCCACGCGGCCGGTGACCACCGGCAGACCGTCGATGTGCAGTTGCACCGCTTTAACCGGGTCCGGTTCGATGACAAAATGGGGAATGTTGTGCAGTCGCAGCCGTGCCATCAGCGCCGTGGCCAGACTGTCCAGCCCGCACAGGATGACGTGCCCCCGCGTCTCGGAGGGGACTGCCCTGGGTGCATGAAAGCGCATCCGCGCTTCCATCCAGGGTGCGTAAAAGAAGCGGATAAAAACAAAGGGAAGGACGATCAAAAGCAGCACAACGCCGGTCAGCAGAACCACGATGCTGAACATGCGCCCCACATCGGTGTGGAAGGTGATGTCGCCGAAACCGAGGGTCGTCATGACCGTAAGGGCCCAGTAAACGCCCGTGAGCCAGGAGTGCTCCTGCCCCTCGAAGTGGTACATGATCAGGTGGAAGCCGACGGCAAAGAGCGCCACAGTCACCACAAGCAGGACAGAATAACTGACCAGCGCCCGGATATTGGGACGGGCGCGTGCCGGGACAAGGAGTGAGAGCAGCTGGCTGGTCAAAAATTTCATCGAATATCCATGTACCAAGAGGTCACAATAGAATGACAGTGTAGCGGAGCCTGTTCCCTAGATACAAGTTTAGTTTACGCAGTCTGCTGCTGTCCTGTCACAGCCACGTTTTTTTAGGCTGACATTAGGTTTTTTGACTTATTGTTTCGGTGATTAAACCGTTAAATCACCAATACAATGGAAGGTGTTCAGCTTGAGAATGCCGATCTCAGTAATGCTAACCTGAGAGTTGGTTTTTTGCTCTGGCGCTAACTTGATTCCTTTGTCGCTTCCACCGCCTCCGGTCTCC
>PKUC01000074.1 GCA_002868865.1 Desulfuromonas sp. | reverse complement strand
GGGGTGTTTCCTCTGATCGCTAAGCGGCTATTGACGGTGCTCAAATTGCGCAAGGTTTACGCGGGACACCGCAAGCCGCGCCACTTCGATTACAATCTTCTGGTGGTCGGTGCCGGCAGTGCTGGACTGGTTAGCGCATATATCGCCGCGGCGGTGAAGGCGAAGGTGGCTCTGGTTGAAAAGCACAAGATGGGCGGTGACTGCCTCAATACCGGCTGCGTACCGAGCAAGGCCCTGTTGCGTAGTGCGAAGATGATCTCCTATGCCAGCCGCAGTCAGGAGTTCGGTCTGCATGGTGTGGATGTTCAATTCGATTTCGCTGAAGTGATGGAGCGGGTCCAGCGTGTTGTCTCCACGGTAGAACCACACGATTCAATCGAACGCTATAAGGGGCTTGGTGTTGACGTTCTGACCGGTACGGCACGGGTGACCGGTCCTTGGACGGTGGAGGTCGATGGCAACGAACTGAGCGCCCGCAACATTATCATTGCCACCGGCGCGTCCCCGTATGTGCCGCCGATCAAAGGGATTGAACAGATCGATTATCTGACATCCGACAATCTCTGGGCCCTGCGCGAATTGCCACAAAAATTGATCGTCCTTGGCGGCGGCCCTATCGGATGTGAGATGACTCAGGCTTTTGCACGGCTGGGCAGTCGGGTCGTGCAGATCGAAATGGGCGATCGGATCGTGCCGCGTGAAGATCCGGAGGTTAGCGATTATCTGGTCGAAACATTCGAACGTGAGGGGATCCGGGTGCTGACCGGGCACCTGGCCCGCGAAGTGCGCCTCGAATCCGGTCGACAGTGGCTGGTGTGCGAGCATCTGGGCCGACAGGTCAAGATTGAGTTTGATCGTTTGTTGGTGGCCGTGGGGCGTAAAGCCAATACGGAAGGTTTTGGACTTGAAGAATTGGGGGTACAGATCGACTCACGCGGTACGGTCGCCGTCGATGCTCTGCTGCGGACCAACTTTCCCAACATCTATTGCGCCGGAGATGTCGTCGGTCCCTACCAGTTCACCCACACCGCAGCACATCAGGCCTGGTATGCGACGGTGAACGCACTGTTCGGTCAGTTTAAAACCTTCAAGGTCGATTACCGGGTGATTCCGTGGTGTACCTTTACCGATGCCGAAATTGCCAGAGTCGGCCTTAACGAATCCGAAGCCCTGGCGCAGGGGATTCCTTTTGAAGAGACCCGCTTCGGAATCGATGACCTAGATCGGGCTATCGCTGACGGTGAGGCGCAGGGCTGGATCAAGGTGTTAACAAGGCCCGGCAGCGATAAGATTCTCGGAGTGACGATCGTCGGCCACCATGCCGGCGACCTGTTGGCCGAGTACGTATTGGCGATGAAATATAATCTGGGGTTAAATAAAATTCTTGGGACTATTCACACCTACCCCACATTGGCCGAATCGAACAAGATGGTGGCGGGTGAATGGAAAAAAGCTCATGCTCCGCAAAAACTGTTGGAGTGGGTTTCTGCTTACCATCGTTGGCGCAGAGGGTGAGATATGTCTTTCGGCGTGGGCTGAGATAGTTTTAGCGGGTGGGATGAAAGCGTCAGTTTTCAGCTTTTGCTGGGGTGCCAGTCCTGCTCATCAACGATCAGTTCGACCGTCTTAAAGCGCTTCATTCTGGCTGAATCGTAGCGGTAGCGAACGCAGACGAGTTTGCTGCCGTATTTAGCGGTCAGTTGTTTGGTCCCCTTTTGTCCGGGAGAGAGAGTTGATTTTACTTTCATGTGGCCCCTCCGACAGGTCGATTTTGTCACCGGTTGAAAGTCCGAACGGGCCGTTTTTTTGACGGCAAATTCAAGGATCTTAACTGTCTGAAGTATCGCAAAAAATGCGTAAGTCTGCAAGTTTTTTAAAAAATTTCAATTTATACAAACTAACACGACCAAGGTGTGTTTTCAGTCGGCGATGATTTATGTTACATAACCCACTGTCAACGCGGTTTTTGCACCGTCGTGGTTTTTCTGCTTCCGGTCGGTTTCTGTGAGCGGTGTTTTCCTGTTTCGTCTACCAGAAAGGATATTTTTTTCATGAAATGTGACAGTGTAGGACTGCTGGTTCCCAACATCCTGCTTCCGAAACCGGAAACAGACATGTCTCGCTGGGCTGTTATCGCCTGCGATCAGTACACATCGGATCGTGACTACTGGGCGCGGTTGGAGCAACAGACTGCAGACAGGATTTCTACCCTGAATCTGATCTTTCCAGAAGTCAACCTTGAGGATGACGATGCCGAAGAGCGCATCGCGCAGATCAATCGTTCTATGGCTCAGTATCTCGAAGACGGTAGTCTGGTCGAACAAAAACCGGGGTTCGTGCTGGTGGATCGGAAGACCGAAGTGGTCGAATCGCGAAAAGGTCTGATTCTGGCTCTCGATCTTGAGCAGTACGATTACAACAAAGGAGCGCAGAGTCTGATCCGCGCGACTGAAGGGACCATTCTCGACAGATTGCCCCCACGGATCAGGGTGCGTGAAAATGCACCGATCGAGCTGCCGCATATCATGGTACTGATCGATGACCCGCAAAAAACGGTGATCGAGCCATTGTTTGAAGAGCAGCTTGAAACCCTCTACGATTTTGATCTGCTGGAAAATGGGGGTCATCTTTCCGGGTACCGTGTTGCAGATCAGAGGTTGATCGATCAGGTTGTTGCAGCGCTGGAAAAACTTGCCGATCCGGTCGCGTATCGCCAGAAATATCACAGCAGCGATGCGGTGATGCTCTATGCTATGGGAGACGGCAATCACAGCTTTGCTACGGCCAAGGCGATCTGGGAGAAGTTGAAAGCCGAAGCCGATGATCCGGCTGCGATTATGGATCATCCGGCCCGCTATGCACTGGTCGAACTGGTTAACGTCCACGACCCGGGACTCGAATTCGAAGCGATCCACCGGGTGTTGTTTAACCTCAACACCGGACATTTCCTCGAGCAGATGGAACAGTTTTTTGCTCAGCGTGATACTCCCTTGACCTTTATCCCCTGTTCTTCGCTGGCAGAAGCCGAACGCCGTGCGAAAGAACAGGCAGGAGCACATGCCTTTGCCTGTGTTCTGGCCGGGAGGTTCGGTGTCTGTAAGATCGATCGTCCGGAATTTACCTTGGAAGTCGCGACCCTGCAGGAGTTTCTGGACGACTACCTGGGCGCCCAACCGGAAGCCCGCATCGATTATATTCACGGCGATGACACGGTCACCGCTCTGGGATCAAAGGCCAACAATGCCGGCTTCTACCTGCCGGCGATCAGTAAACACGATCTGTTCCGCACCATCATCTTTGATGGAGCTCTGCCGCGAAAGACCTTCTCTATGGGCGAAGCTGATGAGAAAAGGTTCTATTTGGAGTGCCGCAAGATCCGGTAGAGCGTTGTTTTTGCATTAAAATTCTTTTCTGAACCAAAATAGAATGCTATTTTGATTTTTTTGTATTGAAAGGGAGGCAAGTTGGGTATGAGAGCACAGCCGTTGCGGTGTGTCGTTGGCTTGGTTGCGTGCAGTTTTCTTGTCCTTTGCTGTTTCTCCTCCGCTTTGGCCTCTGAAGAGAAGGGATACAGGGGGTCGTTTACAACCCTCGGTGTCGGGGTTGAAACAGTAACTTACCAGGAAAAAACACGTCTGCGTGACGGCAATCCAGTTGAGACAGATACAACCTTGGTGAATGTTGTTCAGCGGTCAGCAGGATATACCGGAGTGTCTGAGCGCTTCGGATTTTACCTGGAAACCCTCTCTTCCTTGAGTACTGGCACCGATCAGGAAGAGTGGGACCATTCGGTCGCTGGAATTATTCAAACCAACGAAATGAAGGTTCAGACGTCCGAGTTTAATCTGCTGGGTGCCTATCATGTGCGGCCTGGCCACATGGTTACAGCCGGCTTGGACGTCTTCTCACTAAACTTTACCCGTTCTGATGTTCGCACATCTAATCAGGTCCAGAATGCTGCACTAGGTGCGGTGTCCGAGGACTCCTTCTCCTTTGTCGCCGAACTTGGCTACCGATACGATTCTTCGTTTGTTCGTCCGAAACAATCTCTGGGGTACCATTTGGGAGCAAAGGCCAGCTTCCCGATATTCTACAAGGTTTATAATTCTGGATCGGCTGAACTGCAAAGACAGGTGGATGCTTCCGGAAACTACATTTACCAGACGGGACATAACGCTGCCGATGGCCATGTAGATGCCGATGGCTACCTGACTGATGGGGTGTACGAAGAAGATCATTATGTGACTGAAATCGTGCATTCCGATCCGGTTGATCTGGAGAAGTTCGGTGGCGGTGGATACGGACTGGGTGCAGATGCAGGCGTTACTTGGCGGCTAAATGACAAGTTCTCTCTGCACGCATCGGTTGAATTTGTGCACAAGTGGCGAGATGAGCTGAAAGAAAATAATTATACGTTGCCTGAAGTGACTGTAACGATTGTTCGTGGATTGGGAGGTTTGGTGTGGAATTTTTGATGATAAAGGGTGAAGGGAGATTCTGGATGAGAAATTTATGGAAGGGCGCTCTTAGTTTAATGGCAGTCTTAGCTCTCGTCGCGTGTAGTGGCGGTGGCGGTGGCGGTGGAGATGACACTCCGAAAACAGATGGTCCAGTGGTCAAATCACTGACCGGGGTTGTTGCCGATGGCTATCTGGTCAACGCGACGGTTTTTCTCGATAAAAACAACAATAAAATTCTCGATGCCGGTGAACCGTTCACGACGACCGGTGCTGGTGGTAAATACGAGCTGAAATACGAACTGACGGAAGATGAAAAGGGTAAAAATTATCCTGTTGTCGTCATTGCTGATCCGGCAGAGACTATTGATGAGGATACTGGCACTAAAGTTGAGAAAGAGTACCTTTTGACGACGCCTATCGGTAAGGAATCGTTTATCAGCCCGATGACAACACTTGTAGCGCGGGCGGTAGAAGAAGGCGCATCAAGTGCCGATGCTGCGGCAACGACTCTGACGACGGCAATGGGAACGACATCAGATCTTTTCGCTGATTACGTTGCTGCTAAAGATACGGAACTTCATGAAGTGGCTAAGATCGTTGCGGACCTGTTCGGCGAAGGAAAAGAAGCCTTGGACACGACCGCCGGTGATGATGCCGACGTTCTGATTAGCGGGACGATTGCTCTGATTGCTGATGAGATTATCGTCAACCTGGCTTCGGTTGCGACCGCGGTTGAGGATGGCGATACGACTTCAGTCGAGACCGCGATCACGACATCGCTTGAGAGTAAGGACTTGGCGGATATCGTCAGCGAAGCGGATACCGATGGCGACGGCACGGTCAACTCTGTCGATACCGATGATGATAATGACGGTTTGAAGGACGCTGAGGAAGCAATAAAAGGAACGAATCCGCTTGTTGTGGATACCGATGCTGACGGTGTGAACGATAAAGAAGATGCTTTTCCGCTGAACTCCGCGGAAACGATCGATACCGATAACGATGGAATTGGTAATAATACCGACACCGATGACGATGGAGACGGCGTTGCAGATAGCTTAGATGCCTTCCCGTTGGATTCAGCTGAAACACTTGATACCGATAGCGATGGAACGGGTAACAATGCTGATACTGATGATGATGGTGACACGGTATTAGATACAGAAGACGCCTTTCCGCTGGATGCGACTGAAACAGTCGATACTGACAGTGACGGAACCGGCAACAATGCCGACACCGATGATGACGGTGATGGTGTTGCCGACATTTCGGACGTTTTTCCTCTAAATGCGGCTGAAGCTTACGATACCGATAGCGATGGCACCGGAAATAATGCCGACACAGATGACGACAACGATGGGGTTGCGGATTCCTCCGATGCTTTCCCTCTGGACGCAACTGAATCGGTGGATACTGATGGCGACGGTATCGGTAATAATACTGATACCGACGATGACGGTGATGGCATTTTGGATGTTGATGATGAAGATCCACTGGTTCCGGATTGCACGAGTTTTGAAGAACCGTTCAACCTGGGGATGACAGCATTTAAAGATGGCCTGATCGCGGAAGCATCGACTGGGAACGCGCACATTCCGACTCTTCTTGAAGCCGCCCAAAACTTCCAGCGTGCGGCGGCCTGCGCACAAACATCGACAACCAATGCCGCCGATGTTGCCCGTTTCTATGGTGCGTTGAGCCGGGTCATGGCTGTTGCACTCGATACGCGCAGCGATGGCTCTGATGATGGCCTCAATGACGTTAATGATGCATTGGATGCGTTTGGTGTCCCGACTTCGGATACAGAACGTGATTATGATGACACGATCGATCTCCCCCAAACCTGTACTGACGTTGTCGATCCATACACCGGATTGGTGATCGATCAGGATTGCATTTTTAATGATCTGCCTTCGACCACCCCTTCATCGGGTGAGGTACTCGATCTCGTCGATGCGTTGACGCGGACTAACCTAGAAGCGGCAATTGCAGAGTTGGATAAGATCAGTTCGACATATCAGAACACCTTTACCAGCCCGGTTGATGGGGAGCTTGAAGATCAGGATTACGGTGATGTGCTGTTCCTGAAGGCCATTGCAAATGGCCTGCTCGGCCAGTTGGCGTTTGTTGGGGCATACGATCTTGATCTGGATATCGCCCTGACAGCGAATGCAGCCAAAGCTGGCACGCTGACGACGCAGCAGGTTTTGGATGCGAACCCCAATCTGGGTGAACTGGATGCCAGTGTTTACGCCGCTCAACTTGCAGAGGCGAAAGAAAATCTGCGCACTGGGATGGAGACGCTGGACGCTGCTATCGTCGAGATAGAAGCCGAAACCGATGATCAACTTGACGACATTTTCAGTCTCATTGAGACCGATTGGGTTTACAACGAATCGACGATGATGTGGGAAGAGGTCGATGTCACGGCTGAGGCAATTGCAGAAGTGCGCGATGGAATTGCCATGGCACTTACAGGACTTGATGAGCCGGTGACTGTAGACGATAACAACACTCCTGACGACATCACAGATGACTTTATTTTCGATGTCAGCCAGTTGTTTGCCGGTATCGATTTCCGTAGCTTGTTGCCAGGGTTTAGTGGCGATGAAGCAACGGGCCTGTTCCCTGATCCGACCATGGGTGGGGTGATCGTTCAGGCTCCTGATGAGTTTGTCAATAAGGACCGTGATGGAAATGGCATCCCAGACGAGCTGGAAGATGGTAATTTCTATCCGGCGTTGCTGAATGATCGCTACTACAGCGTGAATTATTGGTTTGGCGATTCTCAAGAAAACTGGAATTTCGAATTCTTGTCAGATGGCACATTTGAGGCGAGCTGGAACAAAACTGTATATTCGCCAACTTGGTCATCAACGAGTGATTATGCGGACGGTGATTGGACGATACAGACTGACGGCACCTTGCTGCTTGACGGCTTCAGTGGCGCGCCTGCCGGGCTCAATTCGATTCTTTTTGAGTTAAACTGGGATGGTTCGGATAGTGCGGATTGGCCTGAAATTGATGTAGAGGCAGCATTTAATTATTCTTCCGGGACGAAGTATAGTCAAAACTGGTGGCATTTATATCATCCGGTGGGCTATGAGATCGGAACCACCGATCTGGCCGTTGATATGTCCTGGTACTATATCCAGACCCGCAATGATGAGTGGCGCACAGGACCGGTGACGACCAGTTGGGTGGAATTCACCATGCCCGAGCTGGATGACCGCCACGCTGAAAACTGGATGGTTCATGATCTGGAACTGACGGACGGAACCGGCGACGTTGTGGCGGACTTTTACGATTACGATTTCTCGAAGTCGACGTATGTTACGTACAATTGTGAGACCGGCACCTGTGAGGTGACTGCTGAAGACTCTGTCAGTACAGGATATTTCACCCGACCTGATTATGTTGTTCAGAACGAAACCTATACCTTTACAGCTAAGGCGGCTAATGGTGATGTCATAACGAAAACGTTTGCATCCCCAGCAGCAACCGTGGTTCCCCATATTCATGCCAGCAGTGTGACACCGACATGGGAGACCGATGGAAGCCTGACGATCTCCTGGACAAATCCCACAGGTGAGACCAACTGGAGCTTGATCAGTCAGATTCGGATTATCATGTGGAGTGAGACGGAGAAAGAGCTGTCCGTAAGGGCAACGGCAGCGATGACCTCCGTAAATATTCCTGCATCAGTGTTGGCGTTAGTCGATGTTGACGAGTCAACCGGTACAGTATTCCGCATGCAGACCCGTGCCTACAAAGACGGCGTTAATTACGCCCGTGGCCAGTCGGATGAGATTGTTCTCTCTGCACCTGTGAGTGGATTTACCGTCGAGATGCTGACCAATCATGGACAGAATATGAACAACAGTTTCTATTTCAACTATGATGATACGTCGTCTCCTGAAACCCTTGAGGAGGTTGCATTCATGGGCGATGGAACGGCGGGAAGTTTTGTTGATGGGTATTATCTGTCATGGAGCGTGCCGACCATTGGCGATCCCGGCTGGGTTAACAATGATGGAATGTTTTTCAACACCTGGCAGTTGAGTCCTTCAGGTGGTTTGGAAATCTGGGATGAAATGGGAACATCTCTTGAGATGGTTTGTGATCTACTGGCTGAGAATGCGGATGGACTGACTGTTTCTTGTGAAGATCTGAGTGGTGGTGGTGTCGATGTCATGACATGGGTGTATGCCGCCCCAACGCCGTAACTGTTTCAGTCCGATGAATCAAAGGACGTATTAACAATGTTTTTTGGTAGGGACCGGCATAGCGCCGGTCCCTTTTTTACTTCATTATGAAACTACGCCGTACCTTTACATATGCACTCTTGGCATTTTCAGCTCTTTTGGTCTTATGCTATGCGTATTGGCTGCAGAGCCATGGGGAAATACATCGGTATGAGGGTGGCAAGGTTCGTTCAGAAATTCCCCTCAAAATCGATAAGTTTTCACTTACGAGCTACGACAAGGACCGCCTGACGGCCCGCTTAAGCGCTGGTCTTGTTGTCGTCATGCCGCATCGGTTCGAAATTTTCCGGATCCGGTCGGTGAACCGTTTGGTGATGAAGGATGCGCGGATCGAAGCCTATTTTCACCAGCGGGATGACAAAGAAAACATTGAAGGAGAGGTCTTTTCTGCCGCGATGATGAAAAACAATTTCGGCAGTGACCTGCTTGGTCGTATCGTTGAGGTCAGGATGGAGCCGGTCGAGGTTTTGTTGTTTGTCGAAGGGGTGCCGTCAAGCCGCCTTGTGGCGCAATCAGCAAAATCTAATCCCAAAACAAAAGAGCTTGAATTTCTAGATGCAAAATTGGTCGACCTGAACACTGAGCGCGAAATCAGCAGTCGCCTGATGAAATGGAATCGAAGCGATAAGCGTTTTGATATCCCGGGGGAGTATTTCGGGACAACATCTCGTGGCAGAGTCCGAGGTCGAGGGCTGGCGATTTCTCCCGATTTTTCGCTAACGAAAATCACGGAAAAGAAATGACGAGAAATGTGCCAAGAAATGGCGGGGCCTGCGTTACAGACGTCGTCTTTGACGTGGGACGAGTGTTGATCGATTTTACCTATGACAGGTTGGTGAAGGTGTTGTGTCGGCAGGGTGCGCGGGTGCGTACCGTGGATGCATTTCTTGCCGCAGTTGATCTTGTGCCTTACGAGCATGGCGAGATCAGCAACACTCAGTTTCTGGAAAAACTCAACGGCTTGCTGGAGTATCCTCTCCCAGAGGACGCGCTTATCGCCGCTTGGAACGATCTGTTTGCGCCCATTGACGAAATGCTGGATCTGGCGAGACAAATCAAAAAGTCATGTGGCGTTTATCTGATTTCGAATACCAGCGATCTCCACTGGCAACATCTGCTGACAGCTTACCGGTTGGCGGACATCAGTCACGGGCAGATGGCCTCTTTTGAGGTGGGGGTGATGAAGCCGCATCCACGGATTTTTGAGATCGCCTGCGAACGTTTCGGTTTGACTCCCGACCGGACCGTTTTTATCGATGATCTCAAGGCAAATGTTCAGGGCGCCGAGGCCTGTGGTTGGTACGGAATTCATCACCGCAGAGCTGATGAAACACGGCAGCGCCTCAGTGCGCTGACCGGAGTTCCGCTGACGTGATAACAAAAAAGGGAGAGCCCGCTCGACTCTCCCTTTTCGTTAAATTTTGCTTTGCAGCGAAATCAGAGCGATCCGCTTTTTCCCGGCAGAATCAGGTTTAATAATACTCCGATAATTCCTGCCAGGCCGATCCCGCCCAGCTTGACGACGGCGAGATCGAAATTCATCCCGCCGATGCCGAACACCAGAATGATAGCGACGATTGCGAGGTTGCGTGGTTCCATCAGGTCGGTACCCGCCTTGACCAGAGTGCTGATGCCGATGACGGTGATGGCGCCGAACAGCAGTACCATAATGCCGCCCATGACCGGGACGGGGATGGTGTTGAGAAAACCGCCGAGCTTGCCGACGAAGGCCAGCAGGATAGCGGCGATCGAGGCCCAGGTCATGATCGCGGGGTTGAAGGCGCGGGTCAGGGCGACGGCACCGGAGACCTCCGAATAGGTGGTGTTGGGCGGACCGCCAAGGAAGGCCGCCAGACTGGTGGCGACACCGTCGCCGAGCATGGTGTTCTGGATGCCCGGTTTTTCGACGTAGTCCTTGCCGGTGATGTTGCCGATGGCGAGAACGTCCCCAAAATGCTCGATGGCTGGGGCGATGGCGACCGGAACGATGAACAGGATGGCTTCCAGATTCCAGCTGGGAAAGGTGAAATCGGGGATCGCGAACCAGGGGGCGTCGGCAATCGACTGCATCGAGATCAGCGCCGGCGCGGTCCAGTTCTGCAGATCGCCCGGATTAAAGCTGCCCTGCACCGAAGCGGTGAATCCCGAGGCGTCGAGGACCAGCGCCGTGATGTACCCGGCAGTGATGCCGCAGAGGATGGGGATCAGCTTGAAGAATCCTTTGGCCAGCAGCGAAATCAGAATGGTGACCGCCAGTGAGATGCCGGCGATGATGAAGGCAGTCGTTTCCGGGACCAGCCAGGCCGCGCCATCCCCGGTGCGTCCGGAGGCCATGTGTACCGCGACTGGAGCCAGGACCAGGCCGATGACCATGATGACCGGTCCGGTGACGACCGGTGGCAGGATACGGTGCAGGATTCCCGATCCGAAGATACGGATCACAAAGCTCAGGATCATGTAGAGAACACCCGCTGCGGCCAGTCCGCACATGGTCCCGGGAATGCCCCACTGCTGCACGCCGTAGATGATCGGCGCGATAAAGGCGAAGCTGGAGGCCAGAAAGACCGGTACCTGCCCGCGGGTGATGATCTGGAACAGTAGAGTGCCTGCACCGGCGGTAAACAGCGCGACGTTGGCGTTCAGCCCGGTCAGCAGGGGGACAAGGACCAGCGCACCGAAAGCAACAAACAGCATCTGGGCACCGATCAGACCGTCTTTGAGTCTAAAGTTGTAGTCCGAGGACGGCAGGTTCTGGTTCATAGAAATCCTCTTGTGCGATGAGGGTTGGCAGAGTCTATTTGGTCCCGAAGATTTTGTCGCCGGCATCTCCCAACCCGGGCAGGATATAGCCCTGCTCGTTCAGGCGCTCATCAACGGCGGCGACAAAAATATCGACGTCCGGATGCTTTTCTTTGACCTTTTGGATCCCCTCCGGTACCGCGACGAGAAACAGGCCGCGGATGCTGGTGCATCCCGAGGCCTTGAGCATATCGATACAGGCGATCAGCGAACCGCCGGTGGCCAGCATCGGGTCGAGGATCAGTGCAGTACGGTCGCACATGTTGCTGGTCATTTTCTCGTAATAGGCGACCGGTTCCAGGGTCTCTTCATTGCGGTACAGGCCGACGACGCTCACACGGGCGTTGGGAATCAGGTCGAGGACGCCGTCCATCATCCCCAGACCGGCGCGCAGGATCGGAACGACAGTGATTTTTTTGCCTTTGATCTGATCGACCTCAACCGGGCCCGACCAGCAGTCGATGGTCTCCTTGACTGTCTCGAGGTCTTTTGTGGCCTCGTAGGTTAAAAGGCGGGCGACCTCGGAGGCCAGGTTGCGAAAATCCTTGGTGCTGATGTCGGCCTGGCGCATCAGGCCAAGCTTGTGTTTGATCAGTGGGTGACGTGCTTCGTAAACGGCCATGGGGGCTCCCGGGACAAAGGGTGAACTTCAGGATACAAACCGCTTCGCAGAATATGACAGGAGCTGTTCGCGGTCAAGCGTGAGACGAGAGCGTTTCCGGACAGATGGGACTTCACTCCGCGACCTGTTTGGGCTATAGTTCTCAGCTTGTTTTTCGTATCGATACCGGAGAGACACAGGGTGAAGCGTTCGCGGGCTCTACAGTTTCAGTTGGAATACATCGCACTGTTGGTGATGGCCGCTGTGGTTCGTCATCTGCCGCGGACTTTTGTGCTGTGGGGCGGGCAGTGCCTCGGGCGTTTAGCGGGATGGGTTCAGCCGGCTCGGCATCGCCTGGCGCGACATAACATGCAGCGGGCTTTTCCCGAGATGAGTTCAGCCGAGGTCGCCCGGAATGTATCGCGGGTGTTTGCGCATTTCGGTGCCAGTAGTGTCGATATGTTGCGACTCGATCGGTTTCGTCCCGGCAGCGATGATCTGCAGCGCTATTTTGACCTGAGTGGAATCGACCATATTCGGCGTGCTTACGGGTACGATCGGGGGGTTCTGTTTTTAACCGGACATCTCGGCGTATGGGAGGCGGGCAACTTTGCGATGCCCGAGCTCGGTTTCCCCTTCGATGTTGTGGCCAAGCCGATGAAAAATCCGCGCGTCGATACCTACGTTACCCGTCTTCGGGAGAGCCACGGGGCGCGGGTGCTCGACAGCAAAAAGGGGGCCCGGCGCATTCTCAAGTCGTTGCAGCAGGGGCGAGGGGTTGCGATTCTGCTCGATCAGCATATCCGGCCACCGGGTTCGGTCGCGGTCGATTTTTTTGGTCGCAAGGCCTACACCACGACGGCGATCACCAATATGGCGATGAAATTTCAGATTCCGGTGGTGCCGATCTTTATCACCCGTCTGCCAGATTTTCGCTATCGATTGTCCGCCGAGGCGCCGATGTTTCTCGAAAATGGCGCTGATTCCGACCTGATCCACCGCAATACCCAGCTGTTGACCGACCGGATCGAGGCCGCGGCGCGGCGGGATGTGACCCAGTGGTTCTGGATGCACAAACGTTGGCGGGTTCCCGAAGAGAAAGCGCCGGACGACACAATCTCAGCTTAAGAAGGACACCTAATTGTGAGCAAGGAACTGCAAAAAGAAATCGCCAAGCGGCGCACCTTCGGCATTATCAGTCACCCGGATGCAGGGAAGACGACCCTCACTGAAAAATTGTTGCTGTTCGGTGGCGCGATTCAGATGGCGGGCACGGTCAAGGCGCGCAAGTCGGACCGGCACGCGACCAGCGACTGGATGAGTATCGAAAAGGAGCGGGGCATCTCGGTGTCGTCTTCGGTGATGAAGTTCGACTATCGCAATTTCGAAATCAACCTGCTTGATACCCCCGGCCACCAGGATTTCTCCGAAGACACCTATCGGGTGCTGACCGCCGTCGACAGCGCGGTGATGGTGGTCGACAGCGCCAAGGGGGTCGAGCCGCAGACTGAGAAGTTGATGGAGGTCTGTCGGATGCGCAACACCCCGGTGCTGACCTTTATCAATAAACTCGATCGCGAGGGTCTCGATCCCCTCGAACTGCTCTCCGATATCGAAGAGAAATTGCAGATCGAGTGCGCGCCGCTGTCCTGGCCGATCGGCATGGGTAAGCGCTTTCGCGGTGTGTACAACCTCTACCGCAAGGAGCTCAACCTGTTCACCCCGGGGGAATCGGCCACCAGCACCGAGACAGTGAAGATCGACAGTCTCGATGATCCCAAGCTCGATGAGATTCTGGGGAGCCAGGCCGATGAACTGCGCGAGGAGATCGAACTCCTCGAAGGCGCGGCCAATCCTTTTGACCTTGACGATTACCTCAAGGCCAGTCAGACGCCGGTCTTCTTCGGCAGTGCCATCAACAACTTCGGCGTACAGGAGATGCTCGATGCCTTCGTTGAACTTGCCCCTGCGCCGGGACCTCGAAGCACGCTGGAGCGCATCGTCGCTCCCGAAGAGGAGACCTTTTCCGGTTTTGTTTTCAAGATTCAGGCGAACATGGACCCTGCTCATCGTGACAGGATCGCTTTCTTGCGCATCTGCAGCGGCAAGTTCACCAAGGGGATGAAAGTTCGGCATCACCGCATCGGCAAGGAGGTCAGTCTCTCCAAGGCGACTATCTTCATGGCGCAGTATCGGGCCCATGTCGAGGAAGCCTTCCCCGGCGATATCATCGGTCTGCATAATCACGGCACCATCAAGATCGGCGATACCTTCACCCCGAAGGAGCCGCTCAAATTCACCGGAATTCCCAACTTCGCGCCGGAGCATTTCCGCCGGGTACGGTTGAAGGATCCGCTCAAGTCGAAGCAGCTTCAGAAGGGACTGGTGCAGCTCGCCGAAGAGGGCGCGGTGCAGGTTTTCAAGCCGCTCTCGGGAGCGGAATTTATCCTCGGAGCGGTGGGGGTGCTGCAGTTCGATGTCACCATGGAGCGGCTTAAGGCGGAATATAACGTCAACGCGGTCTATGAAGGGGTGACCTATACCACCGCCCGGTGGATCGAGTGTGACGACAAAAAACTGCTGGCGGAATTTCAGAAGAAGAACGAAGCCCATCTGGCCCATGACGCCGAAGGCCATCTGACCTACCTGGCGGCCAGTGAATGGCGACTCGGGCACACCATGGAAGAGTGGGACGGCGTTCGCTTTCTGAAGGCGCGGGAGCACAGCTGAAGTAGAAAAAGCGACCGCCGATAAATTTTTTTACCTGCCGTTGGTTGGACCTGCCGTTGTGTGCTATCATTGCTGGCTTAATGCAATGATATTCCAGACTTCCCGTGCTCCATCGAGGAGACGCCAGTGGCTGTAACTCCTGTGACAACGGTCCCTACGCTGACTACCGCATCACCCCCTTCCTTTGAAGCGTTGATGTCACTGGGGCTCTACGCCCTGCTCGCTGTTGTTCTGATTTCCGTGCTGCTGCTGTTGGCGCGCTTTCTCGGTCAACGCACCCGCGGAGATATCAAGGGCCAGCCCTACGAGTCTGCCGTTCTCCCTACCGGTGAAGCGCGCTTGCGTGAACCGGTTCCTTTCTATCTGGTCGCAATCTTTTTTATCGTCTTCGATGTCGAAGCGGTTTTTGTCGTCTCCTGGGCGGTGGCCTACGATCTGCTCGGCTGGGCCGGTTTCTGGCAGATCACCTTCTTTATCATTATCCTTTTTCTGGGGTTGGTGTACCTGTGGAAGATGGGCGGTCTGGACTGGGGATCTCGTTCCGAGCGTGAGCGGTTGTATGGCGGAGGTCGAAAATGAGTTCTGACATCCCGCCAAATGTCGTCCTCACCAGACTTGACGATGTTATCAACTGGGGACGGAAAAACAGCCTGTGGCCGATGTTCTTCGGGCTGTCCTGCTGCTTTGTCGAGATGATGACCAGCATGACGCCCCGGTTCGATCTGGCCCGCTTCGGGGCCGAGGTCTTGCGCGGCACGCCCCGCGAAGCTGACCTGATGATCATCTCCGGGACGCCGTTCAAGAAGATGGGCGATTCGATCCTGCGTCTCTATGAGCAGATGCCCAACCCCAAGTGGGTCATCGCCATGGGCAGCTGTGCCAACTCGGGCGGCATGTACGATGTCTACAGCGTCATTCAGGGGGTCAACCAGATCCTGCCGGTCGATATTTATATTCCCGGTTGCCCGCCGCGGCCCGAAGCGTTTCTGCAGGGGGTGCTCGAACTGCAGAAAAAGATTGTCGCTGAAGAACAGCCCGCCCGCAAGGTGCTGGGGCTGAAGGGGGGCAGTGAAGGAACCACGGTGCCGCCGTTGATCGACGGCGAGACCAAGAGCCGCGATCCCCGCGGCCCAGGATATGGCAACAGTCCGGTGCGCGGTTCCAGTCAGCAGACGCCCGACTTCTTCGGGCATCGCAACAACAAACTCTGGCGGCAGCCGCAACCGAAAGTCCCCTTTAACGATTCAGTGATCGATTTGCGTCGTGAACTGGCCGAGAAATTCGGTGAGCAGGTTGTGTATGACGAACAGGCCGCCGATATGCCGACCCTGCAGACGGCTCCGGAACAGATCCCCGATCTACTGCGGTTTTTGAAAGAGGGTGCGTCCAGTCGGTACCGGCGGCTGGAGGATGTGACCGCTGTCGATGAGCGTGAGCGTCGCAACCGGCCCGACAACGACTTCAGTCTTGTTTATCACCTGACCAACTTTGACGATCCCGGCTACCTGCGGATCAAAACTGTCCTGTCGAATGGAATGCCGCAGGCTGTTTCAGCGACGGACGTGTTCCCCTCGGCTAACTGGTACGAGCGTGAAATCTTCGACATGTTCGGTATCGATTTTCGCGGACATCCGGATCAACGGCGCATTCTGATGCCCGAATCCTGGCAGGGACATCCCTTGCGCAAGGATCATCCGTCGCGGGCCACCGAGATGGCACCTTATACCCTGGAGACGGCTTCCGACCTGGCGCCGATGATGGGTGATCGTTATTACCCCTTTGGCGATGATGACGACGGCACTATGGTCCTCAATCTGGGGCCGCATCATCCCGGTACCCATGGTGTGTTGCGCCTGATTCTCAAGATGCACGGTGAGGAGATCGACGATCTGGATGTCGACCTCGGTTATCATCATCGGGGTGCCGAAAAAATCGGCGAGCGCCAGCACTGGGCGCAGTTTATCCCCTACACCGACCGGATCGATTATCTCTCCGGGGTTCAGAACAATCTGGCCTATCTCAACTCGCTGGAGACCATGCTCGGTGTGAACGTCCCGCCGCGGGCCGAATATGTGCGGGTGATGCTCTGTGAGCTGTTCCGCATCGCCAATCATCTGGTGTGGCTGGGCACCTTCGCTCATGACGTCGGCGCGATGACGCCGGTATTCTACTGTTTTGAGTCGCGTGAAAAGATCTTCGATATTATCGAGATGATCACCGGCGGGCGGATGCACCCGTCGTGGCTGCGGATCGGTGGCTTGCCCCTCGATCTTCCGGAGGGTTGGAAGCAGAAGGTCGATGTCTTCACCGGCGACTTCGCGCGGCGCATCGACGAGCTGGACAGCATGCTGACCGACGGACCAATCTTCCGGGTGCGTACCGAAGGGAACGGCGAGGTCGATCTCGATCAGGCCCTCGATTGGGGGATGAGCGGCCCGAATCTGCGGGCCTGCGGGTTCGACTGGGATCTGCGGCGCAGAATGCCCTATTCGGGATATGAACGCTTCGATTTCGACGTAGCAACGGCCACCGGAGGCGACAGCTTCGCCCGCTATCTGGTGCGCCTCGAAGAACTACGTCAGTCGCTGCGAATTGTCACCCAGGCGGCTCGTGAGATGCCGGATGGACGCTGGATGTGTGACGACTATCGCTTTGCCTATCCGCAGCGTCAGGACGGACTGCACGATATCGAAAGTTTGATTCACCATTTTGTCAATGTCAGCAGTGGACCCTGCCCGCCACCGGGAGAATGTTATCGGGCGACGGAATCGAGCAAAGGGGAGTGTGGCTACTATCTGGTCAGTGATGGCGGCAGCAGCGCGTATCGATTGCGTATTCGCACCCCGTCGTTCGCTCATATACAGATGGTGCGGCAGATGAGCCGGGGCGGCCTGCTGGCGGACCTGATTACGATCCTCGGCTCGATCGATTTTGTGTTGGCGGATTTGGACAGGTAGACGGGCCTGGTGTTCAGGACCCGCGACAAGCTTCGGAAAGTGTCGATAGATGATGGAATTGCTCACTGCAGAACAGCTCGATAAATTTACAGTTCAGGTCGCCGGGCTGGAGCACCCGCGCGAGCTGATCATCGACCTGCTTCGATCTGTACAGGACAACCATGGCTGGGTGCCGGACGAGGGGGTAGCGCTGGTGGCTAAAATCCTCGGTTTGACACCGCTGGAAGTCGAAGAGGTGGCAACCTTCTACGATAAAATTTTCCGCCAGCCGGTGGGCCGTTATCCGATCCATATCTGCGATTCGATCTGCTGCTGGAGCCGTGGCGGCGACGCGTTGGCGACCCACCTGCGGGAACATCTGGGAATCGACTTCGGTGAGACGACGGCGGATGGTCTCTTTACCCTGCTGCCGAGCTGTTGCCTTGGGGCCTGCGGGCGGGCCCCGGCGATCATGGTCGGCCAGAATACCTACGGTCCATTGACGACAGACGATGCGGATCGGATTGTAGATGCGCTCCGGCAGGAGGCGCAGGGATGAAACAAACCGAGCAGCTGCTGTTCAAAAATCGCCGCCCCGGTGAAACCGCTTTTCTGAAAGAGTATGAAGGGTCCGGAGGGTATCTGGGGCTGAAGAAAGCCGTACGGGAGATGACACCCAAGGAGGTCTGTGAGCTGGTTAAGGCGTCCGGTCTGCGCGGGCGGGGCGGTGCGGGGTTCCCCACCGGGGTGAAGTGGTCGTTCTTCCCGGCGGAGAATCCGGGTCCCAAATATCTGGTCTGTAATTGTGACGAGATGGAGCCGGGCACCTACAAGGACGGTGAACTCCTGAAAGCGGACCCCCATCAACTGGTGGAGGGGATGATTATCGCCGCCTATGCGATGCAGATCGACACCGGCTACATCTTTATCCGCTACGCCTATAAAGAGCAATTCGCTTATCTGGAACGGGCCATCGTCGAGGCGACAGAGGCCGGCTATCTGGGAAAGGACATCCTGGGCAGCGGTTTCGGTTTTGAGCTGCATGTCCATGGCAGCGCCGGACGTTACATCCTCGGGGAGGAAACCGCGCTGCTCAACGGTCTGGAAGGGAAGCGCCCCAATCCTCGCTCCAAGCCGCCTTTCCCGGCGGTGCGTGGTCTGTTCGGGCGGCCAACGACGGTCAATAATGTCGAGACCTTGGCCAATATCCAGCATATCGTTAACGGCGGCGCCGTATGGTTCAAGGATCTGGCGCTGACCGTCGAAGGGGCAGGGACAAAGCTGTACGGACTGTCCGGCCATTTAGAGCAGACCGCGTGTTTTGAACTGCCGGTGGGGATTTCCCTCCGGGAGCTGATCGACGACTACGGCGGCGGCGTCTGGCAGGGGCGCGCGTTCAAGTCCTGTCTGCCCGGTGGGGCCTCGACGCCGTTTCTGACTGCTGACAACTTGGATGTCGCCCTCGATTATCAGACCCTCGAAGCCGTTGGCAGCCGGTTTGGTACTGCAGGGGTGACGGTGTTCGACGATCGGACCTGTATGGTGGCAGTGACTCTCAACCTGATCCGATTCTTTGCCCGCGAGAGCTGTGGTTGGTGTACCCCCTGTCGTGATGGTCTGCCGCTGGTGGTGTGGCTGCTGGAGAAGATCGAACGGGGTCAAGGAACCGATGATGATCTGCAGATGTTGAAAGCGCAGCACCGGAATATCTGCGGCAACAGTTTCTGTGCTCTGGCTGAAGGGGCGATGGGGCCGGTTGACGGTCTGCTGAGCAATTTTGAGCAGGAAGTGGTGGATCATATTCAGAAGGGCCGTTGCCCTTTCACAGCGTAGACGGACGCAAGTATGCCAACCTTGACCATCGACAATTTGAGCGTCACGATTCCTGACGGCAGTACGATTTTCGAGGCCGCCGCACAGCTGGGAATTGTGGTGCCGCACTTCTGTTACCACCACGCACTGGGTGCGGTCGGGGCCTGTCGGATGTGCGCTGTGACGGTGGTTGAGGGGAAAATGCCCGGATTGAAGATGTCCTGCATGACCCCGGCAGAAGAGGGGATGGTGGTCGAAACCGATACCGCACAGGCCATGGAGTTCCGCGAGCATGTTGGAGAATGGTTGATGACCAACCACCCTCATGATTGTCCGGTGTGTGACGAAGGCGGCGAGTGTCAACTGCAGGAGATGACCATCTCCAGTGGCCACGGTGTACGAAACTATCGTGGCAACAAGCGCACCTATCAGAATCAGGATCTGGGCCCGTTTATCGCGCAGGAGATGAACCGCTGCATCCAGTGCTACCGCTGCGCACGAACCTATCAGGATTACTGTGGTGGCCGTGATTTCGGGCCGATGGGCTCGAGACAGCGGGTTTTCTTCGGCCGTTTTACGGACGGCATGCTCGAAAGTGACTTTTCCGGCAATATCGTCGATGTCTGTCCCACCGGCGTTCTTACCGATAAAACCTTCCGTTTCAAAACCCGCCTCTGGGATCTGCAGCAGGCTCCGTCGATCTGTCCCCACTGTTCACTGGGGTGTGCGACCGTTCCCGGTGGGCGATACCGTGAAATACAGCGGGTGGTCAGCGGAGTGAACGTGCAGACCAACGGGCATTTTATCTGTGATCGCGGCCGCTTCGGCAGCTCCTACGTCAACCACCCCAAGCGTCCCCGCCAGGCCCGTGTCGACGGCACCAACGTTCCGGTTGCACAGGCGCTGAACCGCCTGCGTGATAAAATCGCCGGGGTCATCGCCGAGCATGGTCCCGGGGCGGTGGCCTTTGTCGGCTCGGGGCGTGCCTCCCTCGAAGCGAACTGGTTGCTCAAACAGTGGGCTAGAAGTCTGAAGTGTCCGGCGCCGGTGTTTGAACTGCACCCCCGCCGTGGCAGGGCGATTCGCCAGGCGGTTGGTCCCCTCTCGTCTCATCTGGCGTCGTTGCGGCAGGTCCGCAAAAGTGATCTGGTTCTGGTGATCGGGGCCGATCCGTTGAACGAGGCACCGATGCTGGCGCTGGCTCTGCGGCAGGCGGTTCGTGAGGGTGGACGGATTGTGGTGCTCGACCCGCGTCCGGTTGATTTGCCGTGCGTCTTTGAACATCACCCGCTGACCCAGGAACAGATCCTCTGTCTGCTGGCCGGTCGGTGTGAAACTGGACTGCTTAATAACCTGTTGTCCGAGCTGATGACGGCCCGGCGACCGGTGCTGGTTGGCGGCAGCGACCTGCTTGGTGGTGTTGGTCTGCAACTGCTCGGCCATTTGACCGAAAGTTGCGATAATGATGATCGCTACTGTTTGATTCATCCCCTGTTGCCGCGTGTTAACAGCTTTGGCGGCGGATTGCTTGAAGACGCCCCGCAGGAGGATCTGCTGGAACGTCTGGAGAACGGTCGAATCAAGGCCCTGGTCTGTCTTGAGAGCGACCCCGGCAGCGAGCATCCGGAAGCGGGGCGGATGCAGCTGGCTCTGTCACGCCTCGATTATCTGGCGGTGTTCGATTGTCTGCCAACCCACGCGACCCGGCGGGCCGACCTGCTGTTGCCGACTGCCACAACGGTGGAAGGCGATGGTGTCTATATCAATAACGAGGGGCGTATGCAGGCGTTCTCCGCGGCACTGCAACCCGGCATTCCCATCGCTGCCGTCACTGCAGGGCAGCACCCGCCGCGCGAATTCATGCCGGAAACACCCGGCTCGCAACCGCAACCGGCCTGGCAGATGCTGCAGGATCTGCTGGGAGAGCGACATTCTGTGACCGCGTTGCGCCGCGCGATGGAACAGAGCGAACCCCGGCTGGAAGGGATGAGCCGTCTGCAGCCGGGGGATGAGGGAATAAAGGTCGCCCCACAGGACCCGGAGCCGGTCGAGGAGTCGACGGTGGAGATCTGGTCGCAGGACGGTGACCTGCGTCTGTTGCCGGTGCAAAGCTGTTACGGTTCTGAGGTGGCCAGCAGCCTGTCGCAGACGGTAACGCCGCGTCTGGTGACACCGCGTTTAATGGTACACCCGCAGGAGGCACAACAGCGTCATCTGCAAGAGGGCGAAGACGTCACACTGAAGACGGCACACGGCCTTTTCCGCCTGCGGCTGTTTTGCGATGAGCGGATGGCGACCAGGCGTGCCATTGTGCCCTGTCTGCCGGGCACGCCGCTGGAAATCTTTGTTCCCGGCGGTCTGTCTCTGCCCTGTGATATCGAAGGGGGGGCGTCATGATCGATGGCCTGATAATGATTGTCCTGATCCTGATAAAACTGGGTGTGATCTTCGCTGTGATCATGACCATGGCGGCCTACCTGGTGTTGGCAGAGCGGAAGATACTTGCCCGCATGCAGCTGCGTCACGGCCCGAACCGGGTTGGTCCCTTTGGGATGATGCAGCCGTTGGCGGATGTCATCAAGCTTCTGACGAAGGAAGATTTTCTGCCGGATCGGGCCGATAAATGGCTGTTTCTGCTGGCTCCGGGGATGGCGGCGGTGACTGCGATTCTGACCTTTGCCGTGGTGCCGTTTGGACCGCCGCTGCAGGTTTTTGGCCATGAACTGCCGCTGGTGGTGATCGACCTCAACGTCGGTGTACTCTATTTTCTCGGGCTGTCTTCGCTGGCGGTTTATGGCGTGGCGCTGGGAGGGTGGGCTTCCAACTCAAAGTATTCTTTGCTCGGCGGTATCCGCGGGCTGGCTCAGCTGATCAGCTACGAACTGTCGATGGGCCTGGCACTGGTGCCGGTGGTGATGCTGGCGCGGTCCTTCTCGTTGACCGATATTGTTCTTGCCCAGCAGGCCGCGCCGTTTATTCTCGTCAATCCGCTGGCTTTTCTGATTTTTCTGGTCAGCGTGGTCGCCGAATCGAAACGGACCCCTTTCGATATGCCGGAAGCCGAAAATGAGTTGGTCGGCGGGTTTCATACCGAGTACTCGGGGATGCGCTTCGGACTGTTCTTCGTCGGCGAATATATCAACCTGGTGATCCTCAGCTCGATGGTCACTGTCTTCTTTCTCGGCGGCTGGCTCGGTCCGCTGCTGCCGGGGGTGATCTGGTTCGGCGTCAAGGTGCTGGCCCTCTGTTTCTTTTTTATCTGGGTGCGGGGCAGCCTGCCCCGCCTGCGCTATGATCAGCTGATGCATTTCGGTTGGAAAATCTTGCTTCCGTTGGCGTTGCTCAACGTGCTGTTGACCGGCGCGGTGCTGTTGTGGAGCCGCACATGAGTCTGTGGCGCGACATAAAAGGGACCCTGCAGCCGTTCTGGGTGACGCTGTGCAATATGATGCGCAGGCCGGTGACGGTGCAGTACCCGGAGCAGAAACAGCAGATGGCCCAGCGCTACCGTGGGCGGCTGATGTTGACCCGTGACCCGGAAGGCCATGAGCGCTGTGTCGCCTGCCATCTGTGCAGCGCGGCCTGTCCGGTGGACTGTATTTCGATGCAAGCGGCCGAAGGGGACGACGGAAGGCGTCATGCCGCGTGGTTCCGGATCAACTTCACCCGCTGTATCTTCTGCGGCCTCTGCACTGAGGCCTGCCCGACCCTGGCGATTCAGGTGACGGGTGAATTCGAACTGGCCGGGCGGGATCCGCTGAAGCTTGTCTGGGAGAAAGACGATCTGCTGGTCGATCACGGTGGCCATACGCCGGACTATAATTTTTATCGGCAGAGCGGGGTCGGGGTGGCGGCACCACGCGGTGGGCTTCCGACCGAAACTGCGCCGGTCGATCCCAAAGATTTGATGCCGTAACGACAGTGTTTTTGGTTCCGGAGTGTTTCGCCGGGGCCTGAAAGCTGCAGAGCATAAGGCTTTACATGGCAACCGTACTCTTCTACCTCCTCGGACTGGTCACTGTCATCGCTACCCTGTTGGCGATTACCCGGCGTAACCCGGTCCATGCGGTGATCTATCTGGTCAACAGCTTTTTTGCTCTGGCGCTACTGTTTTACCTGCTCGGCGCACCGCTGGTCGCGGCCTGGGAGGTGATCATCTACGCTGGGGCGATCATGGTGCTGTTTCTGTTTATCATCATGATGCTGGAGCTGGCGCCGACACCCGAGGCGGACCGAATGGGACCGACCTGGTGGCAATGGTTGCCGGTACTGCTCCTGGCGCTGGCGCTGGTGGGTTGCACCCTGATGCTGATCGGCGTCGATGCCGGGGTTGCACAGGGCGTCCCGCGCTGGTACGCCACGCCGCGGGATTTTGGCTTTGCACTGTTCGGAAAATATGCCCTGGCGGTAGAAGTGGTCTCCTTTCAGCTGCTGTTTGCCGCTGTTGGCGCCTTCTATGTCGGCAAGCCGGAGCGCAAACGGCGGCAGAAAAAAGAGGAGGGCGCATGATTGTCCCGCTGGAGCATGTCCTGTACCTCTCGGCGATCCTTTTTCTTCTCGGGCTCGGTTGTGTGCTGGCGCGTCGTAACCTGATCATGATCCTGATCGGGGTGGAGATCATGCTGAATGCTGTCGGTCTGACCCTGGTGGGAGCTTCGGCGTTCTGGCAGCAGATCGACGGCCAGATTATGGTCGTCTTCCTGATGGCGATGACGTCAGCGGAGGTGTCGATCTCGCTGGCGATGGTGGTCTATCTCAATCGGCGCAAGGGAACCGTTGATGTGCGTGCCTTTGATGAACTGAGGGGCTGATGAATCCGCTGCTTTTGTTTCTGATACCGATTCTGCCGCTGTTCGGCGGGGTGATCAATGTCTGCTTCGGCAGTCGATTGCCACACCGCTTGGTGTCGGGACTTTCTGTCGCTGCAGTGTCGGGCAGCTTTCTGCTCGCTACTCTTCTCTGGCCGTTGGGATCCGGAGAAGGGACCCGCGTGGTGCTGTTCAGCTGGCTCAAGAGCGCCGGGTTTCAGGCCGATGTCGGTATCCTCTTCGACCCGCTGGCGGCGGTGATGACCCTGATGGTCACCGGTGTCGCCACCCTGATCCATCTTTACGCCGCCGGATACATGGCAGAAGATGAGAGCCCGGCCCGTTTCTTTGCTCTGCTCAATCTGTTTGTGTTCGCCATGCTCTGCATCGTCCTGGCGGATAATTTGCTCTTCCTCTTCCTCGGTTGGGAAGGGGTTGGGTTCTGCTCATACGGCCTGATCGGTTTCTGGTATCGCAACAGTAAAAACGCCAGTGCCGGTCGCAAGGCCTTCATCGTCACCCGCATCGGTGATCTGTTCTTCGCCATTGCCCTGCTCTGGCTGTTCAGCGCTTTCGGCACCGTCATGATCGAGCAGATCAACGCCCGTGTTGCCGAGCTCGATCCGCTGCTGCTGACGGGGTTAACCCTGCTGCTGCTCGGTGGTGCCTGCGGTAAATCGGCGCAGTTGCCGCTGATGTCCTGGCTGCCGGACGCCATGGCCGGGCCGACCCCGGTTTCGGCATTGATCCACGCCGCAACCATGGTCACCGCCGGGGTCTACCTGCTCTGTCGAATGTTCCCGCTGGTGTCCTTGTCGCCGACCGGTATGGCCGCCATTGCCCTGGTCGGAGCGTTGACGGCGCTCTATGCTGCCAGTTGTGCGCTTGCTCAGCGTGAGATCAAGCGGGTGCTGGCCTATTCGACCATGAGTCAGATCGGCTATATGTTCCTCGCCGTCGGGGTCGGGACCGTCTCCGGTGCGATGTTCCATCTGCTCACTCATGCATTTTTTAAAGCGCTGTTGTTTATGGGAGCCGGTTGTGTGATCCATCTGGCCGGCGGAGAGAACGACATCTACAGGATGGGCGGACTGAAGGAGAAGTCACCGCAGGTTTTCTGGTTGTTTTTGGTCGGTATCCTCTGTCTGGCCGGTACGCCGTTGACCGGAGGATTCTTCTCCAAGGATGCTATTCTGTTGACGGCTTTCGCCGCGGGGGATGGTTTTTACGCCACGCTCTGGGGGATCGGCGTGCTGACCGCCGGGTTGACCTCGTTCTACAGTTTTCGTCTGCTCTATCTGGTTTTCTTTGGGACCGCACGGCAGGCTGGACAGGGCCATGCTCCGTCGCCGCTGATGCTCTGGACCCTGCCCCCGCTGGCGCTGCTCGGCCTGTGTACCGGCTTGCTCAACCTGCCCCACCTCTTTGGTGGCCATGAGTGGTTGACTCTCTGGTTGGGACAACCGATGGCTGAGATGCTGCCCGTCGGTACGGAAATCGGACTGTTGTTTCTGATGCTGATATTCTTCGTCGGTGGCTGGGTGATTGCCCATGTGCGGTACCGGACCTTCCCCGGGGACGAGCAGGCGGGCTGGCGCAGTTTTCTTCTCAGCGGCTGGCAGGCCGACAGGGTCTATGAGTTGATTCTGTTGCGGCCGTATCGTGCAATCTGCCGCTTCTGCTGGCAGGGGGGTGACAAAGCTCTGATCGACGGGGTGATGGAAGGGCTTGCGAGACTTTGCCTGCATTGGGGCGATTATGTGCGCAGGCTGAGCAACGGTCAGGTCGCTTTTTATCTGCAAGGATTTGCCTGGGGTTTGCTGCTGATTGTCGGATGGTTTCTGCTGGCCTCGGTCAAGTAGCAGAGGATTCTGTTCTGCGCGTGGATATGATCATTGTGAAAAGGTCTGTTGTTGAATGACACCTGATGTTGCCACACCCTTTCCGCTGTTGAGCCTGCTGCTCTGGTTGCCGCTGGGCGGGACGCTGCTCTGTCTGCTGCTGCGGCATTCGAGCAACCTGTGCCGTTGGATCTCCCTGTTGACGACCCTGACGGTGCTGGTCGTCGCGCTGGGGATGGCGGTGTCGTCGATCGGTGGCAGCGGCTGGCTGTTTTACGAGGATGCCGCCTGGATCGAACCGTTCGGCATCCGCTATACGCTGGGGATGGACGGCATCTCTCTGCTGCTGGTGCTGCTGACCGCCCTGCTGCAGGTCGCGGCGATCCTCATTTCCTGGAGGCAGAAGCAGCGCCCGGCGCTTTTCTACGCGCTGGTGCTGGTGATGGAGACCGGCATCATCGGCGTATTCCTCTCCCTCGATCTGATTCTTTTCTACCTGTTCTGGGAGCTGATGCTGATCCCCATGTTTTTCCTGATCGGTGTCTGGGGGCACGAAAATCGGGTTTACGCGGCGGTCAAATTCTTTTTCTTTACCCTGGCAGGCAGCCTCTTTCTGTTGCTGGCGATCATCTGGCTCTATCTGCTGCACGGCGGGCAGACCGGCGACTACAGCTTCGCCCTCGATGCGCTACGGCAGACGGTGTTGACTCCCGGTCAAGAGATGATCCTCTACATCGGCTTTATGCTCGCCTTCATCGTCAAGGTGCCGCTCTTTCCCTTCCATACCTGGTTGCCCGATGCGCACACCGAAGCGCCCCCTGCCGGATCTGTCGATCTGGCAGGACTGCTGCTCAAAACCGGTGTTTACGGCATGATCCGCTTTGCTTTTCCGCTGTTTCCGGCCGCGGCGCAGAAATCGCTGCCGTTTCTGGCGATCCTGGCACTGGTGGGGATTTTCTACGCGGCCTGGATTGCCTATGTGCAGACCGACATGAAACGGGTGATCGCCTACTCATCGGTGGCCCACCTCGGTTTTGTTATCCTCGGGCTGGCGGCCTGGAATCAGTTGGCCTGGGAGGGCAGTCTGCTGTTGATGATCAATCACGGTATCACCACCGGCGGTCTGTTTGTGATGATCGCCATGATTCAGGATCGTAGCGGAACCCGCGAGCTGGGCAAATTGGGAGGGCTGTGGACGGTGTTTCCCAATCTGTCGGCGTTTTTCCTGCTGTTCTGTCTGTCTTCATTGGGGCTGCCGGGGTTGGCCAACTTTGCGGGTGAAATCCTGGTGCTGCTGGGAGCTTTCAAGGCTGATCCGCTGTGGGGCGGTATGGCTGTGGCCGGAGTGGTCTTTTCCGCGGCCTACATGCTGCGCGTGGTCCAGAGCGCGCTGTGGGGCGAAAGCAAAAAACTGGCCCGCAACGATGACCTGGCCGTGCGCGAGTGGTTGATTCTAGTACCGCTGGCAGCGCTGGTGGTTCTTCTCGGGGTGTATCCCGCCCCGGTTCTGGAGTTTTTGCGTGAGCCGGTGTCTCTGCTGCTGGAGACGGGGGGGATGCCATGACCCTTTCCGACTTGCACGCGCTGCTGCCACAATTGATTCTGGCGCTGGGTGCGACCGGCATCCTTATGGTCGGGGCCTGGTGGCCGTCACGGGCGCCCTGGGTTTTGACGGGTGTCGCCCTGTCGTTCTGCGCCGCGATCTCCGCCGGAATAGTCCTGCCGACCGTCACCGAGGTCGGTGGCATGTTCGGTGTCACTCCGTATGCGCGGTTTTTCACGATCCTCTGGTCGATCCTGACTGGGCTCACGCTGTTGCTGTCGTTGCGCTATGCCAAGGTCCACCGCTTTGCCGGAGCCGAATATACCGCGCTGGTGCTGTTTGCCGGAGCTGGTATGAGCCTGCTCTCCGCCGCTTCGTCACTGGTCGGACTGTTTCTGGGTCTGGAAACCTTTACTCTTGTCCTCTATATCTTGATTGCCTTTAACCGGGGTGAAGCCATTGGCGCCGAAGCCGGGCTGAAGTATCTGGTGATGGGGGCTGTGGCGACCGGCTTTCTCGCTTTTGGTATTGCTCTGATCTACGCCTCATCCGGGTCCTTTCACCTGCCCGAAGCGATGCATGGCCTGCAGATCGATGGCCAAATGCGTCCGCTCGGCTTGCTTGGCTGGGCGATGCTGTTGGTGGCGATAGGGTTCAAGGTGTCGCTGGTGCCGTTTCATCTCTGGACCCCGGATGTCTACCAAGGTGCCCCAGCGCCGGTTACGGGGCTGCTTGCTACCGGGGCCAAGGGCGCGATGTTTGCGGCGCTGATTCCGCTTTTTGCCGCGCTGGGCACCCTGACGCTGGAATTAAACGCGGTCCTCGCTGCCCTGGCGATGTTGTCCATGGTTGGTGGCACCCTTGCGGCGCTGCCGCAGCGCAACCTCAAGCGGATGCTGGCCTACTCGTCTGTCGTCCACATGGGTTATCTGTTGCTCGGGTTGATGTCGGGCGGCCCCGACGGACAGCGGGCGGTGATTTTTTACCTCATCGTCTACGGCATTGCCACTCTGGGTGCTTTTGGGGTGATCACCTCGTTTGCCCAGGCTGACGGTGAACCACAGGACTACGAGACCTTTCGCGGCCTCGGCTATCGCCATCCGCGGCGCTGCAGTGCCCTGTCGGCATTTCTGTTGTCGCTGGCCGGGATTCCCCCCCTGGCAGGTTTTTTCGGCAAGTTCGGGATTTTTCACGCGGCGCTCAAGAGCAATCATCATCTGTTGGCACTCGTTGGTATTCTTGCCGCTCTGGTCTCTGTGTCGTATTACCTGCGACCGATTATCGTTCTGTTTATGCAGGAACGGCCCGCCCAGCGCCTGCGGCCAGGCTGTACCCATGAATTTGCTGTGCTGACGGTCTGCTTTTCTCTGGTCCTGTACCTGGGGCTTTACCCGGGGCCGTTGCTTGAGCTGATTTCTCAGATTCTTCCATCCCCCTAGCGGTCTCGACGGCTCCGTGACATTCTGCTGACCGTTTCTGCTGCCCCGATTCCAATGAAGGAGAACAATCCCCATGGTTGATCATGAAACCGATTTTTCTGCGCAGATTGAGCAATTTTTCACATCACCCCAATTTGGCGTGGTCGGTGCGTCCAGTCGCCGGAACAAGTTCGGCAACAAGATTTTTCGCTGTTATCAGCAGCAGAATAAGCCCGCGATTCCGGTTCACCCCGCGGAACGGGTGATCGAGGGTGTTGACTGTGTCGCGTCCGTCGCGGATCTCCCCGATGAGGTCAACAGCATCTCGATTATTACGCCGCCGCAGGTGACCGAAAAAGTGGTCAAGCTGGCGATCGACAAGGGGATCGAGAATATCTGGATGCAGCCCGGCGCCGAAAGCGAGACCGCGGTGAAGCTCTGCACGTCTGCTGGGATCAATCTGATTTACGGCGGGACCTGTTTGTTGGTGGTCCTGGGATTTGATGATCATTGAGCCTGAGCAGACACCTGTATTTTTTAGCTGCATAAAACAATGTTTAATCAGGCTGAAAAACTAGCAAAAAACGTCTCCGGTTTCTTCGGAAAAGTTTAGCTAAAGTACCAGGTTTTTTAGTGGCATGTAAAAAAGATACCCTGTTTGACAGCCCTCTTTTTCGTCTTTATGATGGCCGCATTTCGATGAAGTAAAACAATGCGCTGCGGGGCATTGTCGATCTCTTGGATTCGACTTGAACGATTTATTTTCGATTCTTTAACAGGGAGAGAGGGTTTTATGGAGAGCACAGTTAAGCCAAAGAAGCAGAGCCTTGAAATCGGAATTATCGGTGGACCATTTGACCGGATTACCACGGTTCTCGATGAATTCGAGCCGGGGCAGAAGGATTTTATCAGGCCGCTGGAAAGTTTTGATGTCAAACCGCGTCGGGTGACGGACGTGGTTGAACGCGAAGTCGAAATCAAGGTTCCGGCACGCCTGCATTCGACGGTGTTTGACATGAACCGCTTCAATCTCAATCGCGCCGGCGGTGGCGGCATCGGCATCGGGATTCAGGTCTATTTCAACGCCAAGGTTCGTTCACTCAAAGAGCCGAAGTTTGTCCTCAAGGGCGAACGCACCCTGATCATGGAGCACTTCTGCCATATTTTTAAAGAGCTGCTTGGGTATCCCGGGGGCTTTGAGATCGAACTACAGGACCACAAGCGTCGCCATGTCGGTCTGGGATCATCGATCGGCTCGATGGTGGCCGCCTGCATCGGTATCAATGAAGTCCTCGGCCGCCCCTTCAATGGTCGCGAGCTGCGCCGGATTATCGGCTATCACTCCTGCGAAGAGAGCCCGCATGGCAACGGCTACCTGATGCCTGCGTTCGAGACCGGCATGGGGGCCATGGTCGGGGTCAACGGCGGCTGGATCATCGGCACCGACGATCTGGAGATGGTCTATCGAGTGCCCCTGCCGGACACCAAGTGCATCGTGTTTATCCCCGATGTGCCGACCCTGGAGGACGAGTTTACCGGCAAGGAAACTGCGGCAGAGTCAGAAGTCGAGCTGCTGCTGCGGCGCGCCCGGACCCTCGATACCCTGCAGACCGGAGTTAAGGCTCAGTTGGTTCTGTACGATATGATTCCGGCGATGATCAAGAACGATCTGCGCGGGATCGGCAACACCATGTTCGATCTGGCTTTTCTCGGATCAAAACGCGCTGAATGTGAGCAGCATGGCTCCTATGGAGCCCCGATCTATAAATATATCAGCACCTTCCGTGAGATCGGCGCCGAAGTGGTCGGTATGAGCTCGGTCGGACCGACCATCTTTGCCCTGACCCGCTGTGACGACACCTACGATCGTGTTCTTAAATATCTGCACAGTCAGAATATTCCTGAAAGCCGCATCATCGAAACGGCCGTAGACAATGTCGGCAGCCGGATCATTGAAAATGGCGAAGAAAGGGTGTTTACCGCCGATGGTTGGCTCCAAGGTTAAACTCTGTGGTACCGCCAGTGTTGCCGATCGTGACATGGCCGCACAGGCTGGCGCTGACTGGTTCGGCGTGGTGGTGGAAGCCGATTTTTCGCCCCGGTCGCTGACTA
Source organism: Desulfuromonas sp. (assembly GCA_002868865.1). Taxonomy (GTDB): domain Bacteria; phylum Desulfobacterota; class Desulfuromonadia; order Desulfuromonadales; family Geopsychrobacteraceae; genus BM509. The sequence goes on along the minus strand of PKUC01000074.1, from coordinate 26,707 downwards.
TTGAGGCCGCTCTGCCGCTCTTTTTTGAGCCGCCGATTCCCGCGGTGGCGCTGGTGTTCGATATGGATGAGGCGCGGCTGCGGCAGTTGATAGACGCTCTGTCCCCTGCGGCGATCCAGTTTCTCAGCCCTGCTGCGCCGGTGCTGCTGCGCCGTCTGAAGGGCGACTACCCGAATGTCGAACTGTGGCAGTCGGTTCATCTGCCACCGGCTGGTTCAGAGGTGGCGTTCGATGCGGTGCTCAACAGCGTGCAGGGTTATCTCACCGCCGGAATCGACCTGTTACTGTTCGATACGGCGGCGACAGTTGCCGGTACAAAGAAATTCGGCGGTACCGGAATCACGGCCGATTGGGGGATTATCCGCCAGGTACTGGACCGCTTCCGTGGGCGCGTACCGGTACTGCTGGCCGGTGGTATCGATCCGCAAAACGCCGCAGCCGGTATCGAAGCAGTCCGGCCGGATGGCATCGACCTCTGTTCGGGGGTCGAAGCAGCGCCAGGTCAGCGTGATCCGGTCAAGGTGGCCGATTTAATGGCTGCCGTTCGTAACGTCAATTTATGATGGGAGATAGAATGCAATGAAAGCTGCAGTGGTACATGGCAAAGGGGATATCCGTGTCGAGGAGTATCCGACACCGAGCGCCGGCCCGGGCGAAATGGTGGTGAAAATCAAGGCATCTGGAATCTGTGCAACCGACATCAAAACCCTGCTGGGACAGGGGTTGCCGAAACATCTGCCCACTATTCTGGGACATGAGGTGGTCGGCGAGATTCACGAGCTGGGTGCGGGAGTGACGGGATTTGCGACCGGAGAGCGGGTTGCGGTGTACCCCATCGCTGTCTGTGGTGAATGTCATTTCTGCAAAAAAGGCCGGCATAACCTTTGTGAAAGCGAGTTCGGTCTCGGGCACGGGATCGAAGGAGGATTTGCTGAGTACGTCCGCCTGCCCAAGGAGATCGTCAAGATCGGTGGTGTGGTGAAAATGCCGGAGAGTCTTTCCTTTGAAAAAGCGGTGATGGCCGAGCCGATGTCCTGCGGGCTGGCGGCACTGCGCGCCAATCGAGTGGAAAAGGGCGATACTGTGTTGATCGTCGGGGCCGGGCCGATGGGTCTGATCCACCTGAAATGGTGCAAGTCGGTCGGCGCACGGGTGATTATGGCCGACCTGCTCGACCGCCGGCTCGAGGTTGCCAAACAGATGGGTGCCGATCTCTGTATCAACTCATCAACCGCGAACCTCAAGGACGAACTGAAAAAGGCCACCGGTGGCAACGGTGCTGAGGTGGTGATCACTTCACTTGGGATTCCGGCGGTCATCGAAGAGAGTCTCGGACTGGTGCGCAAGGGTGGGACGATCAATATCTTTGGCGGGCCGCCAGCCGGGCAGCCGATCACCATCGACCCACGCTGGTTGCACTATGAAGAGATTGTGTTGACCGGCTCGTTTGCAGCGACGCCGGACGATTTCCGCAAAACGGTGGAGATGATCGCCAGCGGAGAGATTGAAGTGGAGGATCTGATTTCCGACCGCTTCTCCCTCGACAGCATGCTCGATGCGGTTGAGCGGGCCAAAAATCAGGAGATGGTCCGCGGCGTGGTTCTGTTCGATTAATCTTAAATCCCGAAAGGATAACTGATATGAACGGCATGGAATGGCGCTTGCGCCGGATTATGAAAAAGGAAACGGGCCGCAGCTTGGTTATCGCTGTCGATCACGGCATGGCGCTCGGTCCCATGAGTGGTATCAACGATTTGAAGGGTACGGTCACTGCTCTTGACGCCACCGGTTGTGTCGATGCCTGGCTGATCACCAAGGGGATGTACACCCATTCCTTCGAAACCGATGGTTCCCCGGGGATCATTATGCGTGCCAGTGGTGCGGCGACCATCGCCGGGCCTGACCTGTGTCACGAAGGAATCACTTCAAGCGTGGAAGAAGCTCTCTCTCTTGGTGCCGATGCGGTTGCGGTTTCGGCGTTTATCGGTTCTGAATTTGAGCACCAGACCCTGGTCGATACCGCCAATATGGCGACCGCCTGTCATCGTTATAATGTGCCGCTGCTGGGGGTGATGGGGTTGGGCAAGACCAACGAAGGGATGAAAAAGGACCCCAAGTTTATCGCTCTGGGAGCCAGGGTCGGAGCCGAGCATGGTGCTGATATCATCAAGACTTACTACACCGAAACTGACTTCGATAAGGTTGTTGCCGGTTGTCCGGTGCCGGTGATGATTGCCGGCGGCCCCAAGTGCGAAACCGACCTCGATACCCTCAAGATGATCCACGGTGCGCTGCAGGATGGCGCCAAGGGAATCGTCATGGGACGTAACGTCTGGCAGAGCCCCCATCCGGCTGCGCTGCTGGCTGCGGTTAACGGTTTGATTCACGAAAACATGGCGGTCAAGGAAGCCAACCAGCTGTTGGAAGAGAAAATCAATTCGTAACGGTCCTGAACCAGATCGTAACGACGGGCAGTCCTTCTGTGTTGGGCTGCCCGTTTTTATTTCGGGGTTTTTTGCTGGCAAAGCAGGGTGTATGCTTACATCCACCATACCTTGAACAGGGGAGAGCCATGGACAAGAATCTGTTTGCCAGTGACAACTACAGCGGCATTTGTCCGGAAGCCTGGCGGGCGCTGGAAGAGGCCAACCGGGGTTACGCGACATCCTACGGTGATGATTCATGGACGGAGCGGGCCTGCAATGCGCTGCGGGATTTTTTTGAAACCGACTGTCAGGTGTTCTTTGTCTTCAATGGAACCGCCGCCAACTCTCTGGCGTTGGCATCGCTCTGCCGCTCCTATCACAGCGTCATTTGCCACGAAATGGCCCATGTCGAAACCGATGAATGCGGTGCTGCGGAATTTTTCTCCAACGGCACCAAGGTGCTGCTGGTTCCCGGCGCACACGGCAAGGTCGATCCAAGAGCAGTGACTGAGACCATCGAGCGCCGCAGTGATATCCACTATCCCAAGCCGCAGGTGTTGACGGTGACCCAGGCCACCGAGCTGGGGACCCTCTATTCGTGCGCGGAGTTGCGGGAGGTCGGCGAGCTGGCCCGTCGGCACGGTTTGAAACTGCATATGGACGGAGCCCGTTTCGCCAATGCGGTGGCGGGGCTGGGATGTGCTCCTGCGGAGTTGACCTGGAAGGCCGGGGTGGATGTTCTCACCTTCGGTGGCACAAAGAACGGTATGCCGGTGGGAGAAGCGGTCATCTTCTTCGATCAGGGGTTGGCCGATGAATTTGATTACCGCTGCAAGCAGGCTGGTCAACTGGCCTCGAAGATGCGTTTTCTGGCGGCGCCCTGGGTCGGCTTGTTGGAGAGCGATACCCTGATCTCCCATGCGGCTCACGCGAATCGCTGTGCCCGGTTGCTGGCATCCCGCCTTGTGGGTATTGGCGGAATTCAACTGGCTGAAGAAGTTCAGGCGAATGCGGTTTTTGTGCAGATGGATCCGGCGTTGATCGACGCGCTCCATGCTGAGGGCTGGCATTTTTATACATTTATCGGTTCAGGGTTCGCCCGATTTATGTGCTCATGGCAAACTCGTGAGAAGGATATTGAGCTGTTCGCGGCGGAGATTGCACGTCTGGCGGCTCGGTTAAAGTGTTGAGGGGATGCTCTTTTCGAAAAAACGAAAGGATAGGCGATGAACTGGAATCGCGCAGCGGTTTTGACCTTAAGTGACAAGGGGGCCCGTGGCGAGCGGGTTGATCAGAGTGGGCCCGCATTGGTCGCCTGGCTCGCGAAACATCAGGTCGACACGGTGGCGCAAGCGATCCTGCCGGACGAGCTCGATTCGATTGCTGAGCAGTTGACAAATTGGGCCGATGCCGACGTGGCCGATCTGATTTTGACCACCGGAGGAACCGGGCTGTCGCCGCGGGATGTGACCCCGGAAGCGACTCGCCAGGTGATCGATCGTCCTGTACCGGGGCTTGCCGAGTTGATGCGGCTGGAGAGTCTTAAGATTACCCCGATGGCGGCGCTGTCGCGGGCAGAGGTCGGGATCCGCAAACGTGTGCTGATTGTCAATCTTCCCGGCAGCCCCAAGGCGGCGCTGGAAAACCTGCAGGCGATCTGGCCCGTACTCGGGCATGGTATCGACAAGATGCGCGGTGATCAACAGGACTGCGCCGGTCGTTTCGGTGTCTAGATCCGGCTCTGCGGTGGTTGAGATGCTCTTGTCCCGGTGGTAGTTCTTAAGTCGGTTTTGATTCAGGTCGACTGCTCGTCTGTTTCTTGCCCGAGGCATTGCGATGCACATGGCTGATGTGCTGATCCTCGGGCTGCTGTTTGGCGTCTGGTCGAGACACCGCAGAGGCTAAGGGCCTACTGCTCCAGTTTGTGACAGAACAGGCAGCGTGCCTTCGGGGGGTGATCGGGCGGAAAAGTGACCTGCTCATCGTTGTGACAGTCTTCGCAGAATTTTTCGGCTGCTTTTTTGCCCTCTTGTTTGACGAGATCGTAGTACTTCTGGTGGGTTGTATCGGTGGGCACCTTCTTGGTGGTCTCTTCGGGGGCGGCCAGCAGAAACAGGACGATGGCGATGCCGCCGATGATCAGTGCGATGTCACGTTTTTTCATGAAACCTCCGGAAACAGATCGGCGCAGACGGGTGGATATCTGAGGCCGTTTGTTTTTGTTGCAATGTGTCGATATGGATCTGCCGTATCGCGATCGTCAATCGGAGCGGATAAACAGCAGGTAGATAAACAGGCCGATGACCAGAACGCCGCTGCCGACCAGGATTCCCATGTTCTCGCCGGACAGGGTGACTGCTCCGGCGTTTTGCTTCACCGTGTAGGCGACCGACAGAGCGAAGCCGCCGATGCCGACGATAAAGGCGGAAAGCGTCTTCCAGCCCAGCAGGTAGGTGCCACCGATGGCGATAGCGAACAGGCCGAGAACATAAGGGTCTGTGCTCAGTTCATCGATGTTCCAGGCCGCCAGTTGTTCAATGATTCTGTCCGTCCGAAAATGCTGCAGATAGTCCAGAAAATCATCCAACATCAGATCCTCCTCCTGTGCGGCCGGGCCGCGATTTTCTGTGTCGAAAACCCCGACTGAAATCGTAACAGTTTTTTACGGCGGCGCAAAGGGATAAAAGCCCGAAAATCTTGACTTTATCTACACTGTTCACTACTATGCGAGCAATTTTTCGGACAGCGAAGCCTTTCTTTTTCTTCTGTGAAAGCTTCGCTGTTTCAGCTTATTAGAGAACATTCCCGAGGGTTTAGTCGCGTGCTGCATCGTGCTATCGGTATATTTGACTCCGGTGTCGGAGGGTTGACGGTCTTCAAGGAGATCATGCGCGCCCTGCCACGTGAAGATCTGATCTATCTCGGCGATACGGCCCGTGTTCCCTACGGGACCAAAAGCGCCGAAACGGTGCGACGGTATGCTCTCGAAGCGGGAGCCTTTCTGGTCGATCAGGGGGTCAAGGTGCTGGTCGTAGCCTGTAATACGGCTTCGGCTGTGGCATTGCCCGCTTTGCGTGAACGCTTCAGATTGCCGGTGATCGGTGTGATCGAGCCCGGCGCCCGTCGTGCCGCGCAGAGCCGCAGTGGCCGGATCGGTGTGATCGGTACCGAAGGGACCATCGCCAGCGGCCGTTATGAGGATGCGATCCGCTCCTTTCTGCCCGAGGCAAGCGTCTGTTCGACCGCCTGTCCGCTGCTGGTTCCATTGGCCGAAGAGGGCTGGGCCGAGCATGCGGTGGCGCACCTGGTTGCCGATGAATACCTGGCGCGGTTCAAGCAGAGACAGATCGATACCCTGGTTCTGGGCTGTACGCACTACCCGCTTTTGAGGAAGGTTCTTCAGGGCGTTGTCGGAGACGATGTAACGCTGGTCGATTCTGCCGAGCAGACTGCCGAAGCGGTCCGCGAGCTGTTTGCCGAGCAGGGTTTGGCGCGGCCGGATGGAGGTGGGCAGAGAACCTTCTTTGTGACCGATGTCCCCGACCGTTTTGTTCGGGTCGGCGAACCGTTTTTGGGGCAGGCGCTCGGGCGGGTAACACAGGTTCGGATCGAGGGCTGAGAGATGGGTTTTTGCCAATCTGAAGGTGGCATCTAAAGATGAAAAAACTCGTGTTAGCTGTTGTGGTGCTGCTGGTTGCAGGTGCCGGGGTTGCTCTCTGGTGGCGCGGGCCTGTCCTGCCCCCGGCTCCGATGACGCCGCCACCGATTAAGGTCGAGATGGTGCCGCGCGAAGCCCTGCTCTATTTCGGCGACGAGCAGGGACGTTACCTGGTTTCGGAAATGCGGCAGATTGCCGGTTGCGATGAAGACTCCGACTGTGTTCGGAATCTGGTCGAGGCGCTGATTGCGGGTCCGCACGACCGACTGTTGCCGATTCTGCCGGAAACGGCAGTGCTCAACAGCGTCGAGCTGCAGAAGGATCTGGTGGTGCTCGACTTTAACCGGGCGCTGGTTCATGCCCACCCCGGCGGGACCTTTTCTGAGCTGCTCACGGTTTACGGGCTGATGAACAGCCTGACGGTCAATTTTCCCTATCTCAAGCAGTTGCAAATTCTGATCGACGGGCAGAAGGTGTCCACCTTAAAAGGGCACGTCAGCCTGCTCCGACCGGTTCAGTCAGATTTCAGCTACAGCCACCCGTTGCAGGACTATTCCACGGAGGACAACGCACAATGATCGATTTCAGACAGGCCGTTCGCGAGCGGATTCTGATCCTTGATGGCGCAATGGGGACCCTGCTGCAGGAGCGTGGTCTGCCCCCGGGAGGATCGCCGGAGGCGATGAACCTCGATGCTCCGGAAATCGTGGAGGGTGTCCACCGTGATTATGTCGCCGCTGGTGCCGATATTATCGTCGCCAACAGCTTTGGCGGCAGTCGCACCAAGCTTGCCAATTACGGCTTGCAGGATCGGGTCGGTGAGATCAACCGTGCTGCGGTGGAGATCGCCCGGCGGGCCGCGGGTGATTCTGCTTATGTGGCCGCCTCGATCGGTCCGACGGGCCGTTTCCTTGAGCCGGTTGGAGACGCCGGCTTTGACGAAATGACGGAGATTTTTGCCGAGCAGGTCAAAGCCTTCGTGGTCGCCGGGGCCGATCTTATCAGCTTTGAAACCTTTCTTGATATCCGCGAGCTGCGGGCAGCGGTGATTGCTGCACGTGAGCATTCCGATCTGCCGCTGATGGCGATGATGACCTTTGATGATGGTGGGCGCACGGTGCTGGGCACCCCCCCCGAGGCGGCAGCGGTCACCTTGGAGGGGCTGGGAGTCGACCTGATCGGCACCAATTGCGGTCTCGGTATCGACGGTGTGTATGAGATCCTCGCGCAGATGCGGGCGGTGACGTCACTGCCGCTGATTGCTCAGGCGAACGCCGGGTTACCGGTGCTGCGCGATGGCGAAACGGTCTTTCCGGCCAGCCCGGAGGAGATGACCCGCTACCATGATCGTCTGGCTCAGACGGGAGTTCGCGTGTTGGGTGGGTGTTGCGGCACCACGCCGGAGCATATCCGCGCAATGAAAACCGCACTGCAGGGCACTGACTGTCGTTGGGAGGCTCCGCAGAAAAGCGCTTACCTGTCGAGCCGCAGCCAGGTTGTTGCGGTCGGATTGCACGATCCCTGTGTGGTGATCGGCGAACGGATCAATCCTACCGGCAAAAAGACCTACAGCGAAGAGCTGCGTCAGGGCAAAACCGCCTATGTGCGACGTGAAGCCCAGCAGCAATCGGCGGCCGGGGCCGATCTGCTCGATGTCAACTGCGGCGCGCCAGGGGTTGATGAGCCGTTGTCTCTAGAACGGGCGGTCTACACTGTCAGCAGCGTGTGCGGTACGCCTCTGGTGCTCGATTCGTCAGATCCGGAGGCGCTGGAGCGCGGACTGAAGGCCGCCGATGGCCGGGTGCTGATCAACTCAGTATCGGGTGAAGACAAAAGCCTCAAGCAGATTCTGCCGCTGGCGAAGAAATATGGCGCAGCGGTGATCGCGCTGACCCTCGATCGTGATGGTATCCCCGAAGATGCCGAGGGACGACTCGAGGTGGCCCGTTCGATTTTGCAGGCCGCCGTTGAGGCGGGGCTGAGTCCGGAAGATGTTCTGGTCGATTGCTTGACTCTGACCGTTTCCGCCGAGCAGGAGCGGGCCATGGAGTCCCTGCGGGCGTTGCGGCTGGTGCGGCAGGAACTGAAACTCAATACGGTTCTGGGGGTCAGCAACATCTCGTTCGGTCTGCCGCGCCGGCCGGTTCTGTCCTCGGTGTTTTTCGCCATGGCCCTCGAAGCGGGACTCGGAGCGGCGATTATCAACCCGAAGGACGAGCGGATGATGGATGCCTATCGCGCCGCGCTGGTGCTGTTGGGACAGGATAAACAAGCTCAGCGGTATATCTCCCACTATGGACAGCTGCAGGCTTCGGTCTCCGCTCCTGTGGTTTCGACAAAAGCTGCCGATATCCGCCAGCAGATAGCCACGGCGGTGATCGAAGGCAATCATGATGGCATCGTTGCTCTGGTCGAGCAGGCCCTGCAGCAGGGTTTAGAGGTCATGGAGGTTAGCAACGAGGGCTTACTGCCGGGCCTTGAGGAGGTCGGTCGGCGTTTTGGTGCCCAGCAGATCTTTCTCCCTCAGGTTATTCTGTCCGCCGAAACTATGCAGGCCGGTTTTACCCGTTTAAAACAGGAGATGGCGGGGCAGGCCATCCAACCGCTGGGACGCATCCTGATGGCCACGGTTGAGGGCGATATCCATGATATTGGCAAGAATATCGTCTGTACCCTGCTGGAAAGTCACGGTTTTGCCGTGATCGATCTGGGGAAAAATGTTCCGGCCAAAAAAATCGTACAGCGCGCCCGCGAAGAGCAGGTCGATGCGGTCGGGCTGTCGGCGTTGATGACCACCACGCTCAAGCAGATGCAGACCACGATTGATGAGTTGCGGGAGGCCGGAGTCAAAGTCTTCACCATGGTTGGTGGCGCCGTCGTTACCCAGGACTATGCCACCGAGATCGGCGCGGATCTTTATGCGGCGGACGCTCTTGAAGCGGTCGATAAGATCAAGACGCTGCTCAATCAGCAGGGCTGATCCTGTTTTATCGCGGGACCGACTCCCTTTTAAACCGGCAGGATCACGGGTTGTTGCGCCGTGTCACGGGCTGTGATATTTTCGGCGGGTGCCTTGCTGACGGAAGGATGTACCAATGATTGTCGGCTTTAATCACAATATCACCTACCGGGGCGTCTGTTTTCATGTCCAGACCGAAGACAGCGGAATAAAAACCCCTCACCTGATCACCCTGCTGTATCACGGCGGCATTATCATCTCCTCGCAGAAGACCTCCTACGCTGATATCCTCAACGTCGAAAATCTGGATGCCGTGGTCGAAGACCTGGCGAAAGAGCAACACAAGGAGATGCTGAGGCGGCTGAAAAAAGGAGAGTTCGATCAGCGGATCGTCGATATGGGGATCGTCGGTGCCGACCAGCAGGCCGAGAAAGAGGACTCCGGTGAAGATCCGGATCATCCCGCTTCCGGTGCGAAACCGTCTGCCGGTGGTGGCTCTACTCCTGTGCCTTCTGCTCCATCTCATCCGGAACCGACCGTTCTGGATGCTCTGATTTTCGCCTACCTGTCTGTTGACGATGACGCCAACTGAGAGGTCTGCAGTGTCGACTCTTCCCACGTTTTCACAGGCGCGTAACGAGCGCGGCACCATTCTGGTTTTTATGCTGGTGGCTGTGACCATCCTCGGATTGTCGACCGGAATTGCAGGCTCAACCTGGTCCTCGACGATGCAGCGTGACAGGGAAGTGGACCTGCTCTGGAAAGGCAACCAGATCAGAAAGGCGATCGCCAGCTATTATGAAACACCCGGTGCGCCGGGGACCCCGTTGCGTTATCCCCAGAGCCTTGACGATCTGCTGCGTGATGATCGCAGCCTGAGTGTGCGCCGTCATCTGCGCCGGCCCTATCTCGACCCGATGACCGGCGAGGACTGGGAATGGATCGAGGCCCCGCAGGGCGGTATCAAGGGGGTCCGCTCGACCTCGACGTTAAAGCCCTTTCAGATGGAGGGGTTTGATGAAGACAACAAGCTGTTTGCCGGCATGTGGCAGTACCGCGACTGGGAATTCATCTACCTGCCAAAAAAGAAAGTCGTGAAGGTTAAAAGCAAGACCACATCCGCAAATTGATGGAGATTTATGTCGTTGTTTAAAAGTGTTATCAGCCGCGTTATCTTGCTGAACATCATCCTGCTCGCCCTCGGAATCGGGATTCTGTCCCTTTTTCACCTGCACCGTGAGCAGAGTCACCAGATTGCTGCCACTCAGAACAGTGCGCGCCTGCTGTTGGCGACGATCGAGAAATCGATTTTCAATTCGATGCGCCTGGGTAATTCGGCCGAAGTTCAGGCCATTCTTGAGCTGGTCGGGCACAGTCATGCCCTCGAAGGGGTTCGTATCTTCAGCCCTTCGGGTCAAATCCTCAAGTCGGCCGATCCCGATGAGATCGGTCACTGGGTCAGCCCGCAGGATTTCAGCCTGTTCCAGCAGAATGCCAAAGAGGGCGTCTTTCAGTCGAAGAACGGTCCTCGGGTACTGTCGATGGTGCGGCCGATCGTGTCTGACAAGCGCTGTTTTAAATGTCACGGGCAGGGACGCAAGGTCATCGGCGTACTGAATATGAATTTCTCCCTGAGAGAGATGTATTCACAGCTGCGCGAAATTAGTCAGATGTTTGTGATCTCAACCCTGGCAATTATCGTGCTGTTGGCGGCGGGCATGTCCTATATCATGATCCGCTTGCTGCGCCGCCCTCTGGAGCGGATCACGAGCTGTATGTGGAAGGTCGAAGAGGGTGACCTGACGGTGCGGATGACGCCGAAGAACAACGACGAGGTCGGTCGGCTGATGCTCGGCTTCAACGCTATGGTCGGTAACCTGGAACTGGCGCAGACCGAGTTGCAGAATTGCCACTATCAGCAGATGGAGCGGGCCGATCGTCTGGCGTCGATCGGAGAGATGGCCGCCGGACTGGCGCATGAGATCAAAAATCCCCTTGCCGGTATCAGTGGCGCCATCAGTGTGCTCGCTGATGATTACACCGCAGATGATCCCCGCAGTGAGGTTTTCAGCCAGATTCAGGATCAGATCGGTCGGCTCGATAAAACGGTGACCGACCTGCTCTACTTCGGCCGGCCCGGCCAGCCGGAGTTTTCTTACGCCGATCTCAACAGCCTTCTGAAGCAGACCCTGCTGTTTGTTGCCCAGCATCCGGAGGCGCGTAATATCGGCCGGGTTGAAGAGTTGACGAAAAATCTGTCGCCGGTCTGGGTCGATCAGAAACAGATTCAGCAGGTTCTTCTGAATGTTTGTATCAACGCATTGCAGGCCATGGATGGCAGCGGTATGCTTTCGGTAGAGACCAAGACGGTCGAGCATGACGGCAAGGCGTGGGTGCGTGCCGAAATTCGCGACAACGGCCCGGGGATGGCGCCTGCGGTTCTGGAACAGATTTTTACCCCGTTTTTCACCACCAAAACCCAAGGGACGGGGCTCGGCCTGCCGATCTGCCGCCAGTTGATGGAGAACAACAACGGCACGTTGCAGGTCGAAAGTCATCTGGGACGCGGGAGTTGCTTCATCCTAGAACTGCCGGTTCTGGAAAATGTCGAAATTGTCGAGGGCGGTCGCGTCGAAGCCCTGTAACCGTTCATCGATGCTTTCACCGAAGGGGACACCGTGCACAGACACAAGATCCTGGTTGTCGATGATGAGCATCTGATCCGCTGGTCCCTGGAGCAGAACCTTAAAAAACAGGGCTACGATGTTCTGGTATGTGGTTCGGGTGAGGATGCCCTCAGGCTGGTTCAGGACGAGGCGCCCGATCTCATCCTGCTTGATATCCAGCTTCCGGGGATGAATGGTATCGACGTTCTGGAACGGGTGCGCGACGTCGATGCCGAGATTATCGTCATCATGGTCACTGCCCTCGGCGTTCTGGAAACCGCTGTGCGGGCGATGCGCCTCGGCGCCTATGATTACATCAACAAGCCTTTCAATCTCGACGAACTGGCGATCGTTATCAAAAAAGCTCTGGAGAGCCACGACCTCAAGCGCGAGGTCGATCAACTTCGTTCAACCCAACCGAAAAAATTTTCCATCGACAGCATCGTCTGCGCCAGTGACAGCCTCTCCCGTGTCCTCGATATGGTCCGTAAGATTGCCGGCAGCGACGCTGGGACGGTCTTGATCCAGGGCGAAAGCGGGACGGGCAAGGAGCTGATCGCTAAAGCGATCCATTACGAAAGTGCGCGTTGTGATCGTCCTTTTGTCGCCATCAACTGTGCCGCCGTTCCCGAGACACTGCTGGAAAGTGAGCTGATGGGCCATGAAAAGGGTGCATTCACTGATGCCCGCACCCAGAAGAAGGGCCTGTTTGAGATCGCTGACGGCGGTACGGTGTTCCTTGACGAGATCGGTGACATGCCACTTTCGATTCAAGCGAAGCTGCTGCGGGTTCTCGAGGACAGGGTGTTCCGTCGGGTCGGTGGTACACGTGATATTTCGGTGGATGTGCGGATCGTTTCAGCGACGAATAAGGACCTGTTGGCCGCAATCGATGAAAAGAGTTTTCGTGGGGACCTGTACTATCGGCTGCAGGTGATCCCGCTGCTGTTGCCGCCGCTGCGTGAGCGCCGTGATGATATCTTGCCGTTGGCCAAGCAGTTTATCGCGGATTTCAACCGTGAATTCGGAAAGTCGGTGCATGAAATTTCCGCCCGTGCCGAGATGCGCCTGCTGAATTATGACTGGCCGGGCAATGTTCGGGAGCTGCGTAATGTTGTCGAACGGGCCATTATCCTCGAGAGTGACGAGGTGCTGCAGCTCGAGCACCTGCCCCGTGAGATGCTCTCCGTCGCCGGGACATCCCCGGCGTCACAGGGACTGAATCTGGTCCTGCCCGCGGACGGGATCGATATCGAAGATGTCGAGCGTGAATTGATTCAGCAGGCTCTCGATGCGACCCATGGTAATCAGTCGCAGGCCGCCCGAAAGCTGAATCTGGGAGTCGATGCCTTTCGCTACCGCATGAAGAAGTTCAAGCTGCTGTAACCTGTTGCAGACGAACAACCGGCGAAGCGCTCTCTGGTTGAGAAGGGAGCGGATCCGCCGGTTGTTGAGACTGCTCTATGGTCAGGTTCAGGATGAGCAGCGCTTTCCGTGGTGTCCTGCTCCCCGTTTTCCGCTCCGGTGGAAAAAGATCTCTGCCTTCTCCTGCTGTTCAGTTGTCAGCAGGGCGAAGATTTTTTGTTCTGTTTTGATGCGCTGAATCTGTCGCTCGATTCTGAGCTGGGCATGAGCGCGAAATTCCGCCTCGTCAAAGTCTGTGAGAGTCTTCTGGGGCTCTTGCTGACGACATTCCTCCGCTCTCTGTTCTTCGTGAAGGGCCTGTTGGGCAGTTAGTATTGCGCGGATCTGCGTCTGCTGGCTTTCGGTCAACTCGAGGGCGGTTGTCATGTGTGACAGTCGTTGTTCCATCCGCTCGGTACGCATCTCCTGCCGGTTTTCGGCGTTGTTGCAGTTCCTAAGTTTCGGCCCGCCAAATGCCATGGATAGTGTCGCGGTGAAAAGCAGCAGGGTGATGGCCAGTAATACGGGTATGCTCTGTTTGCTCATGGTGTGACTCCTTTCGGTCGGGTGTGTTTGATGTCGATCAGCCTAACGCATCTGTCTGAAAAGCGGGGTTAAGTTGCTGCACGATTGGGTAAAGTTTTCTAAAGCGCCGCATAACAGCTTCACATTTCTTAACACCGTTCAATCTGTCCCCGGGTTAGACTCGAGCCGAGTCAATCGGTACGGAGAAACGACATGAATAGAATTCTGCTGGTGGACGACGATCTGGAGCTTTGCGACCTGCTGACGGAGTATTTTGCTTCCGAGGGGCTGGAGACCGAGGTCGTCAACGATGGTTGTGCGGGGGCGGACCGCGCACTGACGGGTGATTATGCTTTGGTGGTTCTCGACGTGATGCTGCCTGGTATGAACGGTTTTGACGCTCTGCGTAAAATTCGCGAACATTCGAAGGTGCCGGTCATCATGCTGACGGCTCGAGGTGACGATGTCGATCGGATCGTTGGCTTGGAGATGGGTGCGGATGATTATCTGCCCAAGCCGTTCAACCCGCGTGAGTTGATTGCCCGGATTCGCGCCATTCAGCGTCGCAGCCGGGATGATGGCGGGCTATTTGCTCTGTCGGCGCTCACTGATCCGCTGGTGCAGGAGGATCTGATTCTCAAGCGAGGGTCTCGTGAGGTTCTACGCGATAACCTGTCGGTTTCCTTGACCTCTGTCGAATTCGCCCTGCTCGATATCCTGCTGAGCAGGGCCGGTCAGCCGGTGCCCCGTGAAGATCTGGTTCGCGAGGCGCTGGGGCGTGACCTGTCGCCCTATGATCGCAGTATCGATGTTCACATCAGCGCGTTGCGTAAAAAGCTGGGGCCCTCTGCCGCTGGGAGCGAGCGGATCAAGACGGTCCGCGGCGTCGGCTACCAGTATCTGATCGGTCAGCCCCTTTAACGGGACGGTTCGTTATGCGCAGTCTGTTTGCAAAAATCTTTATCTATTTTCTGTTGACCATCGTGTTGTCGACCCTGATCGGCATCATCCTGACCTACTCGCGAGATCGGGAGTTCCCTCCGATGGGACATCGTCATTTTGCCAAACAGGCGCTGGCCGAATATGGCCGTGATGCCGTAAGAACCTATGAGGATGGTGGTGCTGCCGCCTTGAGCGATTATGTCGCAAACCTGCGGGACTCGGCGGATGTAAAGGTCTTTCTGTTTGGGGCCGACGGCGTAGCGCTGGCTGCGGCGCAGGTCGAGAAACGGGATGAACATATGATCCGCCGTCTGGCAAAGGCCGCTGGTCGATCGGGCCGGTTGCGGTTTTCCAATCATCCCGATGTCCCTTGGATGGCCAGCGCGCTGACCGGCCCCTCCGGAAAGTCCTATGTGATCGTTGTTGGACTGCCTCCGCGTCCTGCTCTGCGTCACATTTTCAAAGCGATTCCCCCGACCTTTTTCGGAGTGAGAAGCGCAATTATCATCGCGGTGTCGGCCCTGCTTTGCTATGTCCTGGCGCGGACCTTGACCGCTCCGATCAGAGCATTGCGGCAGGCGACCCAGCGGTTTGCCGCGGGGGATTTCTCTGTGCGGGTCGCCGATTCTCTGTCGAGTCAGGGGGAGTTCAGCGAACTGGGCCGCGATTTTGATCAGATGGCGCAGCGGATCGCATCGCTGTTGAACGGCCAGAAACAGCTGCTGAGTGATATCTCCCATGAACTGCGCTCGCCATTGGCGCGGCTCGGGGTCGCACTGGAGTTAGCTCGCAAGCATGCAGATAGTGACGCGGAAAATGCCCTTAACCGGATCGAAAAAGAGTCGCTCCGGCTCAACGAGATGATCGGGCAGTTGCTCGACCTAGCCAGCCTCGACGAGGAAGGCGGAACGCAATCTTTCAGCCGTTTTGATTTGACCCGGTTGATCGCCGATGTTGTCCGTGATGCGGTATTCGAGGCGCACGGCAGTGACAAAACCGTCAGGTTCGAAGCCGCTGAACCGGTTTTTGTCCGAGGAGATGTGGAACTGCTCCGGCGTGCGATCGACAACGTGGTGCGCAATGCTCTTACGTATACGGCCGAAGGAACAGCCGTCGAGGTTTTGATGACTGGCGACGAATTCTCCGGATCTGTCGGCGTCACGGTCTGTGATCATGGTCCGGGGATTCCTGACGATGTGCTCGATAAGATTTTTGAACCGTTTTACCGTGTTCAGCAGTCTCGTGATCGTCGCACCGGTGGCGCCGGACTGGGATTAGCGATCGCGCAGCGGGCGGTTAAGCGGTGCGGCGGATCGATTTCTGCAACCAATCGCCGCCCCTCGGGTCTGGAGATTCAGGTGCGATTGCCAGTGGAGGCCGGACCTGCATCGACAAAAGACGCTTGATTCCTACGTCGATTTAAAATATATTGAATCTTGAATATAGAAGGGAGGCACGGATGGATATTCTTATACTGATCGGGATTGTTGTCGCGTGGTACGCTCTGAATCGCTGGGTGCTGCCCCGCATGGGTGTTCAGACATGACTGTCCGGCGCTTGCGAGCTTCCACGTGATGGAAGCAAGAAACCGGAGACAAAAGAGTAATCGAGATGGCCAGCGACGCACCGCTGGCCATTTTTTATGATCGCTACAGATAGGGGGAGAATAGTTTACAGAAGGAGTTGCGTATCCGTTCAGGCACGGTGCGCTGGTCGAGCTGTTGCTGGGTAACCTCCTGAGACATGTCCCGCGCCTGATCAAAGTGGGCCCCCAGCTCGGCAACAAAGGCTCGGTCGATGACCTCGAGATTGAATTCGAAGTTCAGCCGCAGGCTGCGTGGATCGAGGTTGGCCGAACCGACCAGGGCATAATCATCGTCGATCAGCAGCATCTTGCTGTGGACAAACGGAGGAGGTTGATAAAAGGCGCGGGTGCCGTGCTCGATCAGCTCCCAGAGATACGCTCGTGAAGCCCAGTCGACAAAGGGCAGATTGTTTTTTCCGGGCAGCAGCACCTCGACCTGAACACCGCGGAGTGACGCCGCACTGAGTGCCGCCAGTTGGGCCCGGCTGGGGATGAAGTAGGGGGTCATGATCCGCACCCGCTCACGGGCACAACCGAGGGCACAGATCAGAATCCAGTTGAGCTTTTCGTGCAATTCATTGGGCCCTGCGCTGATGCCCCGGCAACGCGCGTTGCCGAAGGTTTCGGCCTCCGGCCAGTCCCTGATTTTTCTGACTTCCTTGGTTGCAAAATGCCAGTCTTCCATGAATGCTTCGCGGAGTTGGCCGCAGATCGGCCCTTGCAGGCGGAAGTGGATATCGACGATGCGTTTTGTGCTCGATCGGTCGGGGTGCAGATGCCGATCCCAGATATTCATCCCGCCGGTGAACCCGCAATCGGTGTCGACAATCAGCAGCTTACGGTGATTGCGCATGTTGAGGTACAGCGACTGGCGGGAGAGTGAGGGTGGCAGAAAGCTGGCGACCTTGACCCGGCTGTTTTTAAATAGTTTGCGCGCCCTCGGGAAGGAGTAGCGCTCACCGAAGGCGTCGATCAGCACCCGGACATCGACCCCTCTGTCGGCGGCGGCTCTTAGCTCCTCGGCAAAACTGCGGCCTGTCTGGTCTGCCTGAAAGATATAGCTGGAGAGAAAAACATGCTCCTTTGCAGAGCGGATCGCGTCCAGCATGGCGGGGTAGGTCTGGTCGCCATTGTGCAGGATCTCGATCTGATTGCCATCCGTCAAGGGGCGGCGAGTGACTTTATCGGACAGTTTTTTCAGGCAGGCGTAGCACTGCGATTGGTCCGCATCGATCCGCACGGGCGGTTGGGCGGTCACCCAGTGCATTCCCTGGCCTCGGGTTTGAAGCTTGCGCGCCTTGGTGCGGATGCGATTGACCCCCAGCAGCCAGTAGCAGAGCGCACCGATACCCGGTAGCGTCAGGCAGGCGACAATCCAGCCGAGTCCGGCCCGCGGGTCCCGTTTTGAAAGTAGTGCGTGCCCTGCGGAAAAGAGCGAAATGCTCCAGAGTATGCTCAGCAAAAGTAGAGACATGGATCCTCGGGGGAAGAGAGCTGTTATCTTAAGAGGCTAGCAGACGTTTTTTGTGAAGTCCAATGCCGGGGAGCGCATTTTCGTCATACAGGTCTATACTTGCTCGGTGAGTGACGGTTAATTGGTCCGGTCAAAGACTATCTGCTTGAAAAAAAGCGCGCTGGGCTGTTATGATCTGTGGAATCTATGATGAATTTTCTGCGGATATCGGGAGTAACGCGGTATGAGTGAATTTAAGATCGAGAAAAGCGAAGAGCCTGTGGTGATTTTTATGGCTGACGGGGTGGTTTACGAGGGGAGTGTCTTCCTCAGCCCGTTCGCTCAGAACCGCACGGGTGGACAGACTGTTGCCGACCTTCTCCTGGAAGATCAGCCGTTTTTACCGCTGAAATCGAAAACCGGTGATTTTCATCTCATCAGCAAGGCGATGATCAGTCACATGCGTTACGAGAACCGTGAAGAACCGCTGGTGGACTTTCCTGAGCGGGAGGTGCTGATCACTTTTATGGGTGGTGAGCAGTTAAAAGGTACGGTACGGGTCGATCTGCCATCGGAGAGGCGGCGTGTTCAGGATTTTTTCAACACCGGAGACAAGTATTTTTCCCTGAAGTCCGGTGATCATGACTATCTGGTGAATCTGAATCTGATTCAGGGCGTGGTGATGTCCTGATCGGATCGACCGGTATTTCATAAAAAAAGAGAGGCAGTTCCGTCCGGCGGGCTGCCTCTCTTTTTTTGTTCAGATTCTTAAATTCGCGCTGTCAGTCCTGTTCGACCCGCAGGCTCGCGGTCATTTGCGGTTCGCTGCGCTTCATGACAAACAGGTAGCTTTCCTTCAGCTTCTTTGTGAACAGGGTGCCCAGCCAGAGAGGGCTCCACACCAGGCCCGCCATCATCCAACGCTTCATCGCGCTCTGGTCGGTTTTGTCTGCGGCCACGGTGAAGGTGACCGGTTCGTAGCCATCGCGTGACACAACGATCTCGTGCTCGGTGCCGTTGCTGAGACGATAATCGTAAGCCAGCGGTGTTGCGCCGATGTCCTGACCATCAATGATCACGGTGGCTCCCGGGGGTTCCGAATGGATCAGGGCCTGATGGGGGGCACAGGCTGCACTGAGGGTCAGCAGCAGGAGCAGTGCGGTCCATTTTTTAAGTCGAGCAGCGATCACCGATAAGGGCCTTTGTTGCTTAAAGCATGGGGGACTTACTGTCGGAGCTATATCTAAATGCAAGCTTCGGGCCGATCTTTTTAATGAGCGGGATTTGTCGCTTCCCGCTCCCATTGCGGCGTCTAATCGACTGAAACAACAGCTTCTTTAAGTCTTCATGTGAAACGCTCTGATGGCGGGTTCTGTGTTCGGGGCTCACCGGGTTCCGGACCGATGTGGCGATAGGGCCTCCCGCTGCTGTGATTGTGCGGCAGATGCGCTACAGGTATTTTTTTAGAAACTGGCCGGTGTGCGAACGTTCGCAGGCGGCGACTTCTTCCGGGGTTCCGGCGATCAGGATTTCGCCGCCGTTTCGACCTCCTTCGGGGCCGAGATCGATGAGATAGTCCGCGGTCTTGATCACGTCGAGATTGTGTTCAATGACCACCACGGTGTTTCCGGCATCGACCAGTCGGTTGAGGACTTGTAGCAGTTTCTGGATATCGGCAAAGTGCAGTCCTGTGGTCGGTTCATCGAGGATGTAGATGGTTCGCCCGGTGGCGCGCTTGCCCAGTTCGCGGGCCAGCTTGACCCGCTGCGCTTCTCCCCCCGAAAGGGTGGTGGCGCTCTGTCCCAGCTTGATATAGCCGAGCCCGACGTCGCGGATGGTCTCGAGCCGGTTGCTGATGCGCGGGATGTTCTCCAGAAAGCGGCTGGCCTGATTGACGGTCATGTCGAGGACATCGGCGATGCTCTTGCCCTTGTATTTTACTTCCAGCGTTTCCCGGTTGTAGCGTTTCCCTTGACAGACTTCGCACTGGACATAGACGTCGGGCAGAAAGTGCATCTCGATCTTGATAATGCCGTCGCCGCGGCAGGCCTCGCAGCGCCCCCCTTTGACGTTGAAGGAAAATCTCCCTGGCTTGTAGCCGCGGATCTTGGCTTCCGGCAGGCGGGCGAACAGCTCGCGGATTTCGGTGAAAATCCCGGTGTAGGTGGCCGGATTGGATCGGGGTGTTCGGCCGATTGGCGACTGGTCGATGTCGATGACCTTGTCGAGCTGGTCCAGCCCTCGCAGTTCTTTGACCGGACCCGCCTTCTCGCGGGTGCGATGGAGTTGCTGGGCGAGTGCCTTATAGAGAGTTTCGATGATCAGTGAGGATTTTCCTGAACCGGATACGCCGGTGACACAGCTCAGCACTCCAAGGGGGATTCTGGCGTCGACGTTCTGCAGGTTGTTGGCGCGGGCGCCGATGACCTCGAGATAACGCTCGCTGGTGCGGCGCTGCTCGGGGATGGCGATCTGCTGCGCGCCACAGAGAAACTGGCCGGTCAATGATTGCGGGGTGTCGATGACCTGCTGCGGGGTCCCCGCTGCGACAATCTCACCGCCGTGAATTCCGGCGGCCGGACCCATGTCGATGAGATGGTCTGCGGCCATGATGGTCTCTTCATCATGTTCGACAACCAGGACGGTGTTGCCGAGGTCGCGCAGTTTCTTCAGGGTCTGCAGCAGGCGCTGGTTGTCACGTTGATGCAGGCCGATAGAGGGTTCATCGAGGATGTAGAGCACACCCATCAGCGAAGATCCGATCTGGGTGGCAAGCCGGATCCGCTGCCCTTCACAACCGCTGAGGGTTCCGGCGGAACGGTCCAGGCTCAGATAGTCGAGGCCGACATGACTGAGAAAAGAGAGGCGTTCGGTGATTTCCTTGAGGATGCGTCGTGCGATCTCGGCCTGTTTGGGGGGTAGGGTGAGCTCGCTGAAAAACTGGTTAGCCTCGGCGATCGACATGGCGCAGGCTTGATGGATATTGTAGCCGGCGACATGAACGTGCAGCGATTCGGGGCGCAGGCGGGTCCCTTCGCAAGTCGGGCAGGGCACGACGCTCATGTATCGTTCCAGATTTTCGCGGACTGCGTCAGAGTCGGTCTCTCGGTAGCGGCGCTCCAGATTGTTGAGCACCCCCTCAAACGGCTTTTCGTAAAAATGACGCCGCTCTCCCTGATCGAAGAAAAAGCGTACTTTCTCCGAACCTGACCCGGTAAGCAGGGCATTCTGCACCTTTGTGCCGAGCCGGTTGAACGGCGCGCGCATGTCGAACTGATAATGTTCGGACAGCGCCTCGAGAATCGCCTGATAGTAGTAGCCGGTGCGACTGTCCCAGGGGACGATGGCACCCTCCCGCAGGGATAGCTCGGGATTGGGGACAACCTGCTCGGCGTCGAAGAAGTTGCGGGTGCCGAGTCCCGAGCAGTCGGGGCAGGCACCGTGGGGATTGTTGAAGGAAAACATCCGCGGGGTAACTTCGGGGTAGGACAGGCCGCAGTCGATACAGGCATGTTTGGAGGAGTAGAGCTGGCTGTCGCCATCGGGAATCTCGACCCGCACCAGACCGTCGGCCAGTTTCAGAGCGGTTTCCAGGGAGTCGGCCAGCCGGGTTTCGATTCCTTCCTTGATCATCAGTCGATCGACCACCACCTCGATGGTGTGTTTCTTTTTTTTATCCAGCTCGGCGGTATTGCCCAGCTCCTGCATCTCTCCATCGATCCGCACGCGCACAAAGCCATCGGCCTGCAGCTGTGCCAGTTCCTTGCGGTATTCTCCTTTGCGTTCGCGGACAATCGGCGCCATCACCAGCAGCTTGCTCCGTTCGGGCAGCTGCAGCACCTGATCGACCATCTGCTGCACGGTCTGGGCGCTGATTTCGTGACCGCAGCGGTGGCAGCTGATCTGACCCGCGCGGGCGTACAGCAGGCGCAGATAGTCGTAGATTTCGGTGACGGTTCCGACCGTTGAACGGGGGTTTTTCGAGGTGGTTTTCTGTTAGATCGAAATCGCCGGTGACAGTCCTTCGATCTGGTCAACGTCCGGTTTTTCCATCTGCTCGAGAAACTGGCGGGCATAGGCGGACAGGCTCTCGACGTAGCGGCGTTGACCTTCAGCGTAGATAGTGTCGAAGGCCAGCGTACTTTTCCCCGAACCGGAGACGCCGGTGATAATGACCAGCCTGTCGCGGGGTATATCGATATCGATATTTTTCAGATTGTGCTCGCGGGCACCGCGGATTTTAATCTTGTCGATCATGGGGACTCTTTATCAAATGTTGTGTTGACGGGATGTGACCTCATCTGAGCGGCGGTGGTGATCGCAGCGATCAGGCTTTGAGGATTTGCTGCACCTGTGCCGGCCAGATCGTAGGCTGTGCCGTGATCTACCGAGGTACGGATGATCGGCAGTCCCAGGGTGACGTTGATGCCATCCTCAAAGTGGAGCAGCTTCAGCGGGATCAGCCCCTGGTCGTGGTACATGCAGATGACGGCGTCGTAGTCACCGCGGACCGCAAAGTAGAAGAGGGTGTCGGCGCTGTGTGGCCCACTGGCACAGATCCCTTCGGTGACGGCGGCTTCGATGGCGGGGATGATGAGGCGCGGTTCTTCGTCGCCGAACAGCCCGCTTTCGCCGGCGTGGGGGTTGAGGGACAAGACCGCAAGCCGTGGTTTTTTAATGCCGAACTGGCTGCGCAGCGTGCG
Source organism: Desulfuromonas sp. (assembly GCA_002868865.1). Taxonomy (GTDB): domain Bacteria; phylum Desulfobacterota; class Desulfuromonadia; order Desulfuromonadales; family Geopsychrobacteraceae; genus BM509. Next base: position 4,386 of record PKUC01000074.1, on the reverse strand, counting down.
GTCGACGATGCGGATGGTTTCGAGGATCTCCGCGGTTGAGAGGGCCTGTGGGACCTGCTGCAGGGCGAGGTGGGTGGTTACCAGGCAGACCTTGAGGGTCGACCCGGCGAGCATCATTACCACTTTGGGGACGCTGCAACGCTCGGCCAGCAGTTCGGTGTGACCGGGAAACGCGATCCCTGCCGCGTTGATCGCGGCCTTGTTGATCGGACAGGTCACCAGCGCTGTGGCTTCATCGGTTAAACAGCGATCGGCGGCCCATTCAATGTAGTCGGCCATCGCCCGTCCGCAGGCTCTGTCGGGCTGCCCGTAGCGGAGGGTTTGAGGATTGAGATGTGACAGCGGGTGAATGGTCAGGGCCCTGTGGCCGATGCCCAGCCGGAACCTGCCGTTATCTGCCGTGTTCAGCTCTGCCGCCGGCGCGAAGATCTGCGCGGCCTGCAGCATCACATGGGGATCGCCCGCTACCAGCAGAGGTTTTCCGAGCTGGTCTAGCGCGCCGCTGTGGAGTGCTTTGCAGATCAGTTCGGGACCGACCCCGGTCGGGTCGCCCATGGTGATGATGATCGGTTTTTGGTCCATCGTTGCGCCTCTCCACAAAGAGCCAAACATCCACTATAGCGGAAAAGAAACCTCGCCGACAACCGCAATGGCAGAAGTTATGGTTCTATGCGCAGGGGACTGCTTCAGGATGAAAAAAAGCGATGATTAATACGTGACAGGTAGGGGTGGGTCATCCGGATCAACAGGACCGCACAGAGCAGCCCCGTCAGGTTGGCCAGCAGGTCGCCCGTTGAGAATTCACGATGCGGGAGGAGATGTTGAATCAGTTCGATGAGGGCCGAGTAACCGAGCAGCAGGAGCAGTTTCAGCGGCATGCTTCGCCCGCTGCGGTGGGCGAGGTCGCAGGACAGCATCAGCAGGAGATAACCGACGGCATGGAGCGTTTTGTCGGAAAAGTTGTCCACCAGCACACGCTGGGGAGCCGGGGTCAAACTGAGCCATGTGCAGTAGCCCAGAAACAGCCAGAATTGCGCGCGGCGGATTCCTGCTGTGACTGTCAACAGCGGGGTTATGGTGCGGCCGGCATCCATCGATGGTAGCAGCTGCTACAGCAGCACTTTGACCCGGGCGTTTTTGCGGAGTTCCTGCGCCCATTCGATAAAGCGCTCATCGGTCTTTGTCTTGCGCAGTTTCTCTTCGATGTCGTCTTTGACCCGCTCAAACAGTGCGTCGTCATCGTCGTTGCGGCCGGCTAACTGAAACAGGTGCAGTTGATTGCCGAGGGCGACAGGCGCGCTGACCCCACCGACGTCAAGATCGCGTACCGCGTCCTGAATGGACGGGAGCAATTCGGCGATCGTCAGGTTGCCCATATCGTCACCGCTGGCGGTATCTCCCAGAGACGCCAGAACAACAGCGAAGTCTTTCTGTTGCTCGGTCAGCTGCAGGCGAATCTCCTCCATCAGGTCGTCGAGTGCAGTGCGTTGTCCAGCGGTGGCGCTAGCCGGGATATCGACGCTGATCCTTCTGATATGGATTGTCGGTTCTTGGCGATATTCTTCGATATGGTCCTGCAGGTAATCCCGGATTTCACGGCTGCTGACTTCGACCTTGGCACCGACCTCGCGGCCGATCAGCTTGTAGCGCAGGATCTCCGTTTTAAGGTTTTCGCGGTAGGTGTCAAAGTCCATCCCTTGTGCCTGCAGCGCCTGAATCAGTTCCTGGCGGTTCAGACCGTTCTGATTTTGAATATCGGTAATGGCGGATTCGAGCTCGTCGTCGCGGACCTGTAGACCCAGTTCCCGAGTCCGCTGTTTGTGCAGCAGTTCTTCGATCTTCTGTTCCAGAATCTGATTGCGCAAACGCTGCAGGGCTTCGTCCGAGATTTCTTCGTCGTTTATGCCTTGCCGCTGTTGCGCCACCGCCTTGTCGAGTTGCAGGGTGGTGATGATTTCGTGGTTGACGATCGCGGCGATCCGGCTGACTTCGGTTGCAGCGGCAGAGCTGCAGAGAAGAAGAAAGGTGAACAGCCAAAATAAATGTTTCATCGTCCTGTCCTTTGTCTACGGATGGTTCAATTATCGCCGGAAATCTGTGTCCAGTCGATATAGATCGGTGTCTGTTGGCGCTGCAGCTGCAGCCAGGTGGTAAACACCTGTTCCTTGCTCTCCCGTTCGAGCCGGTCGGTCAATTGTGTCCTGATCTCGTCGAAGGATTCAAGCCCTGCCGCGCGTTTTTCCAGCACATGAAACAGGTGAAAACCGTAAGGGCTGGCAACCGGCGTACTGTATGCGCCGCTCGGCAGAGTAAAGAGCACGCTGTCGAACTCTGCGGGGAGTTGTCCGCGGGCGAAGAAGCCGAGATCTTCTCCCTGTTCGTGATCGGCTGAATGGGGTAAAGAACGGGCCACCGTGGTGAAATTCTCGCCCGATTGCAGTCGATTGTAGATCTGGTCGGCCTGTTGCCTCGTTTCGACAGTGATCTGTTGTGCTCTGATCCGCTCGGGGTGCTGAAATTGTTGCTGATGTTTGCGGTAATAGTCCAGCACGTCATCGCTGCTGATGGTGACGTCCCGGGTGATCTGTTCCTGAACCTTACGGGTGAGCAATCTCAGTTCGGTCTGCTGACGCCACTGTTCGGGATTTTTCCCTGCACGGACCAGAACCTCTTGATAGTCTGCGGCGCTGTAGCTCCCGCGAAGATCCTTGAGAGCCTGGTTCAGTTCATTCGCGTCGACTTTTAACCCCTGCCTGTCAGCCTCGGCCAGAATCAACTGACGGTCGATCAGTTGTCCCAGGATCTGGCGCTGGAGCTGTTGTTTCTCTGCGGCGCTCTGCTGCCGATCGGGATCGCTCGCTGTTGAGCGCGCGGCGATCTGCTGAAATTGGTGCAGGGCGATGGTGCGTTCCCCGATCTGCACCAGAGGCGGGGGCTCTGCTGTGTCCCGGCAGCCACTTAACAGCAGCGCGCAGGCCAGCAGACAGGCCGCAGCGACGCGGCCGCGGGGTGACGCTAGCACAGATCGGCGAGGGAAACGATCTTTTTTCACCGGGCCTCCGCGGCGGGAGCTGTGGTCAAGCTGACCAGCTCTTTGCGACTCTGCAGCAGCAGGTCGGCGGTTGACAGACGTCCCAGGGCGATGGTCATACGATAATCGGCCGAAAAACGGTAGCGGTCCGGCTGCTCGGTGAGCAGTTGGCGAATGCGGTCCGGGGAGACCTGGGTGCTGGCATGAAACAGCAGGCTCAGTTGTCGGCCGTCGTATTCCATCAGCTCGATTTTAAGCTGCTTGAGCAGAATCCTCAGCTTCATGGTGCCCAGCAGCAGTTCAGCCGCGCCGGGGAGCTCGCCATAGCGGTCGCGCAGCTCCTCGGCCAGGTCGAACAGCTCGCTCTCTTCTTCTGCTGCTGCCATGCGTTGATAGAACTGCAGCCGCTGATTGGGATCGGGGAGGTACTTTTCGGGCAGAAAGGCGGACAAACCGAGCCTGATTTCCGGATCGATGACCTCTTCACGCTCTTTGCCGCGCAGCCGGTCGATGGTTTCCTCGAGCAGCTCGGTGTACAGCTCAAAGCCGATGGCGGCGATCGGGCCGGATTGCTTACCGCCGAGCAGGTCTCCGGCACCGCGCAGCTCCAGGTCGTGGCTGGCGATGCGGAACCCGGCACCGAGCTCGGTCAATTCCTGCAGCACCTTGAGGCGCTCGCGGGCTTCGCGGGTCAGCGCCGCTTCGCCGGGGATCAGCAGGTAGGCATAGGCGCGGCGGTCCGAACGGCCGACGCGACCACGCAATTGATAGAGCTGCGAAAGCCCGAAGCAGTCGGCGCGGTTGATGATGATGGTGTTGGCGCGGGGGATATCGAGGCCGTTTTCGATGATGGTCGATGCGAGCAGCAGGTTGCTCTTCCCCTCGATAAAATCGAGCATGACGTTTTCGAGATCTTTCTCCGCCATCTGACCGTGGCCGACAGAAATTTTGGCTTCGGGGACGAGAGCCTTGAGGTGATCGGCCATGGCGCCGATGGTCTGCACCCGGTTGTGCACAAAGTAGACCTGCCCGCCGCGGCGCAGTTCGCGGAGGATCGCCTCGCGCAGCAGATCGTCGTCGAAGCGGGTCACGTAGGTGCGGATCGCCAGCCGGTCGACGGGAGCGGTTTCGATGACCGACAGGTCGCGCATGCCGGTCAGGCTCATGTGCAGGGTGCGCGGAATCGGAGTCGCCGTCAGGGTCAGAATGTCGACTTCGGCGCGGAATTTTTTCAGGCGCTCTTTATGGGTGACACCGAAACGCTGCTCCTCGTCGACGATCAGCAGGCCCAGATCGTGAAACCCGACATCTCGTTGCAGCAAGCGGTGGGTGCCGATGAGGATATCGATCTTGCC
>PKUC01000078.1 GCA_002868865.1 Desulfuromonas sp. | reverse complement strand
TTTCGCAGGGCTTTATTGTTGACATATTTTTAAAACACCATATCATAACACCGCTTTTTCGACCAAAACAGGCATTTTATACCACAAATAATACATTGCCATAAGATGTGTAATAAAATATCGGTTGTCGAAGACAAGATTGTTTTTTTTGCAGAAGCATTTTGCTCGAAGAGAAAAGAACCCCGTCACAAGGCGCTAAGAGCAGCAAGCCGGTTGGCCACAAAACCTTCCGACCTCAATAAACGCCAAATTTTCGACAGGGCCAGTAACCGTAAACCCTATGCAGATGGAGTTAACATGCCTTTTTCTTTATACAAAAGAAAAGACGGAGAAGAACAGCCACATTGGAAATGCGGCCCATTTAAGCTCAGGCTACCCTTAGTTCACTACAAGCTGGAGATGGTGGAAGCCGTGCAGGCCCTGGTCCTGTTTGTGGTCGGGCTGGCCATGATCCCATGGCTGCAAAAGCATCTTGGCCTCCCGTTTGAAGCAGCTCTGGCATACACCTTCGTCTGCAATTTCGCTTGGCTGATTCCGACCTTCCTCGGCGTTCCCTTTGTTCCGGGCTGGATCACCGCGGGCATCCCAATCATCATCATGAACCTGAGCCAGTACGGTCCGGGCTCTGATGCGATCAAAGCCCTGGTGGCCATTCAGATCATGGTCGCGGCGATTTTCATCATCCTGGGCATCACCAAACTGAGCAGCAAGATCGTTACCAATATACCGATCTCGATCAAAGCAGGGATTTTGATTGGTGCCGGCATGGCCGCCTTCATGGGCGAAATCAAGGTGGGCGGACGTCTGAGTCAGGACCCGATCTCTATCGGCATCGCCGCCCTGATCTGCTTCTACATGCTGTTCTCGCTGTCTTTCCAGCGACTGAAGGGAAAGTATAAAATCGCCGCCCAGATCTCCAAGTACGGCATGGTCCCGGCGATGCTGGTCGCCATTGCCATCGGGGTTGCTGTCGGGGAATTCCCCGCGCCGAATATCGAGTTCGGCATCACCAAGCCTGACTTTGCCCTGATGTGGCAGTACCTGCCTTGGACCATCGGCTTTCCCGAATGGCAGTTTTACGTGAACGGCTTCGCAACTGCAGTTGCCGCGTACATTATCGCCTTTGGTGACGTCATCGTCGGCTCGTCTCTGGTTGAGAACGCCAATAGAGAAAGTCGGTCGGACGAAATCGTCGATACCTGCGCAGACAGAATCCATCTTGCGACAGGGATTCGCAACGCGATCCACGCACTGTTCGCGCCCTATATCGGACTGGCCGGACCGATCTATACGGCGGTCACCGCAACCGTTGCGGACCGTTACCGCAACGGGCGACAGGCCATGGAATCGATCTACAGTGGCGCCGGAACCTTCTGGCTGGTCGGCCTCTTCGCCATGTTCATGTTGCCGCTGGTGACGTTTTTCAAGCCTTTTCTCCCCATCAGTCTCTCCCTAACCATGTTTGTGACCGGCTACCTGTGCCTGGTCGACGGATTCAAAGAGGCAAAAGATCCGATCCAGGCCGGAGTGGCCTGCACCATGGGTGTCGTGCTGGCAACCCATGGAGCCGCTTACGGAATCGGCGTCGGCATCCTTTTCCATCTGCTGCTGGAAAGAAAGTTCCAGTCACGAAAGCCTGCGGAAGAAGGAATGCCTGCCTGAGCCAGGGATGCGTCGAAGAAAACAATGTAAAAAAGCGAAGAGGTCGGGTGCGAAACCCGGCCTCTTCGCTTTTTGCGCAATCTCACCACTTACGCTCTACTCAGCACCGCAGTCAGCACAGTGGCCACACCCACCAGAGCGCCCCTGCGATCCAAGCAAAGCCCGGCAAACAGCTTACGCGATGAACGGCAACACTAATGAAAAATTACGTTTTGCGATCCAAACTCCGATACTGGATCGCTTCTGCCAAATGCAGCGATTCGATCGTCGGGCTTTCGGCCAGATCGGCAATGGTGCGGGCCAGTTTGAGGATGCGGGTATAGGTCCGGGCTGAGAGACCGAGACGGTCGGTGACCTGTTCCAGTAATTTTTCTCCCGCGCTATCCAGCTTACAAAACGTCTGAATATGCCGCGCCTGCATCTGAGCATTGGCGTGCAACCCGGTACCGGCGAGGCGTTCACGCTGAACCAGCCGCGCCCTGTTGACCCGCTGACGAATCGTTTTGCTGTCCTCGGCAGGAACAGGAGTAGTCAAATCTTTATGCGGCACCCGGGGCACTTCAACATGCAGATCGATCCGGTCGAGCAGCGGGCC
>PKUC01000060.1 GCA_002868865.1 Desulfuromonas sp. | reverse complement strand
TGCTGGCCGGGACGATCGCCGCTTACCTGCTGATCGGGCTTGAAGTGTTCATCATGATCACGCCCTTTGCCATCTATTTTTATGCGATCTACGGTCCGGTTCTCGAGTGGTTTACGGCTTCGCCACTGACCGCCTGGCTGATGGAATTCTTCTTGCCGCACCTCGTCTTTGTTGATGATCCGTTGATTAAGGTTCTCTCCCATCTGCAGGTTCTGCTGGTCGTTGGTCTGGTTCTATTTTTTGGGGCCGCCATTCCTCTCTACTACGGCCGGTTGACCAACAAGGGTGTGGTTCGATTTGGTCCCTACGCCAAACTCCGTCATCCTCAGTATCTGTTTCTCGCCCTCTCCGGTCTGGGGATGCTGTTCTACTGGCCTCGGTTTATTGTCCTTATTTTTTACGTCATCATGTTGTTTGTCTATGTGATGCTGGCACGTAACGAAGAGTGGCGTATGAAGCGTGAAGCTCCAGGGGCATATGAGCAATACATGCGTTCGACGCCGTGGATGTTCTTACCCGGCAACCCTGGTGGACGTCTTTTCCTCTTGCTGTTCGGCCGGATCAGACCCCGCTGGTTGGCGCTGATGATGTGTTTTGTCGTCTCGATGAGCGCTGCAATCCTGCTGGCGGTTGCCATTCGTCAGTATACGATCGACACCCTGCCGACGACCCGGGTAGAAAATCTGCAGCTGATCTCCGTCTATGAACGTCCCCCTGAGAAGATGCAAGCACTCTTCCGCCAGATTCAGCTCTCGCCGCAAGTGCAGGTGCTGCTCGAAAGTGAAAAGGCGAACATGGCCTACATCATGCCGGGTGATTATTTTCTGACCGGCCTGGTTCTGGAGGAAGGTCCCAGGTTCTCTGACGCCATTCTTAAGCGCTATCCTCATCTGTCCGAATGGTATGAGCATCGTTTTCAAGGCGGTGTTAGGAAATTCCTGCGGCTGTTTCGCTCCTTCTGGAAGACGTGGAGCTATTTCCGTACCGTCTACGACATTGAGCGCTTTGTGTTTGTTCGGGTCACCGATTTCAACGATCAGCCCGTCGCAGTTGATGATGTGCTGAAGCTGGGGGTCAAGCGGACGCCCGTGTTTGTCGTCGATGTCGATTATGAATACGAAGAGGTCCTCGATGTGATCCCGGTATCCGGCAAAAATCTGTGGGGCAATCTGCCGATGCCGAACTTTTGACAAGTCAAAAACCTCATCGCAATGCTCAAAGTCTGCACAAGTGCTGTGCATTTCATAATCATGATGGATGTGGTGTGAAGTCAGTAACTCTGCAAATATTTTGAAATCTAGATGTTTTCATGTTTTGGCACAGCTTATGCTGTTACGATGAATCGTTAGCGTACACAGGCGTACCCTTTCCGCAAAGCAATGAAGCTCACGGTGCAGTTTTTAGCACCCGTGGGCTTTTTCTATTTTGATTCCACAGCAACAGATTCAGCAGCGCAATGATTGAGCTGCCGGGCATTGGCGCCCTATCCGGATTGGCCGGGTAGGGCGTTTTTTATTTTGTCTGCGTTTTGTTTTTCCGGACACATCAAGGGCGATGCCGCCGCGGGGAAATTAAGCCTGACATCAATAGGAATTTGGGAACGAAAGGAAGCAGAACATGGAACAGTCAAAAAAAATGCGTCAAATCGCGATCTACGGCAAAGGCGGCATCGGTAAATCCACCACCACCCAGAACACTGTGGCGGGACTGGCGTCACTGGGCAAAAAAGTCATGATCATCGGCTGTGACCCCAAGGCGGACTCCACCCGTCTGATCCTGCACGCCAAGGCGCAGGAAACGGTCATGGATAAGGTTCGCGAGCTGGGTACCGTTGAGGACCTGGAGCTGGAAGATGTCATGAAGTGGGGTTACGGCGACGTCAAGTGTGTTGAGTCGGGTGGTCCCGAGCCGGGTGTCGGTTGTGCCGGTCGCGGGGTTATCACCGCCATCAACTTCCTCGAAGAAGAGGGTGCCTACACCGATGATCTCGATTTCGTCTTCTATGACGTTCTCGGTGACGTCGTCTGCGGTGGATTCGCTATGCCGATCCGCGAGAACAAAGCGGAAGAGATCTACATTGTCGTCTCCGGCGAGATGATGGCGATGTACGCGGCCAACAATATCTCCAAAGGTATCCTCAAATACTCCTCCAGCGGTAACGTCCGTCTCGCCGGTCTGATCTGTAACAGTCGGAATACCGACTGCGAAGCTGAGCTTATTACCGCTCTGGCTAAAAAACTGGGCACCCAGATGATCCACTTCGTTCC
>PKUC01000020.1 GCA_002868865.1 Desulfuromonas sp. | reverse complement strand
GCGTTTTTAAGTTTGGCGTCCCCAGGGGGATTCGAACCCCCGTCGCCGCCGTGAAAGGGCGGTGTCCTGGGCCAGGCTAGACGATAGGGACCTATATTGAATCAGGTACCCTGCGGAAAATGACTCCGCGGTGCCAAAGTTTTGTGGTGAGCCGGGGGGGGATCGAACCCACGACCATCTGATTAAAAGTCAGATGCTCTACCGACTGAGCTACCGGCCCACAAAAAGAAGGCCTTTATACGTTATTCGTTTGGGGGCGTCAACCCTTTTTTGCCGCTTTTTTTCAGCACCGATCAGTCGAACGGATTCTTCCTCACCATGGTTTCGTCACGACGTGGGCCGACCGAAACCAGAACGACGGGACAACCTGTCCAGGCTTCGATTTTTTCGACGTAGTCGATGGTTTTCTGTGGCAGATGATCGTAGTCCTTGATGTGATTGATATCCTGCTGCCAGCCCTGTACTTCCTCGTAAACCGGGGTGCATTCGCAGAGGATGTCGTAGTCCGAAGGGAACTCATCGAGCAGCTGATCCTTGTAGCGGTACGAGGTGCAGACCTTGATGGTTTCGAGCTCGTTGAGGACGTCCATCTTGGTTAACGCAAGGCCGGTGAGGCCGTTGGTACGCACCGCTTCGCGCAGAGCGACGATGTCCAGCCAGCCGGTGCGGCGTGGCCGGCCGGTGGTGGCTCCGAACTCACTGCCGGTCTTGCGGATTCTCTCACCCATCTCATCATGCAGTTCGGTGGGGAACGGACCCTCTCCGACGCGGGTGACATACGCTTTGGTGATGCCGATAACCTCATCAACCAGGCAGGGTCCGATTCCTGATCCGGTACAGGCTCCTCCGGCCACGGTGGATGACGAGGTGACGTAGGGGTAGGTGCCGTGGTCGATGTCGAGCAAGCTGCCCTGTGCGCCTTCAAACAGGACGTTATCACCCGCGGCGATGCGGGTATTTACAAGGCTGGATGCGCTGCCCAGATAAACTCTGAGCCGTTCCGCGTAGCCGAGGTATTCGTCGCGGATCGCTTCTTCGGAGAGCGGTTTTTCACCGAGGAAGTTTTCCAGATAGAAGTTCTTTTCGGGAAGCACCTCTTTGAGCTTGCGCGTGAAGGTTTCGGGTTTGAGCAGATCGGCAAAGCGAATACCGCGACGGCCAACTTTGTCTTCGTAGGTAGGTCCGATACCGCGACCGGTTGTTCCGATCTTTTTGCCGCCGGCTTTTTTCTCACGGGCGATGTCGATGGCACGGTGATAGGGCATGATCAGGTTGACGGCGCCATCGACGACCAGTTGACTGTCGTCTTTGAGGTACCCCTTGTCTTTGAGCCCGTCGATCTCTTCGAGGAAAACCTTGGGGTCGAGAACGACGCCGTTGCCGATGATGCAGCGCTTGCCCTCGTGAAGGATGCCGGAGGGGATGAGGTGAAGAACTGTTTTTTCGTCACCGACAACCAGGGTGTGCCCGGCGTTGTTCCCCCCCTGAAAACGGACGACTTGTTGAGCGTGTTCCGTGTAGATGTCGACAACTTTCCCTTTGCCTTCATCGCCCCACTGGGCACCGACAATAATTACATTAGCCATAAGATTCGTTCACTCCTGTCTATATGTTTCGCAGTATTAGATCTTGAATTGTTCTGTGAGCAGGGCGTTGTAGGGCTTGAACTCTTCTGTTGCGTCGTTGAGGCGGATGATCTGTACCTCGTCCTGTTCGCCGTTGACCACCAGCAGTGTGTTGAAGTTGACCTTACGGGCGTATTCTCTGGCCTCCTGCAGAGAGCGATCGTAGATGTCGCGGGCAACAGACAGCCCCTGTCTGCGGAGCACCTGCGCCAGCTTCTGAGCCGGCTGTAGGTCAGAACCGCTGGCAAAAATCAACGCATCGCTGCCGAGGGAGACCTGCTTATCCAGGTTCTTGTCGAGGGCAAACAGCAGGTTTAAAACGTCGAAGGTAAAGCCGGTGGCAGGGACCTGATAGCCGTACTGTTCGGTGAGGTTGTCGTAGCGTCCACCGCTGCATACCGCACGCCCGATGCCGGGCAGGAACCCCTGAAAGGTGATTCCGGTATGGTAATTGAGGCCGCGCAGTTCACCGAGATCAAGGGTGATATGTTCAAGCACGCCGTAGACGTCAAGGGTTTTCAGGACGTGGGACAGGTTGTCCAGAGCCCGCCTGGAGCGGTCGTTTCGCACCGTTTTTTCGGCAATGTTGAGGACATCGCAGCCACCGAACAGGCGCGGTAATGCGAGGATTTCTTCTCTGGTTCGGTCGTCGATGTCGATGGTCTGCAGCAGCGTCTGAAGCTCCGAGCTGTCTTTGCGGTCGATGGCGGCGGCGACCTGTCCGGCGAGGATGCCGGTTAGCGGTACGCCGTCCATGACGCCGCGGAAGAAATCGACCTGACCGATATCGATGGTGAATTGCTGCGCACCAACGGCGCTTAAGCATTCCACCGCCATGGCGATCATCTCTGCATCGGCCTCCGGGCTGTCCAGGCCGATCAGTTCGACACCGGTTTGAAAGATGTCGCGATCCTTGCCGGCCTGCTCTTCGGCATGACGAAGAACCCGTCCACTGTAGCAGAGGCGCAGCGGCAGGGGGGCTTCTTTCATCCGGGTGGCGACAATCCGTGCGACCTGCGGGGTCATATCGGGCGGAAATGCAACCAGTCGACCGCTCTGACGGTCGTCGAAGCGAAAAGCACGCTCACGCAGGTCGTCGCCCAGGCTCTTGTCCAGTTCATCGACAAATTCGAGCTGCGGAGGGATAACGGGGCGGAACCCCCAGGCTGAAAACACCTGACGCAGTTGCTGTTGCAGGAATTCTCCCTTGGCGGCCTTGAGCGGAAGAAAGTCTTTGACCCCTTTGGGCAGGGCGGCTTCCGGGGTGGTATCGGTAAAACGCATCTGTTTATAAACTCCGGGATGGTGTGTCGGTGTCTTCGACGTCCGGCAGGGTGACCAGAACGGCAGAGATAACTCCCTGTAAGGCTTCGAGTTGGTGCATGACGTTTTCTGAGATTGCTCCGTCCAGACCGATCAGCGAGATGGCGCGGCCGTTGATTTTGCGACGCGATAGATTCATCATCGCGATGTTCACCCCAGCCTCTGCCAGGACCTGTCCGACTCCGCCGATGACACCGGGTTGATCCTGATTGTGCAGGACCAGCAGCGGCCCCGCCGGGACGGCTTCGACCGGGTAGCTGTCGATGCGCACCAGGCGATAGTCTGTCTCGCCGAAGACCGCACCGCTGATGCTGTGCTCTCCGGTCTTGCCGGTGACGCGAACACGAATCATGCTGGCAAATTCGTCTGCGGTTTTTGAGCGTGCTTCGGTGACGCGGATGCCCCGCTCTTCAGCGAGCAGCGCGGCGTTGACATAGTTGACATCGTCACCGAGCATCGGGGAGAGCAGCCCTTTGAGGAATGCTGCGGTCATCGAGCCGGTGGGGTGGTCGACGATGCCGCCCGAATATTCGAGGGTGACGGCTTCGAGGCCGCAGGCGCAGTACTGCTCGATGAAGTGTCCCATCCGTTCACTTAATTGCAGATAAGGACGGACCTCGGCGAGCAGGTCGGCGCTGACAGACGGCATGTTCAGTGCGTTTACGATGATCCCGTGCTGGAGAAAATCGACGATCTGATGGGCGATTTGTACAGCGACGTTGACCTGGGCGTCCGAGCTGGCTGCCCGCAGGTGGGGGGTGCAGATGACCTGTTCCATCTGTAGCAGGCTCAGGTCGGCCGGTGGCGGCTCTTTGCTGAAGACGTCCAGTGCGGCACCAGCAACCTGGTCTGCTTTGATCGCTTCCTCCAGCGCGGTTTCGTCGACCAGGCCGCCCTGCGCACAGTTGATGATTCGGCAGCCCGGTTTGACGTGTGCCAGAAAGTCGCAATCGATCAGGTTGTTGGTTTCCGGTGTCAGCGGGACATGGAGGGTAATGAAGTCCGCTTGTTGCCGCAGTGCGTCCAGTTCGACCTGTTCTGCGCCGAGTTGTTGAACCGCTTCGGTTGACAGGTAGGGGTCATAAACCAGAATCCGCATGCGCAGGCCGAGGGCTCGCTCGATGACCAGTTGTCCGATTTTCCCGGCACCGATGACGCCGAGGGTTTTTCCTGAAATTTCGATGCCTAAAAAGAGATTTTTTTCCCAGCGGCCCTGTTTGATCGATCGGGTGGCCTGGGGGATATTGCGTGCCAGCGCCAGCAGCATGGCGATGGTATGTTCGGCGCTGGTGATGGCGCTGCCGAAGGGGGTATTCATCACCACAAGGCCCTTGCGGTTGGCGGCATTGAGGTCGATATTTTCGGTGCCGATTCCGGCCCGGCCGATGACCCGTAGTTTCGGAGCCGCCCTGAAAACGTCTCCGGTCAGGTGGGTTCCGCTGCGAACCACCAGCGCTTCGACATCGGCAACGGCGGCGAGCAGTTGTTCGTGGGTCAGATCCGGTTGGTAGATCAGTTCGATGCCGTCCGCCTGCTTGAAAATATCAAGCCCAGGCTGGGACAATCGGTCTGCGACCAGTACTTTTTGCGTCATAGTGACTACCGGACAGTGAGAAGAAAAGCCCCGAAGGACGTGCTACGAACAAGGGTCGCAATCTAGCAACAAGGCGGCGGCGCTGTCAAGCCGCAGCATGGGGCGTACCGACCCGTGGCGGCTATTGGAGGTGGTAGCCGGCGACGCGCCAGACGTTATCCTTTTCAAAGGTGACGATGATCGATTCTTTGGCGTCGGGATGGTTTTTGAACTGGGACGCGTAATCGAGAATGATGTATTCCCCGTCGGGGCTGTCTTTGGCCGATGTGGTGTAGCGGCTTTTGGCCTGGGCGCGGTCAATGAGAGGACCGAACTGCTTGCGTATCGTTGTCAGATTCTTCACCCAGTCTTTTCGCGAAGTTTTCTGTTGGAGTAAGCTCGAACCGCTGTCCCAGCTGGCCTCAAACCGATCGACATCGATCAGGGCGAAAAAATCGTTGGCGACCCGGGTGGCGACCTCGGCTTTTTCCGGGGCAGGCTTTTCGCGCAGCATGGGAAACACGATGATGATGGCACAGGCAACGATAAGTACGGCATGAAGACGGAATTTTCTGAACATGGTTCAGGACCTCCTGTTTACAGTTCTAATCTCATCAAGATGTGGCACATAGTATACGGGATCACCGCTCGGAGCAATCATCACTCGATAAATGCCTGTTTTTTCAGGTGAACGCAGCAGTGCGGTTCAGGCAGTATAGAGGGTTTTTCTGTTGACCTGATGAAGATAAACAAGCATCAGCAGCCCTCCCTTGAGGAGTGTCGTGATGCTGATAGCCCACCAGACACCCGCCACGCCCATATTCAGATTGATCGCCAGCAGCCACGCCAGTGGCACGCGTCCGAGGGTCAGGGGAATCCGCACCCACATGTAGGGACGGGTGTTGCCGATGCCATTGTACGCACCCTCGAGGACCAGCTCCCAGGCGAGGAAAAATTCAAAATACCCGACAATCCGTAGATATTCGGCGCCGTGACGGATGACGTCGGCATCGTTATTCAGCAGGCCGATCAGCTGTTCGGGGATGATGATGAACATCAGCGAGAACGGTGCCAGCGCCAGAGTTGCCAGCCCTGTTCCGCGGAGGGCGATGCGTCTGGCATGTGCCTGGTCACCGCGGCCGATGCTGCGGCCGACCAGAGTGCTGATGGCCACCGAAAAGCCGACGCCGAAGAAGTAGGGGAACCCTTCCCAGCGGTTGGCAATGTTCAGCCCGGCCAGCGGTTCCATACCGAATGTGGTGATGACCACAGTCAGCAGCGGAAAGACGATGGTCCAGGTCACGTTGGTTGCCGCCGAGGGCAGGCCGATTGCGAGCAGTCGCTTCAGATAGACCCACGAAATCTGTTTGAAGTGCCGCAACCGGCCGATGTAGCCCCAGCGTCGCATGGCATGGATACTGATCAGCACGCCGATCGATTCGCTGATCAGGGTTGCCGTCGAAGCGCCGCTGATTCCCAGTGCAGGAAAACCCCAGTAACCAAAGATCAGCAACGGGTCAAGGACGATGTTCAGCCCCAGTGAAAAGAGCATGATGACGGTCCGTAACCTGACTGCGCCCTGGGCGTTGAGGATCTGGCCCTGCAGATTGAACAGGTAGATCATCGGCAGGCCGTACAGGTAGACGCGGAAGTAGTCGAGTGCCAGTTGCTGCGTTTTCTGGTCCAGCCCCATCAGTCGCAGTATGTCGTCGATGGTGAAATGCAGGCAAACAATGGCGATCAGCGAGAAGATCTGTATGTACCAGAAAGCTTCGCGTACCACCCGATGTTGTGCCTCGCGGTCGCCGGAACCCCAGAACTGTGCGATCAATGTTGCGGTGCCGGTGTTGGTCAGGTTCATCAGCGCATAGAGCGTCCAGAGAATGAAGGACGCGCTGCCCACTGCTGCGACCGCGTTTGGGCCGAGTCTGCCGATCCAGAAGATGTCGATCGCTTCAAAGAGGATGATGCCGAGAAAACCGATGATGGTCGGTATCGCGAGGCTGAGAATCTGTCTGTTGAGGGATTTTTCCTGCACCTGTATGGTGTCCGATCGAAAGGGATAGATTTACCGCAGGTCTTCCATGGTCAGAATCGAATGTACGTCCTCCCGGACTCCTTTGTTGATGATCACCGCCTTGCCGACCAGTACTGCACGCGCCTGAGAGACGATCTCCTCGATCGCTTTGAGGGTCGATCCCTTGGCGAAAAAGTCGTCGATGAACAGGATCCGCTCTGCGGGGAAGAGCACCTCCTGAGAGACATAGAGGGTGGTCGTTTCCTGTTTGGTGAAGGAATAGCTGGCCGCCGCGTAGGAGCCGGTCATGGTCAGCGGTTTCTTCTTTTTGGCGTAGATGAAGGGGACGTTCAACTCTTCGGCCACGGCCTGGGCGAGCATAATGCCGCTGGTTTCTGCGGTGAGAATTTTATCGACCTGCTGATCGGCGAAGCGACCCGCGATCTCTTGGGCGAGGACGCGCATCAGCGTGGGATCGACCATGTGATTGAGGAAGGTGTCGACTTTGATGATTTGACCATCGACCGCGCCATCGGTTTTAATCCGGTGCAGCAGGGCTTGTGCGGCGTCTGTCATTTGCGGTCCTCCCGGTCGTAAGGTTGACCTAGGCTTTCCGGCTGCTGGGAGGCGCCTTTGGCGAGGCGCACGGTTGAGATGACCAGCACGAGGATGGTGAAGATGTAGGGCAGCATCTGCAGGATGTGGGCGGAGATGGTGGTGCCCATCGCCTGAAAACGGAGCTGCATGGCGGTGATGCCGCCGAACAGGTAGGCACCGGCCAGGGCGCGGTAGCTCGACCAACTGGCGAAGATGACCAGCGCCACGGCGATCCAGCCGCGACCGGCGGACATGTTCTCAATCCACATCGGAGTGGAGGCGAGACTTAAATACGCGCCACCGATACCGACGATTCCGGAGCCGATACTGACTGCCAGAAAACGGTAGAGATTGACCGGAACGCCGCAGGTATCTGCCGCGGCCGGGTTTTCACCGACGGTCCGCAGTGCCAGGCCCCAGCGGGTTCGATAGAAGAAAAAGGCGATGGCAAACACCAGCACAAAGCTCAGGTAGATCAGCGCGTCCTGATTGAAGAACGGCTTGCCGATTACCGGGATCATGCTCAGGCCCGGAATCGTCAGGCGCTCGAATCCTGCGATGGTGAGTCCGACCATGCTGCGACCGAACAGGGCGGTGATGCCGATACCGAACATGGTCAGCGCCAGGCCGCTGACGATCTGGTTGCCGCGCAGCTGTACGGTGATAAAGCCGTGTACACTCCCCGCAAGCAGCGCCGCGACAAAGGCGGCGATCACACCGATCAGCAGCGATCCACTCAGACTGGTTGCGGCAAACCCGGCCAGGGCGCCGATCAGCATCAACCCTTCGATGCCGAGGTTGATGATTCCTGCCCGTTCGTTGATGATGGCCCCTAAGGTGGCGAACAGGATCGGGGTGCCGGCACGCACCGTAGCGTCGAGCAGGATCTCAACCATTTGCGCGGCCTCCTTTTAAGCGAACCCGGTACTGGATAAAGAAGTCGGACGCCAGCAGAAAGAACAGAATCAATCCCTGAAAGGCGTAGACAAAGGCGACCGGCAGCTGCCAGCTGATCTGCAAACTGTCACCGCCGACCAGCAGCACGCCCATCAGAAAAGAGACGATGACCACGCCGAGAGCACTGCGTTTGGCCAACCAGGCGATGATGATGGCGGTGTACCCGTAGCCGGGGGAGATGCCGTGCTGCAGGCGGTGCTGTAAACCGGCAACTTCGCTGAATCCGGCGATTCCGGCGATGGCCCCGCTCAAAAACAGCACCAGAAAGATCGCCATGCCGGTCTTCATCCCGGCGTACTGGGCGGCCTTGGGATTGCTGCCGATGACCTTGATCTCGTAGCCCCAGATGGTGCGCTCCATAAACAGGTAGATCAGTAGAGCGCAAAAGAGGGCGAGAAAGAAGCCGCTGTGCAGGCGGGTGTCGAAATATTCGCTGAAACGAGCAGCATCAGAAAATTGCGCGGTGAGCGGAAAATTGAACCCCTTGGGGTCCTTCCATGGCCCGTAGACCAGGTAATCGACCCAGAGGATGGCGATGTAATTCATTAGCAGGGTGATGATGACCTCATTGACCCGCCACTTGGCGCGCAGAAAACCGGCCACCCCGGCCCACAGGCCGCCGCAGCAGAAGGCAGCGGAGAACATCGCCGCGAGCATTATCCAGTGGTTCTGAATGCCGGAGAACAGCGCCACCCAGGATGCTCCCATGGCCCCCATGTAGATCTGCCCTTCGGCGCCGATATTCCAGATCTGCATCCGGAAGGCCAGCGAGACCCCGAGGCCAGCGAAGATCAGCGGCGTTGTTTTGACCAGGGTCTCCGAGAGGCCATAGCTCGACCCGAGGGCTTCACGGAAGATCTCCACATAGGCTTCACCGGGGTTGACGCCAGCGAATATCAGCAGAAATCCGGCGACGAACAGAGCGATCAGCACCGAGACGAAGGGGGCGCTGAAGCGAAACAGGCGGGAACTGTTCTCCCGTTTTTCGGCGATCAGCCTCATGGTGCCCCCTCTCCGCTCATCATCAGTCCGATCTCCTCCCGCGAAGTCTTGAGCGGATCGACGCAGCCGATCAACCGTCCACGGAACATCACCGCGATCCGGTCGGAAATTTTCAGCAGCTCGTCCAGGTCTTCCGAGATCAGCAGGGTGCTCATTCCGTCGGCGGCACCGTCGGCCATGACCTTGTGAACATATTCGGCACTGCCGATGTCGAGGCCGCGGGTCGGATAGAGGGCGACCAGCACCGCCGGGCGCTCCGACAGTTCGCGGGCGATGATGACTTTCTGGATGTTGCCTCCCGATAGGTAGCGGACCGGATTGCCGGCCGGACCGGCTTTGATGGCAAACTGGTCGATCTTTGCTTCGGCGTTGCTCCGGATCGCTTTTCTGTCCTGAAAAATCCAGTTGCGGAACGCTCTGCTCTTAAAGCTCTTCATGATCAGGTTGTCGTCCACCGTCATGTCGGGCGCGATGCCGATGCTTTTGCGGTCTTCGGGTATGTGCGCGATCCCGGCGATATAGGAACGTTTTGCGGTGCTGTCGGTGATGTCATCCTCTCCGGCAAGAATTTTCCCGGCGGTCGCAGTTTTTAGCCCGGTCAGGACTTCAGCCAGTGCCTTTTGACCGTTTCCGGCAACGCCGGCGATCCCGAGGATCTCTCCCCGTTTGAGGCTGAGGTCAAAATTTTCCAGATCGGACAGGCCCCGATCGTTGTGGACGGAGAGGTTTTCGATCTGTAGGACCACATCATCATCGACGACGTGCGTTTGTTTTTCCCACTGTGGAATCTGATCTTCACCGATCATCAGCGATGCCAGTCGCTTCTCGTCAAAATCACCGCGTTGCAGGGTTGTCAGGCTGCGCCCTTTTTTCAGCACCGTAACCCGATCGGAGATCTCCATCACCTCGCGCATTTTGTGGGAGATGAAGATAATGCTCTTGCCCTGTTCTTTCAGTTTTCCCAGGACGATAAAGAGACGCTTCGATTCCTGCGGAGTCAACACTGCAGTTGGTTCATCGAGGATCAACAGGCGACAGTTGCGCATCAGCAGTTTGATCAGTTCGATCCACTGCTGGGCACCGATGGAGAGTCGCCACACCGGTGCATCCAGATCAAGGTCGAGATCAAATTCTCTGATGACGTTCCCGATCTTTTTTTTGAGCGTTTTACGGGAAAAAAAGTGAGGGATATTGTCGAGGGCCAGCAGAATGTTTTCGAAGACGCTGTGGGCGGGGACCAGCATGAAATGCTGGTGAACCATGCCGATCCCCAGCCCGAGGGAATCGCGCGGCGAATTCAACGTGACCGGTGCGCCGTCCAGCAGAATCTGTCCTTTCTCCGGGCGGTAGAGTCCGGTGAGGACATTCATCAGGGTGCTTTTGCCCGCGCCGTTTTCACCGAGCAGGGTGTGGATCTCCCCCGGAGCGATGGAGAAGGAGACACTGTCGAGAGCGACGACGCCGGGAAAGGTTTTGCGGATTTTCTCGATCTGAAGCATAGGGGAGGGTCTTTCGATGGCGGCAGCCGGTGGCTTTCTGCAGCAGGTGATGAACCATGCCTCCGAAAACCACCGACTGACCGCCGGAGTCTTAGTTCGAGATCGTGCCCTGAACGCCTGAGACGAAGTAATTCATGCCGAGCAGATCGCCGTCTGCCGGGATGGATCCAGCGGCGACGACAGTCTCTCCCTGCTGGTTTTTAATCGGTCCGGCGAAGGGGTGCAGCGTTCCCTTTTTGATTTCAGCCGCTTTTTGGGCAACCAGAGCTTTGACTTCTGCGGGGACCTTGGGGTTCATCGGCGCCAGTTCAACCAGCCCTTCCTTCATCCCCCACCAGATAGCAGAGGATTCCCAGCTGCCATCCGCCACTTGTTGGGCGACCTTGGTGTAGAGCGCACCCCAGTTCCAGACCGGGGCGGTGAGAAACGCGTTGGGGGCAAATTTACGCATGTCGGAGTTGTAGCCGATCACGTAAGCACCGCGAGCCTCGGCGGCCTGCATCGTGGCAGGCGCGTCCTGGTGCATGGCCAGCACGTCGGCACCGACATCGAGCAGACTGTCGGCGGCGTCACGCTCGACGCCCGGATCGAACCAGGTCTGGGTCCAGACCACTTTGACTTCAGCTTCCGGGTTGACGCTCTGGACCCCGAGGGTGAACGCGTTGATACCGCGGATGACTTCCGGGATCGGGAAGGCGGCCACGTAGCCGATGACGTTTTTCTTGGTCATCTTGCCGGCGACGATGCCGGAGAGATAGCGGGGTTCATACATTCTCCCGAAGTAGTTGCCGACATTCTCCGCGCTTTTGAATCCAGAGCAGTGCATGAAGGTGACGTCTTTGAATCGGCGGGCGACGTCGAGGGTGGCGTCCATGTAGCCGAAGCTGGTGGTGAAGACCAGATTAGCTCCTTTCTGCACCAGACCGGTGATGACGCGGGCCGATTCGGCCCCTTCTGGGACCGATTCGATGTAGGTTGACGGCTCGACAAACGGCAGTTTTTCCATTTCGATGCGGCCTTGATCATGGGCATAGGTCCAGCCTGCATCACCCACTGGCCCGACATAGATAAAGCCGGCTTTGATCTGTGTTGATGAGTCTTTATCCGCAGCCACAGGCTGTGTTTTCGAATTTTCTTCCTGTTTGCTGCAGCCAAGAGCAAGAAGTAGCATGGCAATAACCAGCAGGATGAGCTTCTTCATCAGTCTCCCTTTCTGTGCCGATCGATGATTTCCACGGGTGACGCTAGTGTGTCAGCAGTTCAAGCTTGCTGTTGATATTGTCGGTCAGCCAGTGGTTGTCCCACCACTCCTTCGGTTCAACCGCCTGACCCGATACAAATACGCCAAAGTGCAGGTGGTCGCCACCGGCCATGCCGGTAGCGCCGCTGCGGCCGATAATCTGCCCGCGTGAGACCCTGTCGCCGGCCAGTACGTCCAGTTGACTCATGTGGGCATACAGGGTCTGCAGGCCGAGGCCGTGGTCGATGACGACGCACAGTCCATAGATGCCGAGGTAGTCGGCGAACAGGACATCACCGGCGTTGGCCGCAGGAATTTCGGCCTGGGCCACTGACGCGAGGTCGTACCCCAAGTGGGTTGCCTCGTCAACCTTGTTGCCGTTGTAGTAGTAACCGCGATGATCGGCAAAAAAGGCCACGGTCGATGAATTGGGATGCCGCAGAAACGCGCCGTTCCAGAGCGGGACCGGCGAGGTCTGAAGGCCCAGTTCAGCCATCTTGGCGCGGTTCTGCTGACGGATTTCACCATTGACGTAAAGGAAGATGTCGAGGGGGTCGGTGACCTCTGGAACCAGCGCTTCGAACTCCGGAGTCTTCATCTGCAGAAAATTGTCGCTGAGAGTGATTCTGCGCTGGCGGAACGTTTTGCCCTTGCTGCGGTAATAGATACCGGCCTGACGTTCGTTGCCAGCCAGATCGACCGCGACGATGCGCGGGATAAACTCAGCCTCTTTGAGGTCGTACGGGTAGCTCAGCAGGCAGGCGTACTGACCGGAGTCTTGCTGGTAGCCGGGGAAAAATCGGTCGCCGACGATGACGCCGTGTTTGCTGGTCTCTTCAGAAAGCTGATAAAGGACCAGGCCGCTGCCGCCCCTGTTGAAGTTGTGTGCCTTGCTGAGGATCGAGATGATCGGTGCGCGGGTGTCGTAAGTCAGGTCGAAGGTCGTTTTGCTCTGATTTCCCTTGCCCAGTCGATAGATCGATTGATCACCGGCGACGATTTCGATTTGAAACGGGCCGTTCTTGAGTTTTTTTCCTTTGAGGTTGAATGCGGTGGTGAACGCTTCGCTGCCGGGTTCAAAATGCTGGGTTGCCAGCGGAATGCGCCCGCCCTCTTGCACCAGGGTGACGCTGAGATCCTTCAGGCCACTCAACGTGTCGTTCACTGCGAGAGACAGTTCGGTTGTTGCCGAGATCGGTCCGCTGCCGGGGATGAGGCTGACCTGCGGAGCGTCGGTGTCGCGAAAATAGAAAATGCCCCCGGCGATCAGGCCGAACAGGAGCAGAAGCAACAGCAGTTTTTTAAACGGTTTCAAGGGGGATCCTTCTCTGTCTGGTGTGATAAAAAACGGGTTCGCGAAAGACGAATTGTCAATCGACACCGGTCTTTTGTCAAGGGCATAACAGCCCCCGTTCGTCAGGCGTGGATCGCCTCCTTGTTGACGGCCAGTGCCGCCTCTTTCAGAGCCTCCGCGAGGGTCGGGTGCGCGTGACAGGTGACGGCCAGATCATGGACACTGCCGCCGAAGGAGAGCACCGTGGTGGCCTCGGCGATCAGTTCCGAGGCGTGGGGGCCGATGATGTGGACACCGAGGATGCGACCGGTGTCGGGGGAGGCAAGTACTTTGACGAATCCGTCGCTGTCGCCGTGGCAGAGGGCCCGACCGCTGGCCGCAAAGTAAAATTTACCGGCCCGGTAGTCGATGCCGTCGCGCTTGAGGCCGTCTTCGCTGCGGCCGACCGAGGCGACCTCGGGGGCGGTATAGGTGACGGCAGGAATGACACCGTAATCGACACGGGACTGTTGCCCGGCGAGACGCTCGGCGAAGACCACGCCCTCTTCGCTGGCTTTGTGGGCCAGCATCGGACCGGCGACCAGATCACCGATAGCGTAAATGCCCGCGACGGCGGTACGGTAATTTTCGTCGATCTCCAGTTGGCCGGTTGAATTGACCGTGAGCCCGACCCGCTCCAGCCCGAGATCTTCACTGTTGGCACGGCGTCCGGTTGCGACCAGGATCCGGTCGCAGTCGATCTGCTGCTCCCCTTTTTTGTCGGTGACTGTGGCGCGCAGGCCGCTGTCTGTTGTCGCGACCGCATCGATTTTGGTGTCGATCAGGATGTTGACCCCCTGTTTTTTCAGGGTGCGCTGCAGCAGTTGGGCCATCTGCTTGTCGGTCTGCGGTAAAATCTGCGGGAGCATCTCGACGACGGTGACCTCGGCGCCGAGGCGCCGCCATACGGAGCCAAGTTCCAGTCCGATGACGCCGCCGCCGATCACCAGCAGGTGCTGAGGAACCTCCGGCAGGGACAGGGCCTCGCGGGCGGTGAAGATCCTCTCTCCGTCGCAGGGGATGTGGGGCAGTTCGGCGGCGCGGCTGCCGGTGGCGAGCAGGACATGCTTGGCCTGCAGCTCGATGGTCTCTCCGCGTTGCTCCACCGCAACCCGCGGGAACTCGTCCCCTGGTGATAGCAGGCGCGCGCGGCCCGCGATATGGCTGATGCCGTTCTTTTTGAAGAGCCCGGCGATGCCGCCGGTCAGTTTGTCGATAATCTCCTGCTTGCGCTCCATCATCCGTGCCAGATTGAGTCGGGGCGGATCGATCTCGACGCCATGGACCTCCATGCCATGACAGGCCTGCTGGTAGCGCTCACTCGATTCGAGCAGCGCCTTGCTGGGGATGCATCCTTCGTTGAGACAGACCCCGCCGAGGGCATCACGCTGTTCGATGACCGCGACGTTAAAACCGAGTTGTGCGGCACGGATCGCGGCGACATAGCCGCCGGGGCCGGCACCGATAACGATCAGGTCATAGCTCTGTTCTGGCATGAATTGGGTCTCCTTAAATGGCCGGATTAAAGCTCGAGCAGCATCTCTTCCGGGTCTTCGATGTAGGTTTTGATCTGTTTGAGAAACCCGACCGCCTGACTGCCGTCGATGATCTGGTGATCGTAGCTCAGCGCCACGTTCATAATCGGGCGGATGACGATCTGGCCGTCGCGGACTACGGCGCGGTCCTGGATGGCGTGCATCCCGAGGATGGCGCTCTGCGGCGGATTGAGCAGTGGAGTCGAAAGGACTGAGCCATAGATGCCGCCATTGCTGATCGAGAAGGTGCCGCCTTGCAGTTCATCGAGAGTCAGCCGGTTTTTGCCGGCTCGTTCGGCGAAGTCGCGCACCGTTTTTTCTATCTCGTCAAAATGCAGTCGTTCGGCGGCGCGGATGACAGGGACCACCAGCCCGCGTTTGCCACCGACGGCGATGCCGATGTCGTAAAAATGTTGATAGACAATGTCGTCGCCGTCGATGCGGGCGTTGACTTCGGGGTAGTCTTTCAGCGATTCAACGCAGGCCTTGACGAAGAAGGACATGAAGCCGAGCTTGACGCCATGTTTTTTCTGGAAGGCGTCCTGATGATTGCTGCGCAGCTGAATCAAACGCTGCATGTCGATTTCGTTGAAGGTGGTGAGCATTGCAGTCTTCTGGCGGACCGACAGCAGTCGCTCGGCAATCCGCTTGCGGATCGGGGTCATCGGCACCCGTTCGCTGCGATCATCGTTTGCGGGGACTGTTACCTCTGCGGTCGTTGCCGGCGCTGCTGGCTCTTGAGGGGGAGGCGGCGCGGTGGGCTCCGTGGCCGGTTCCACGCCTGTGGCTGCGGGCAGATCATCGACCAGAATCCGTCCGTCGCGGCCGCTGCCGGTGACTGTTTTGAGATCGACGTGACGTTCCGCAGCGATCTTCGGCACGGCGGGGTTGACCGCGACGACCCCGGTCGCAGCAGGAGGCTCTTCGTCCTCTGCTGGCAGTTCCTGCGGTGTGATCTGCTCCGGGGCAGAATTCGCCGTCAGCTCACCGATCACCGCGCCGATGCGGACGGTTTCACCCTCCTGAACGAGAATCTGAACCGTCCCGCTGCTTTCGGCCGGAATCTCCAGATTGACCTTGTCGGTCTCCAGCTCAAGCAGGGGCTGATCTTCAGAGACGGTGTCGCCGTCGGCAACCAGCCACTGGCCGATGACAGCTTCGACGATCGATTCTCCGATTTCCGGGACTTTGATCTCCATCCTCAGTCCTCTCTCTCTGTCGAGGAAAAAACGTGGTCAAGAATCTGTTGTTGCTCCTGTTTGTGCAGGCGGTGCGAGCCGACTGCTGTGCTGGCCGAGGCTCTGCGGCCGATATAGCGCGGCTGACGGCCCAACAGTGCGGTCAGTGGTTGCAGCAGGTGGTGCCAGGCGCCGCCGTTGGCGGGCTCCTCCTGGACCCAGCAGACTTCGGTATCGGCGCCGTAGGGAGCCATGATTCGCGTCAGAAGCTCGGTGTGTAGCGGATAGAGCTGCTCGATGCGGATCAGCGCCGTATCGCTACAGCCGCGATCGGTGCGTTCCTGCAGCAGATCGTAGTAGATGCGGCCGCTGCACAGCAGCACCTTTTTGATGCCGTCCGCAGGCAGGGTGTCGGCGATGATGTTCTGGAAGCTGCCGTCGGTAAGCTCGTCCCGTGAGGAGGTGCACAAAGGATGACGCAGCAGCCCTTTGGGGGTGAAGACGATCAACGGTCTGCGGAAGGCCTGCATGACCTGCCGACGCAGCAGGTGAAACAGTTGCGCCGGGGTCGTCGGATTGACGACCTGCAGGTTGTCATCGGCGCACAGCTGCAGGTAGCGCTCTATCCGCGCGCTGGAATGTTCCGGGCCCTGTCCTTCGTAGCCGTGAGGCAGGAGCATGACCAGCCCGCTGCCCCGATCCCATTTGGTTAGGCTGCTGGCGATAAACTGATCGATGATGACCTGTGCCCCATTGGCAAAGTCGCCGAACTGGGCTTCCCAGATGGTGAGATCTCCGGGTGTTTCGACCGAGTAGCCGTACTCAAAACCGAGCACGGCAAATTCAGAGAGCATGCTGTTGAAAATCTGGAAGCGGCTGCCCCGTCGTTCAGCCAGTTGGTGCAGGGGGATGTGGGTGCGGCCGTCGTTTCTGTCGATGAGTGCGGCGTGGCGATGGTTGAAGGTTCCACGGCGCGAATCCTGTCCGGAGACGCGGACGTTGATTCCGTCTTCGAGCAGGGATGCGAATGCCAGATTTTCCGCGGTGCCCCAGTCGAGGACTCGGTCATTTTTGACCGCCTGGCGCCTCTTCTCCAGCAGCGCGGCGATTTTTTTATGCGGCGCGAATCCGGCGGGGAGGTCGGAGGCCGCCGTCGCCAGAGCGATGAGCCGGTCTTTTTCGACGGAGGTAGCGACCGGCGTGTGGCTGTAGGCGCGTGTAATTTCGGCCCATTTCAGCAGGAAACCCTCTTCTGTCTTCTGCTGCGGACGGCCGAGGGCCGCGGTGAGCTGTTGATCGATCTGTGCCTGCTGTTTGTCGAGATCTGCGGCCGGAATCCCTTCATCGATCAATTGCTGGCGGTAAAGGTCCACCGCGGGGGGATGATTTTTGATCGTGTCGTACATCTGCGGCTGGGTGAAGAACGGTTCGTCCCCTTCATTGTGGCCATGTCTGCGGTAGCAGATCATTTCGATGACGACATCCTTCTTGAAGGTCTGGCGGAATTCAAGCGCCAGGTCGGCGGCCTGCAGCAGAGCCTCCGGGGTGTCGCCATGGACGTGGAAGATCGGCGCCATCAGTATCTTTGCCATGTCGGTGGGGTAGCAGGTTGACCGGGCATCGACCGGCAATGTGGTAAAGCCGATCTGGTTGTTGACGACGATATGCAGGGTGCCGCCGGTGCGATAGCCTTCCAGCTGCGACAGGTTGAGGACTTCGGCGACAACCCCCTGCCCGGCGAAGGCGGCGTCACCGTGAATCAACAGTGGCAGGATCTGTCGCAGCCCTCCGGGGCCACTGCCGTCCTGTCGTGCCCGGGCCTTGCCTTCGACCACCGGGTCGACGGCTTCTAAGTGGCTGGGGTTGGACGTCAGCGACATGTGGATGCGGCTGTTGTCGGAAAATGTGCGGTCGGCGGAGAAGCCTTTGTGGTATTTGACGTCGCCTTCCCCGACAAAGTTGAATTCACTGTTGTCCTGAAATTCGGCAAAGATATTTTCGAGGGGCTTGCCGAAGATGTTGGCGAGGACGTTCAGCCGGCCACGATGCGGCATGCCGATGATGATATCGCTCATCCCCAGGGCGGCGCCGCGGCGCATAACGTGGTTGAGCAGGGGGATGAGGGATTCGGCTCCTTCGAGAGAAAACCGTTTTTGTCCGAGAAATTTTTTATGGAGAAAGTGCTCAAAACTGGTGGCCTCCTGCAGCTTTTGCAGGGTTTTGAGTTTTTGATTTTTTGAGAGGCGCGGGGTGTTGCGGCTCTCTTCCATCCGTTTTTGTAGCCACTGGCGCTCTTCGAGGATGGGGATATGGGTAAACTCAACCCCGATGTGCCGACAGTAGGTTTCGCTGAGGGTGTCGACGATTTGTTTGAGAGGCGCGCGGGGGACGACGAAATGATCGACGGTAAATTCCGTATCGAGGTCATCATCGCTCAGACCAAACTCATCGAGCTGCAGTGCCGGGGGAGAGAGCTGGCAAGGCGTCAGTGGATCGACACAGGCCAGCAGGTGGCCGATGTCGCGATAACGGTGAATGAGGGCCTGTACCGCTGCGGCTTTATTTTCTGTGGGTGAGACCGGTGGGCGACTCTGACCGAGGTTGAACCCCTGAAAAAATGCTTGCCATTCGGCCGACACCTGTTCGGGGCTTTCTGTCCAGAGCTGATAGTGGTTTTCCAGCCATTGCGGGCTGACATTGCTGTCTATGCTCATGAGGCGATCCGGTGCTGGAGGATGTCGTGTGTTGAGTCGAAGATGCTGGCGAAACCACAGAAATTATAGAGTAAATTCTCTGCCGGCGCAAACCTTGCGCGGCATGTGCGCCCCGCTTATCGGGGCAGTGCGCAGGGTCTGCCGCTACCGTCCACCTGGACGAAAGTGACCTGTGTGTTAAACACTTCGGTCTCGGTGGGCGCGCCCGGTGCGTCGGCAAAAACATCGACGCGGTAGGTGACTGAGGAACGTCCTCGCTCCTGTTGTTGAATTTGAAAGCGGAGGATGGAGCCGTTATCGACCCGTTTGCTGAAGCGGATGTCGTCCATGGCGACCGTGACCAGAGTACAGCCGGGGTAGTCGCGGGAGGCCGCCATCCAGGCGTTTTCGTCGACCCACTTGAGCAGAACACCGCCGAACAGGTAGCCGTGATGGTTGAGGTGCTCGGGGCGCACCAGGGTAAAGTTGTCCATCGATTTATTTCCCCTGTGATTGTTTTGCCGTGCGGCTGTGCAGCTGCTCTTCGGCGTGGTAAGAGGAGCGGACCAGCGGTCCCGACTCGACATGATCGAATCCGATTTCCTCTGCGAGGGTTTTGAGCTCAGCGAATTCTGCGGGGGGCAGATAGCGTTCGACGGCGACGTGGTCTCTGGTCGGTGCCAGATATTGTCCCAGGGTGATGATCTGACAGCCGGCGCGGTGCAGATCTTCCAGGCTCTGAAGCAGCTCCTGCCGGGTTTCGCCCATCCCCAGCATCAGCCCGGATTTGCGGATGATGAGCGGGGTACTGTCTGCGACCCGGCGTAACAGTTTGAGAGAGCGTTCGTAGATGGCCTCTGGCCGAACCTGTGGGTACAAACGTGGAACGGTTTCGAGGTTGTGGCCGAGGATGTCGGGCGCGTAGCTGAGGATTGTTGTGAGGCTGTTCTGATCTCCCTGCAGATCCGGGATCAGCAGTTCGATCCGGCAGCGAGGCGCGCGGTTTCGGATTTCTCTGACGGTGTGGACGAACTGCTGCGCGCCGCCGTCAGTGAGATCATCGCGCGTCACCGAGGTGATGACGGCATGTGTCAGATCGAGTTCGGCGATCGCCTGTGCAACTTTACGTGGCTCGGCCGGATCGACGGACCCGGGCGTGGCCGATGAGACATTGCAGAATCGGCAGGAGCGGGTGCAGACGTTGCCCAGGATCATGAAGGTCGCGGTTCCGCGGCTCCAGCACTCTCCCTGATTGGGACAGGCCGCACTGCGGCAGACGGAGTTGAGGCCCTGGCGGCGGTGGTAGCGGTCTATGGCTGTGAATCGGTCGCCCGCCGAAAAACGCACCTTCAACCAGTCAGGCTTGCGTAGTGGTTTGTTTTTCATAGTCTCCCATGTGGCTTGCCGCAAAGCTGTCGGCGAACTGCCGGATCAGGGCGTCTTCGAGGGTCTCGGGGACGGGGGCGGTGCCCAGGCATTGTTGCATCGAGGTCATCTGCACGTTTTGCAGTACGCAGGGGACGATGTGCTGAAAAAGGTTCAGATCTGTCGAGACGTTGAGGGCAAAGCCGTGCCAGCTGACCCAGCCCTGTACCCCGATTCCGATGGAGGCAATTTTTTTGTTACCGACCCAGACTCCGGTGCTTTGCTCTCTGCGGTTGGCGGGGATATCCCAGCGACGCAGGACCGCGATCAGCACCTCTTCTAGCGTGCGCAGAAAGAGATGCAGGTCTCTTTTGTGCCGTGTCAGATCGATCAGTGGATAGCCAACCAGCTGTCCGGGGCCGTGGTAGGTGATGCTGCCGCCGCGGGCGCTCTGATGGATTTCGATCCCTTTTTTTTGCAGCTCATCGGCGGAGGTCAGCAGATGGCGCGGGTCTGTTTTGCGGCCGAGGGTGATGGTCGGCGGGTGTTCGGTCAGGATCAGCAGGTCAGCGTCCGGGCGGTTTTCTGCGCGGAGGTAGTGTTGCTGCAGGGCAAGGCCCGCACGGTATGACAGCCGTCCGGGCCTGATGGTGTAAAACCCTCGTGACACGGGAAGATCCGGTGGGTCAGGGGCTACAGCGGTTCGAAGTTGGATGTGTCGACGCCGCACAGCGGGCACACCCAGTCCTCGGGGAGCTGATCAAAGGGTGTCCCGGGAGCGATCCCGTGGTCCGGGTCTCCCTTTTCCGGATCGTAGATGTAATCACAGATGATGCAGCGATACTTCTCCATGGTGTCCTCCTTGACGAAAAGTTAGGAGCTTGGATAGTAGCAGACGCTGAAATATATGACAAGGCCGGTTATCTTTCTTGTTTTGGTCCTGTGCTCAGATCAGATCGAGGACCGCCTGCACGGTTTTCTCGATCCCTTCGGCCGCTTCTTTGATGCTGCCGGCAAGCATATAGGCCGGGGTTGAAACCAGCTTGTTGTCTTTGTCGACAACGAACTCTGTGACGGGGCAGTTGACGTGCTGTGCCCCCATGGTTTCGAGGGCCTCCGCGGTGGCCGGGTCGGTGCCGACGGTCAACGAAGGGGCACGTTTATCATCGCCGAGAATGCGCGCGATCAGTGCCGGGGCGATGCAGATTGCTGCCAGCGGCTTGTTCGCGGCGACGACTTCGCGCACCAACCGCGCGACATCGGGGTTGGCGGTGCACTCTGTGCCCTTGGTGGCGAATGAGCAGAGGCTTTTGGCCGCACCGAAACCGCCGGGAAAAATCAGCGCGTCGAGATCACCGGCTTTAACATCAGTAATGTTGCGGATGTTGCCGCGGGCGATCCGGGCCGATTCTTCAAGAACATTGCGGCTGGCTCCGGGGATCTCTTCGCCGGTCAGGTGGTTTACTACCGCCTGATCAACGTCGGGGGCCATGCAGATCGCTTCCGCACCGGCGCGATCCAACGCCAGTAAAGTACAGACCGCTTCGTGAATTTCGCTGCCGTCGTAAACACCGCAGCCCGACAGAACAACACCGACTTTTGCCATGGGGAACCTCCTTGAGGGGATGCAAAAAGGGATCTGTGACTGAGATAATCCGTATTGCTGCACAGCAAGGATAGAATCTTAACTGCTTATGTCAAGCGCAGCCCGGAGTCAATTTCTGGAATAGAAGATGGCGATTCCGCGGGCGGGGCGCTCTCCGACCGCTTTGAGGCTGTGGGGCTCGTTGGAGTCCCAGTAGGCGGAATCCCCCGCGCTCAGCCGGTAGGTCTCATCGCCGTAGCAGAGCTCGACGTTTCCTTCCAGCAGGTAGAGGAATTCCTCACCGGCGTGTTGAACCTGACTGACATGCTCGGTCTGCTGAGGCTCAAACTCCATCAGGAAAGGTTCCATATGTTTGTGCTTTTTGCCGTAGGCCAGAGACTGATAGTGGTACGGTTGGGGCGGTCCTTCGAGCTTGGGGCGGCGATTGGTGGGGCCGACCTCGCCGGCCCGGACGATCAGGCATTTCTGGGTGTTGTCTTCTTCCTGGAAGAAGGTGTGGAGCGGGATGTTGAGTGCTTTGGAGATTCGCAGCAGGGTGGCCAGTGGCGGGATGACCTGGTCATTTTCGATCTGTGACAGCAGGGGTTTTGACAGGTCGGTCTGCTCCGACAGATCCTGCAGGGTCATGCGGCGGTTCTGACGCAGTCCGCGGATCTGTTGCCCGATCTGAAGCTCTTTGACCTCTGCTCTGAATTCATCCATGTGCTCTGTGGCCTTCCTGTGCGGATTGGTAGGGTGAAACAACTTTTTATCGTCAGCAACATGGAGAGTCAAGGGAATTTGCGCCACTGTGCAGGTGGGATGAGGGATGCGGGCACCGTGTAGCCCGAGGGAGCGGTGTGTGGTACCTTTAGAAAGAGGCATCGTTCTGTTTTTCCTTCTGTCCCAGGCACTCAGCAGGAGCCACAATTGGTGAGAAAAAAGGTCGATCTGGCACATATCAGAGCGGTTCTGTTCGATCTTGATGGGACGCTGCTGCAGGTGAGGATGTCGCTGTTTATTCCGCGCTATGTCGCGGGGGTGGCGGAGTACTTCTCGGGGCATGCCGAACCGGAGCGGTTCAGATCCGTCTTTCTCGAAGGGGTCCGGGCGTTGATCGCCGAGCCGGAAGGGGAGTCGACCAACGAGATGCGCCTGTTGAGGTTTCTGAACGAGCAGTTGGGGATCGAGGCGGATTTTTTTCGGGCCCAGATGGAACAGTATCGCCAGCAGCGTGTCGAAGATCTGGCGGAGATGACCGCACCGATTCCGGCTGCCGCCGAATTGGTGGATCTGTGCCGACGGCTCGGCCAGAAGACCGTGCTGGCGACTAATCCAGTGTTCCCGCTGTTTATGGTCGATGCACGGCGCCGCTGGTCGGGGCTTGAAGAGGTGTGCTTCGACCATGTCACCAGCTATGAAAACAGTCGCTATTGCAAGCCAAGCCTGCACTACTACCGCGAAGTTGCGGCGGCGATCGGTATCGCGCCGGAGCAGTGTCTGATGGTCGGCAACGACAGCAATCATGATCTGGCGGCGATGGGGGCGGGGATGACCACCTATCTGGTCGATACCTATCTGGTGGAACGCCCCGGTCGGCGATGGCCGAGCGATTATCGTGGCAACCACTTGGAACTGCTCTCTTTTTTACAAGAGCATCTGCCTGGCCGTGGGTGACGGTCTCCACGTGGAACGCTAGCAGATTGGTCGAAAATCGCTTGACGCCTCAGTGCTGCAAGGGGTTTTCGGAATATGTACTTGCCGATCAGCGGTGAAACTACTAGAATCGGCAGAGTTTTTTTGAACCCGATCAAGGTTTTGTTGGGCATGGCTTTACCGAGGCGATAATCTGACTGGAGGCTTCAGGATGGCGAGACAGGTTGAAAACCCGGCATTGGCGTACCGCTTGGCACGAGCCATCGTGTCCGATGTCGCTCTGTACAATCAGGACAAGGTGACCGAGGGGATCCAGAACGACTCGATTTTCGAACTGATGGAAGATGAACTGGAGGAGGGACGCGAGCATTTTTACACGCGCGTATCTCCGGAGTTGCCCAACCGCGACAATATGTTTGATCGGGCGATCGTTGACGTGATGATCAAACAGGCGGGGAAAATCGAGAGTTCAATCTGGTAAATGGAGCATGACCGCCAGCTGGTTTTTCCCGAAGACCGCACTCCGGAGCGCCTTGACCGGTTTCTGGCGGAGTGTCTTCCGGAGTTGAGCCGGACCCAGTTGAAAAGATTGATCGATGAGGGTCAGGTGCTGCTCGACATGTCTCCCGCCAAGGCATCATGCAAATTGCGTGGCGGTGAGACCCTGCGTTTGACCCTTCCCGAACCGGTACCGCTGGAAGCACAGCCGGAAGATATCCCCCTGACAATCCTCTATGAGGACGAGCAGCTTATCGTTGTTGACAAGCCGGCCGGGATGGTTGTACATCCCGCTGCCGGGCACAGTGCCGGAACCCTAGTGAATGCGCTGCTGTACCACTGTGATGATCTGGCGGGAATCGGGGGAGAGCTGCGTCCGGGAATTGTCCACCGTATCGACAAGGATACCTCCGGGCTGCTGGTTGCGACCAAAAATGACGCCAGCCATCTGCATCTGGCCGCCCAGTTCAAGGCGCACAGCGTTAATCGCCGCTACCTCGCCTTGCTGCACGGGCTGTTGCCGCAGCAACAGGGGACCGTTGATCAACCGATCGGCCGCCACCCGACTCATCGGCGTAAGATGAGCAGCCTGTCGCGTCAGGCCAAGCGGGCAGTGACCCATTGGCGTGTGTTGCGCAGTTATCCGCAGGATCGACTGACTCTGGTCGAGCTGCGATTGGAGACCGGTCGGACCCACCAGATCCGGACCCATCTGTCGGAGCTGGGGTTTCCACTGCTGGGCGACCCGATGTACGGCGGGCGCGGGCGGCTGCAGGCTCTGCCCGATGAAGCGCTGCGAAAGCGAGCCGCCGAGCTACCCGGCCAAGCCCTGCACGCGCGCCTGCTCGGGTTGATTCATCCCGAGACCGATATCTATATGGAGTGGGTGAGCGATCCGCCACCGGCATTTCAGGATATCGTAACCTATCTCGACGAAAAATATTCCGGGCTGGCCTGAGAGCCAACCCGTCGACGGAGCAGAACAATGAAGCAGTCCCGACAGGAAAAAGTGACCTATCTGCAACCCGATCCGGATATGAGCCAAGGGCTGGTAGCCGGTTTTACCACCCGTAACGGCGGGGTGAGCCGCCCCCCTTATCATTCGTTGAACCTTGGCCTCAATACCGACGATCTGAAGGCCCACGTTGAAGGCAACCGTTCGACCTTCTGTCGGGCGTTCGATGTTCCGCTGCACCGTCTGCTGACAGTGAATCAGGTGCATGGCAACGACCTGTTGCTGATCGACGAGCCAAACCCAGATCTCAGTCATTTTTTAACGGTCGAAGCGGACGGCATCGTGACCAACCAGCCGGGTATCATGCTCGGCGTGCTGGTCGCCGATTGTTTTCCGGTTCTGCTGTGGGATCCCAATAAAAGGGTCATCGCTGCAATCCATATCGGCTGGCGCGGTGCCGCCAATGGGCTGATCGGTAAGGCGATCCGCGCCATGGTTCAGCATTTTCACTGCCGCAGTGATCAGATCCGCGCCGCGATCGGTCCGGGCATCGGGGCCCACCGCTTTGAGGTTGACCGGCCAGTGCGTGAAGCCTTCCGGAAGGGGACCGGTTTCTGGGACGATATCTCCAGCGAGGTTCGTCTCGGATATTGGCATCTCGATCTTCAGCTCAGCTGCCGGCTTCAACTGGAGCAGGCGGGTCTGGCGGCGTCTTCTATCGAAGCGGCTGAAGACTGTACCTGCTGTCATCAGGAGCTGTTCTTTTCCTATCGCCGCGATCAGGGCGTTACCGGCCGACAGATGGGCTTTATCATGTTGCGTTAACGGTCGTTTGTTCAGCGAAGAACCTGAAAGGGGTCCCGGGTGGGCCCCTTTTTTTTATGCACAAGATGTTACAAAAGTAACATCTTGTGCGGCAGCTGATGGGGAAAACTAATCATCTTTTTTCTGCTTTTTTCGTGAAATAGATACCCTGCTCAGAAAAATGTCAGAATCAACCTGTATGCTGTACACACTTCAATGAGACGAACCCGATCCCTTTTAGGGGGACCAGGAGGGGGGAGGCCCCCATCTTTCTTAATAAGGAAGATGGGGGCCTTCTGGTTTTACGGCTGGACTCTGTTGATTTTATTTGCGCCAGAAGGAGGGGAAGAACAGCACCAGCACGGTGAACAGTTCGAGCCGTCCCATCAGCATGCAGAAAATCAGCACGCTCTTACCAAGCACCGGGATGTGCGCGTAGTTGTCTGTCGGTCCCACGGTTCCGAGCCCGGGGCCGATATTGGAGAGACAGGCGACGACAGCCGCCCCGCCCGAAATCAGGTCCATCCCGCAGGCCGCCATCAGTAATGACGCGGTGACGAAGACCCCGATAAAAAGAGCAAAGAAGCCGAGAATTGCGTGAATGACCTCGCGATCGACGGGTCGGGTCCCGAGTTTTACCAGGCGTACGGCGCGGGGATGGATCAGGCGAAACAGTTGCACCTGAGCATGCTTGAACAGCAGCAGAACCCGAGCGACCTTGATGCCGCCACCTGTGGAGCCGGCGCAGCCACCGATAAACATCAGCAGCACCAGAATATATTGGGTAATGACCGGCCAGAGTTCGTAGTCGGCGGTGCCAAAGCCGGTGGTGGTGAGGATCGAGCAAACTTGAAACAGGCTGTAGCGCAGGTTGTCGCCGAACGATTGGTAGATACCGCCGCTCCAGTTGAATATCAGCAGCAGCAGGGTCGCAAACAGGGTGATGCCGAGATAACAGCGGAACTCTTCGTTGCGGTGAAAATCGCGCAACCGGCCGCGCAATGCTTGAAAATGGAGGGTGAAGTTGACTCCGGCAAGAAACATGAACAGGGTGATAATCCCGTCGATGTAGGCGCTGTCGTACGCGGCCACGGAGGCATCGCGGGTGGAAAATCCACCGGTGGCCAGGGTGGCGAAGGCGTGACAGATGGCATCGAAGAAACTCATGCCGCCGAGCATCAGCAGGAACGTTTCCAGGACTGTCAGCAGCAGGTAGACCCCCCACAACAGCGTCGCCGTGTCCTGAATACGTGGTTTCAGTCGGTCGGCGGTGGGGCCGGGTACTTCGGCTTTGAACAGCTGCATACCGCCGACGCCCAGCATCGGCAAAATCGCTAACGATAGGACGATAATCCCCATGCCGCCCATCCAGTGGGTCAGCGCCCGCCAGAACAGCAGGCTCGGGGGGAAGCCTTCAATCTGGGTTAAAATGGTCGAGCCGGTGGTGGTGAACCCGCTCATGGTCTCGAAGATCGCATCGATCGGGGCTGTAATTGCACCGGACAGCAGATAGGGTAGCGCCCCAAACAGTGCAAAAAAGCTCCAACCGAAGGTGACGATGGCAAACCCTTCCCGCACCGACATGTCCTTGCGACTTTGGCAGCGATAGAAGAGCAGGCTGCCGATGATCAGGCTGATCAGTGCGGAAAAGAGAAAGGCGGTCCAGGCACCGTCCTTATAAAACAGAGAAAAGGGGATCGGCAGCAGCAGGGTGCCGGACAGGCAGATGAGCAGGGCGCCCAGTATCCTCAGGGTGAGAATCAGGTTCATCTAGTCGAAAAACCTCTCCACTTTTGCCAGTGCGCCCGGAAGAGCAAAGATGACGACCCGATCGCCGGACAGCAGGACGCTTTCACCCGTCGGGATTTCATAGGCGCTGCCGCGGACGATCGCACCGATAAGGGCGCCCCGCGGGAAGTGAAGATCGCGCAGCGGGGTGTTGAGGATGCCGCTGTGTTCGCGGACCTGCAGCTCAAAAACTTCCGAGTTGCTCCCCTCAATGGTCGCCAGAGAGATGATATCTCCCCTGCGGATAAACTTCAGAATCGTCGCGGCGGCGGCCAGTCGCGGCGAGATACACGCATCGATGCCGAGGTCGGAGGCCAGATCGATCAGTTCCGGTTGGCTGACCAGCGCCAGGGTGCGCTGCACCCCGTTCTGCCGGGCCAGCAGGCAGGTGAGGATATTGGTTTCGTCATTATCGGTGACGGCGATAAAGACATCAGAATTTTCTATGCCCTCATCCTTGAGGGTCTGGATGTCGCTCCCCTCGGCGTGCAGGACGACGGTCTTGTCCAGTTTTTCGGCCAGTTTCTGGCAGCGGTCCTCATTGCGCTCGATCAGTTTAACCTGAAAATTCAGGGATTCGAGACCCTGGGCGATCTGCAGCCCGATTCGTCCGCCGCCGAGGATGAAGGAGCGGCGCGCCCGCCGTTTTTCCTGTCGTGTTTCCGCCGTGTTGGTTTGCAGCATATATTGGATGGCGGGGAGGTCTTTCTGGTGGGCAAACAGGTAGATGCGGTCGCCGGCCTGGATAACGTCCTCGCCGTGGGGGATGATGGTCTCTTCCTTGCGGTGGATGGCGACGACTACGAAGCGATAGATCCCGCGCAGCTCGCCTAATTCCATGAGGGACAGGTTGCAGAGCGGGCTGTCCTGGTCGATGCGGTAACCGTGGAACTGAATCTGCCCCTCGGCGAATTCGGCGACATCAAAGGTGCCCGAACTGCAGGTGATGCGGATCATTTCTGCGGCGACGGCGTCTTCCGGGTTGATCAGCAGGTCGATGCCGAGCTTTTCCTTGGAGAGAACCGCCTGCTGCGCCTGATATTCGATGCTTTTGGTCCGGGCGATACGGGTGGAGACCTGATATTCGCGGGCCAGCAGGCAGGCGAGGATATTGACTTCGTCGAAATCGGTGACGGCAATGAAAATATCGGTATCGGTGATGCCGGCCTGCTCGAGGATTTCGGCGCTGGCACCATTGCCGGTGACGCCCATGACGTTGAGGCGGTCTTGGGCCCGTTCGATCTTTTCTTCACTCTGGTCGATAAGGGTGACTTCGTGCCCCTCCTGGGAGAGACGGTCACACAGAAAGTAGCCGACCTGTCCGGCGCCGATGATCAGAATTTTCATAGGGTTGTTCCCGGTTCCTGGTTGCGCTGCCAGAAGCAGCGGTTCTGCAGGGCAAGCCCCGTACTGTCGCATAAATGGCAGAAATGTGCAATAATCGCCACATCTTGACGTTTTAGCGCCGTGCTATAAGGGAGTCTAGAGGTGGAGATTGAAGTCAGCGAAGAGAGCATGCGCCGGGAACGGCAAAAGGCCCGGGAGCTGCGCAAGCAGAACTGGTGGCGTAATCGCATTGCTCAGGGGGTCTGTCATTATTGCGGGGAGTCGTTTCCGCCCAAGGAGTTGACTCTGGATCATATCGTTCCGGTGGCGCGGGGGGGACGCAGCACCAAGGGTAACTGTGTGCCGGCCTGTAAGGTGTGCAACAACCAGAAACGCTCGCTGCTGCCGATCGAATGGCAGGAGTATCTTGATCGCCTACGCGATAAGTAGCGCGGCGAGCCACAAAAAAAACAGGGGCGACCGGATATCAGATCCGATCGCCCCTGTTGCGTTGAACTGTTGATATGAAAATCAGGAGATACCGTGGCCGACAAAGTTTTGAGCGATGCTTGTGTCATCTTTGCGGCGTACCGTACAGGTAGCGGTTGTGCCATTGGCGATGGCCGCCGGGACGATTTCATAAACAGTGGTGTTGATGCCCCCTTCAAGGGCGAGGGGGACATCGTCGCAGTCCGCAATGGCCGAGCCGTTCGTCGCTTTCTGGCTGCGGACAGCGTAGTTGATGGCCGAGGCAGAACCGAGAGCGCCGGCGATGCCGTCCACTGCAGATTGCTTGGCTTCGGGGCTGAGGTTGTAGAAGCGCGGGATGGCGACCGCCGCCATGACTCCGAGGATCACGATGACCATGACCAGTTCTATCAGGGTAAAACCGTCTTGCCGTGAAAGCATCTGCTTCGTCCTTTCGTTTGTCTGGGTTGCAGTGGATGGTCCGACTGTTGTTCCCACCCGTTGAATGAACTATCTTGCTGAATTTAAACCTGTATACGAGAAGTTGAGGTGGGCTGTCAATTCGAATCTGGGGTCATGAGCCCTGAGGTGGAGGGGCTGCCGCTGTTCTCTGCTTGCTCCCGGAAGATCGAACTGGCATAGTGCCGCGCATGCGAAAGAAAGTTTTTCATCTCTATTCGAGCTATTTGAAACAGCGCTTCGGCGGACGGGTTCACAAGATCTCCATCGATGCGGGATTCGGCTGTCCCAATCGTGAAGGGGGGCGTCAGGGGCACGGCTGTCTGTTTTGTGATCCAGGTGGATCGGGATCGACCGGGATTGCGCGGGGTGAAACCATTGCCAGGCAGCTGGAAACCGCTAAAGAGATCATGAGCCGCAAGTACCGGGCGAAATGGTTTATCGCGTACTTTCAGCCTTATTCCAATACCTACGCTCCGGTTCCTTACCTGCGCGAGTGTTACGATCAGGCGCTGGCGGTAAAGGACGTGGTCGGCCTTGCGGTCGGGACCCGTCCGGACTGTCTTTCGCCCGAGATCTTCGATCTGCTCGAAACCTACCACCGGCGCACCTATTTCTGGCTGGAGCTGGGCCTGCAGACGATTCATGACCGGACCCTGTCATACTTGCAGCGCGGCCACGATTACGCCTGCTTTTTGCGCGCGTATCAAGAGGCGAAAGAACGTGGCTTGCAGGTCTGTGTTCACCTCATTCTCGGGCTGCCCGGCGAATCCCGTGAAGACATACTGGCGACGGCCGATGAGATGGCGCGGCTCGGTGTCGATGGAGTCAAATTGCATCTGCT
The DNA here is from genome assembly GCA_002868865.1 of Desulfuromonas sp. Taxonomy (GTDB): domain Bacteria; phylum Desulfobacterota; class Desulfuromonadia; order Desulfuromonadales; family Geopsychrobacteraceae; genus BM509. The sequence goes on along the minus strand of PKUC01000020.1, from coordinate 28,559 downwards.
GCACGTGCTCGATGGCACTCCGCTGGGAGACCTGTATCGACAGGGTCAGGTGCCGATCCTCGAGCTGCAGGAATATGTTGAACTCGCGGTCGATGTCATCGAACGGCTGCCGCCGCAGACCCTGATCCAGCGGCTGACGGGTGACGGACCTCGTGATATTCTGCTGGCACCGCTCTGGTCGATGAACAAGTGGGAAGTGTTAAACGCCATCGACGACGAACTGGCACGCCGCGGGACAGCGCAGGGGGCTTGTTTTCAGGCCGATTGAGACAAGGGGGGCGTACAAGCGGCGAACCGCTTCAAAGAATGTTCCGAAGGGGAAATCAGGATCGGGATGATATGTCGACCATCTGTTCTGTCGAGGCTTGCGGGGTTGAAGAACCACCCCAGGAGATCAACAGAAGCGATGCCCAGATCAGGCCGATAAGGAGAATAGCTGCTTTAAACATGGCGCGTAATCTAACAGAGAGCGTCGGGTGAATCAATCGGGAATTCAGCATGCGGCGTTTTTTTTAACAGCCCGGAATGTTGTTTTGAAATCAGTCGTTTTTTTCTTTTGTTTTGATAAGTTAGCCACGGCGCCAATTTTTCGGTTGCCCCGTGGACGATGGACCTATGTTTGATATCGATCGTTTAAATCCCCAGCAGCGTGCTGCTGTCGAACACACAGATGGCCCCCTGTTGCTGCTGGCCGGGGCCGGTTCCGGAAAAACCCGGGTGATTACCTGTCGTATCGCGCACCTGCTGCAGCGCGGCGTCGCGGCCGGGCAGATTCTGGCGATGACCTTTACCAATAAGGCCGCGCGGGAGATGCGTGAGCGGGTTGAAGAGATGGTTGGCCGCGACGCGGTTAAGGGGATGGTGATCTCCACCTTCCACTCGCTCTGCGTGCAGATCCTCAAGGCTCATATCGACCGGCTCGGATTCAAGCGGAATTTTTCTATCTATGCGTCCTCCGACCAGCAGCAGTTGGTCAGACGTCTGCTCAAGGACGAACATGCAGATGCTACTAGTAAGGACGCCGATCAGGTTTTGTGGCAGATCTCCGACGCCAAGAACCGTCTGATCGGTCCGCACGATTTCCGCGCCACCGGGCTGAATCCGGTCAGCCATTGGACTGCGAAGGTCTACCCCCGTTATCAGAAAGAGCTCAAAGCCTTTAATGCCGTCGATTTTGACGATCTGCTGATGTTGACCGTGCGGCTGCTGGAAGACCATTCCGATCTGCTCGATTATTACCAGCAGAAATTTCGCTACCAGATGGTCGACGAATATCAGGACACCAACCCGGTCCAGTACCGCCTGCTCAAACTGCTCGCCGCGGCCCACGGTAACCTCTGTGTGGTCGGCGACGATGATCAGTCGATCTACGGTTTCCGCGGCGCGGATGTGAACATTATCCTCAACTTTGAGCATGACTATGCCCAGACACGGATCATCAAGCTGGAACAGAACTACCGTTCGACCGGCAATATCCTTGAGGCGGCCAACGCGGTCATCAAGCATAATACAAACCGCAAGGAGAAGGCCCTGTGGACCGCGGACGGGTCAGGTGCGGCGATCGATTACCTGCTGTGTGAGGACGACGAGGACGAAGCCCGGCAGGTGATGGAACGGATTCACGCGGTGCGCTACGACAAGGATCTGGCCTACCGAGACTTTGCGATCCTCTACCGGACCAACAGCCAGTCGCGTGCTTTCGAGGAGCAGTTACGCTACGAAAATATTCCCTTTGTGCTGATTGGCGGTCAGCAGTTTTTTGATCGCAAGGAAGTCAAGGATGTGATTGCCTATCTCAAGGTGTTGACCAATCCCTTCGATGAGGTCAACCTGCTGCGGATTCTCAATTACCCCCGCAGAGGGATCGGGACCACCAGCGCGGACCGTCTGATCCGCACTTCGGCAACGTTGGAGCGCCCTCTCTGGCAAATCCTCAAGCAGCCAGAACTGGTCGAAGATCTTGGTCAGAAAACCTGCGATGCGGTGCAGAATTTTGTGCGGATGATGGAGCACTATCGCGGCCGTTTCGAAAACGCCCAGCAGATGCCGACGACCTTGGCGGATCTGCTCAAAGAGCTGAAATTTGACGATGAAATCTACCGTCAGGAAGGTGACCTCGGTCGCGCCCGCCGGCGTCTTGAGAATATCGAAGAGGTGACCAACGCGCTGGCCAGCTATCTGGAACGGGATGACAATCCCAGCCTGAATGGCTTTCTCGACAAGGTGTCACTGCTCGATGAAGTCGCGCCGGGTGATGATAAAAAAGAGAAAAAGCTCAACGAAGATGCGGTGGTGCTGATGAGCCTCCATTCCAGCAAGGGCCTTGAATTTCCGGTCGTCTTTCTGGCCGGGATGGAAGAAGGCTATCTGCCGCACACCAAATCGATCCATGAGACGTTTGATATCGATGAGGAACGCCGCCTCTGTTATGTCGGCATCACCCGCGCACAGCGGAACCTGACCCTGCTCGGAGCCAGCCGGCGACGCAAATTCGGCAAACTGGAACAGCGTGATCCCAGCCGTTTTCTGGTCGAAATCCCCGATCGGGTGATCAATCGCCTCGGCCGCGATGCTTTGACTCCAAGCACCGAGGAGGAGCAGGAGTCCAAAGCCAGCCATTTTTTTGCCGGGATCAACAGCCTGTTTGCGGACGATGAAGACAAGAGTCCCTGTTCATAGCCAGAGAAAGGAGAAGACATGCGATGTCGATGAAAATTTCGTTTCCCGGAGGGCTTGCGATTGCGGCCGAAATCGATGGTTTTAACGTCCTGACCGATCAACCGGAGCAAAATGGCGGTGAGGGCACAGCGCCATCTCCCTTCGATCTTTTTCTGGCGTCGTTAGGGACCTGTTCCGGTTTTTTCGCGCTACGGTTCTGCCAGCAGCGCAATCTGTCGACCGAGGGCCTCGGTTTAACTCTCGATTTCGAACGTGATCCGCAAACCCGAAAACTGATGCGGGTGAAGATGAATATCCAGTTGCCGGATGGCTTCCCCGACAAATATCGCAAAGCGATCATCCGCGCGACCGAAGAGTGTGCGGTCAAGAAGGTGATTGCTGATCCACCGGAGTTCGAGGTGACGGCCGGTTCGTAGCTCAGCGGGCTGCATCGATCAGGTAGCGGGCGATGCTGCGCTGAGGGGGTAGGGTGGGGAGATTCTGTTTATCGAACCACTCGGCCTCGGACAGTTCTCTGTCCTGTAGCACGAGTTCTCCCGCACGGTAATCGGCGACAAATCCCGCCATCAGCTGGCTGGGAAATGGCCAGCACTGGCTGCCGATGTAGCGGATATTGCAGATCTCGATGCCCGTTTCTTCCCGGACTTCACGGGCCACCGCCTCTTCGAAGTTCTCTCCGAAATCGACAAAGCCCGCGACCAGACCAAAACGGTTGTCCGGCCATTCGGCCTTGCGTACCAGCAGCAGCTGATCATCTTTTTGGATCGAAACAATGACGCAGGGGTGGATGCGCGGAAAATGAGTGGCCGGGCATTGCTGGCACTGTTTGCCCCATTCTCCATCGAGGTGGATCATTGCGCCGCCGCAGTTGCCGCAATGGCGGCTGACTGTCTCCCAGTGGAGGATCATGTGCCCGAGTCCGCCTAAGCTTAGCAGGGGCAGGGTCAGGTGGGGATCGCGTGCGAGGAGCGGCTCGGCTGTGAGGTGCTGTGGAATCGGCACCTGTTGCGACACTGCCAGCAGGCGACAGGGTTGCCCCTGCCAGCGTCCGATATAGAGGGGTTGTGCTGAAGAGACCGCATCCAGTGGTGCACGCTCTGCTGTGGGCAGAGTCGGTGCAGACCCGCCGGAGACAACGATCAGGCTCTGCTTCTGCAGCAGAACCCAGACACCTGCGCCGCCGGGATCTGCATCCGGAGCTTCGGGCTTAAAGTGATCTTTCAGGCTGGCCCGGTTGAACGGCAGGTCGACGGGGGACGCGTAGCCGGCAGGCAAAAAGGACATCAGCGGGTCCCGGCTTTGAGGGCGTATTCCAGCAGCGCCACCCGGGTTTTGGCATCCCGGATTTCCCCGGCGTTCATTTTGTCGAGGGCTTGGTCGAGGGTCATGATCTGGAGCTCGATGAATTCATCGAGCTCCAGCGCCTGGGTTGTCTGCTGCAGGTCCTCTGCCAGATAGATAAAGATTTGCTCGTTGCAGAATCCGACCGAGCTGTAGATATCTGCAAGGGGTTCAAACCGCCCGGCTTTATAGCCGATCTCTTCTTCCAACTCGCGCGCGACACAGCTGCGGCCATCTTCGCCCGGTTCCAGCCGCCCGGCGGGGATTTCGAGCAGATGACCCTCAATGGCGGGTCGGAACTGGCGGATAAGGATCAGTCGGCCGTCCTCCAATACCGGCAGGGCCGCTGCGCCACCGGGATGACGGATCACCTCAAAACCGGCCTCGCGACCGTCGGGCAGGCGGTGGGTTTCGCGGGCCAGATCAACGATCTTTCCCCGGTAGATGGGCTCTTCGTGCAGCTTGGTGGATGCCATGGGCCTTCCCCTTTAAAACAGAAACAGCCAGCCGATGATCAGGACGATGGCGATCGCGGCGAAGATGCCGAAGGTTGTGCACGATTTGCGCTTCTTCGGGAGCTCTTCTTTGCTCAGCTGACCGACCACCGGAAAACGTTCAATCAACGAGCGCACATGTGGGGCGCTCTTGAGCGCTTCGGTCAGATCACTTCCGGCCTGATGCTGGTCGACATGGTTGCCATCCTGCCACATGGGGCTTGCGGAGACATCATAGATCACACCACTGACGGCAACGTAGGCGGGCTGCCCGTTTTTACCGTGAAAGTTCTTCAGCTCTGTCTCTGTCATCCTCTTCTCCTTGTCAGGTCCGAAAATAGGTGTAACCGCGGAATGTTCTGGTAAACTGGTCGAGGAACTGCTGCCGCTCTCCGATGGTCAGTTGTCCGTTGCGCACCCCCAACTCGGCGCGCTGGCGTATCCTGTCGAGGAGGGCCTCGGGCCGGTATTCGACGTAGCTGAGTACCTCGGCGATGCAGTCCCCGGAAATCTCCTTGACCAGATCGAAGCTGCCGTCGCTGTTGATGCGGATGCTGGCGACGTGGGTATCGCCCAGTAGGTTATGGAGGTCGCCCATGGTCTCCTGATAGGCCCCCATCAGAAAGACCCCGATCAGGTACTCCTCCCCCTCTTTTAGCGGATGAACCGGCAAGGTGTCACTTTCACCGTTGCCGAGGATAAAGCGATCGAGCTTGCCGTCGCAGTCGCAGGTCAGGTCGGAGATGATCGCATCATGCTCCGGTGGATGGCAATGGCGGTGAATCGGCATGATCGGAAACAGTTGATCGATCGCCCAGCTGTCCGGCAGCGATTGAAAAACGCTGAAGTTCCCGTAATAGATATGGGCCAGCTGGCGGCGCAGGGCGGCGAGGGTGGTCGATTCCTGGCTCTGGTCCGTAAGCTGTGCCGCCAGCGATCCTGCCACGTGCAGGAACAGGTCTTCACCCTGTGCCCGTTGTCTCAGGCTGACTCGGCCGTCGCGAAAGTCCTGGCGGATTTTGTCGCGACTCGATAGCGACCGCTGGTAGATGTCGGCCGCATCTGCTTCGCTACGGGTCGTGTCTTGTTGCGGTTCGGCGAGCAGTTCGGGGGGAGGATCTTCGCTCGCTGTTGGTTGCGGTTGTGGCTCGAACGGCATGACGTTAAGGATGTTGAACAGCAGCAGCGAGGTGTGCGCGACTGTAGCGCGCCCCGATTCGGTGACGATGTGTGGGTGCGCTACGCCGAGGGGATCGAAGGTGCCTTTCAGGGTTGTGACCAGTGTGGTGCAGTAATCGTCCAGAGTGTAGTTGCGCGAGTGGACATGATTGGTCTGCGCGCCGGTGTAGTCGACGGCCAGCCCGCCGCCGAAGTCGATATGGTCCATCGGTGCCCCTTCAGACACAAGACCCGCATAGATGCAGGCCGCTTCCTGAATGGCGGTTTTGATCTGTTCCAGGTCGGGCAGCTGCGAGCCGAAGTGACAGTGCAGCATGCGCAGCCAGGACAGTTTTTGCTGCTGTTTCAGCTGATCGATTACCGTAATCAGCTGGGGGGTGCTGAGCCCGAAACTACTGCGGTCGCCGCTGGTTTCGGTCCAGAGGCCTCCGACCCGGGCTGAGATTTTGACCCGCACGCCGAGTTGGGGAATGATGTTCAGTTCAGCACTGCGCTGGAGCAGCAGCGGCAACTCCGCCGGGGATTCGATGACAAAAAAACAGCGGTAGCCGAGCTTTGTCGCCCACAGGCCAAGATCGATAAACTCACGATCCTTGTAACCGTTGAGAACCAGCTGACCGTTTTCCGGAAGAAGGCTGAGGGCCAGAACCAATTCTGCTTTGCTGCCTGCTTCGAGACCGAGCCCGTAGCGCTGCCCGAACTGGACGATCTCTTCGACCACTTGTCGCTGCTGGTTGACTTTGACCGGAAATACCCCGCGGTACTCTCCACCGTAGTTCGCCTGCCCAATGGCGGTGCGGAAGGTTTCGTTGATCAGGGCGATCCGTTCGTCGAGCAGGTTCTCGATGCGCAGCAGCAGGGGCATGGCGTGGCCGCGCTGTTTCAGGCCGTCGATGATATCCGGCAGTGAGACCGCGACGCTGTTGCCGTCGATGTCAGCCTTGACGACGACATCACCCTGCGCGTCGATATCGAAGTGACCCCGGCCCCAGCGGCGGATGCCGTAAAGCTCGGCCGATTTGCTCGGGGACCAGGGCGGAGTGCGGCGCAGGGTCATGCTGAGATGTTCTCCCGGGCGAAGGTTGGCAGCATGAACGCGCCCAGGTGCAGATCTTCATTATAGTAGCGGGTGGCAAAGGGGCGGCTTGCGGCCCGCTGTCGGTCGAAATCGTCGACCGGATGATAGCGTTTGCTGGCGAAGGCGAAGCTCCACAGCCCACTGGGGTAGGTGGGAATAAAGGCCTGATACATTTCGACGATCGGAAAGACCGCGCGCAGGTTGCGGTACATTGCTCTCTGGATTTCGGCGTGGTAGAAGGGCGATTCGCTCTGAGCGACCATGATGCCGTCTTCCTTCAGGGCACCGTTGACCAGCCGGTAAAATTCTTCCTCAAACAGGCCCACCGCGGGGCCGATGGGATCGGTTGAATCGATAAGGATCACATCGAAAGCGTTCTGATGCTCACGGATGTAGGCGATGCCGTCATCGACATGGAGGGTGACACGGGGATCGCTGCCATCGATGGCGCAGGCCATGGTCGGCAGCAGCGCAATCGACTTTTCGATGACAAGCCCGTCGATTTCGCAGAGTACCGCCTGCTCAACGCCTGGGTGCTTGACGATCTCCCGGATCGAACCGCCGTCACCACCACCGATGACGAGGACGTTCTTCGGGGCGGGGTGGGTGAACAGGGCAGGATGCGTGATCATATCGTGATAGACAAATTCGTCCCGTTCGGTGACCATCACCAGACCATCGAGCAGCATCATCCGTCCGAAATCCTCGGTTTCGACGATATCGAGCTGTTGAAAGGGACTTTTCCCGGAGAACAGGGTCTTTTTAATCCGCAGGGTGATGCCGGAATGGTCGGTGTGTTTTTCGGTGTACCACAGGTCCATAGGGTTTCCTCAGGGCGTTTATGGTGTGGGTATTGAGCGCTGCACAGAATCAGATTCTAGGTATACCCCGGGGCAGCGTCTGTCAAGGTGATTTTCCCGACGCGTGCTGCTTTTTGATACGGGGATTGATGAATTTTCAGCGGGATTATGTTAGACAGTGCTGATCACAGTTTTTGATACTGACAGGAAGGGTGAGCGAATCATGATGCGAACAGTAGAGAAGATAGGATTTTTAGGCGGCGGCAACATGGCTGAGGCGATCATCAAGGGCCTGCTGCAGGGTGAGTATCCGGTGGACCGGGTGCTGGTGTCCGAGCCCAGCGAAGCCCGGAGGGAGCACTTGGCTGAGGCCTACGGTGTTGCGTCGACGCCTGATAACCTTGAACTGGTCCGTCAGTGTGAAATCGTTGTACTGTCGATTAAACCGCAGATCGCTGAAGAGGTCCTCGAAGAGATCTCTCTGGAGTTTGGTGAGGATAAATTGTTGGTGTCGATTCTGGCCGGGGTCTCAAGTGCGATGATCGAAGGCCATCTCGTCGGCTCGCCGCGGGTAGTCCGAGTGATGCCCAACACCCCTGCTCTGGTAGGCGAGGGGGCGTCGACCATCAGCGCGGGAAGCAATTCGACAGCGGAGGATTTACAGCTGGTGCGGCATCTCTTTGAGACGGTTGGACAGGTCCAGATGATCGACGAGCGCCAGATGGACGCCGCTACCGGTCTGTCGGGGTCGGGGCCGGCTTACGTCTATACGGTCATAGAGGCCCTCGCCGACGGTGGTGTTCGTGAGGGATTGCGCCGCGATGTGGCCCACGCGCTGGCGGTTCAGACGGTGGTCGGTGCCGCGCTGATGGTGCGCGAAACAGGAGAACACCCGGCGATTCTGCGCGACCGGGTCTGCTCTCCCGGCGGCACCGCCATTACCGGGGTCAGCACCCTGGAGAACAAAGGGTTGCGGACCACGCTGATGGAAGCGGTCTCCGCCGCCGCCAACCGCTCCCGTGAACTGGGTCAGAGTTAGTCTATAACGCAGATTTTTAAAAAGAGAGAGCATGTGCTCTACATAACAAAGGCCGGATGCGGGAGCGTCCGGCCTTTGTTATGTAGAGAGGGGATGTGTGCTTATTCGCTGGCGCCGGTAGCGCCCCACTTGTAGCGGCCGTACTTGGCGTAGCCTCGGACGTTACGATAGCGCTGGTCTTCGTTCTGCTCCGGTGACGGGAGGATTTCGCCGGTCAACTGCGAGCGCAGGTACGGTTCGAGTACTTTACCGCCGCCGCCGGTGATGATCATCGCATCCATATCCCAGTCGTCGGCCCACAGGCGATCGACTTCGTTGGCGATGGTGGTCGCCAGCTGTTTAAAGACCTGCTCGGTGAGTGACTTGAGGTCGAACTCCTGTCCGCGGATCTTGATCGATCCCTTTTCCACCGCATCGTACAACCGGTAGAGTTCGACATTGACGCCACTCTTTTCGCGCAGCTTGCTGGCGATGATGTTGAACCCGCGGGCAATGCCCGATTCGGTGGTGCGACTGCCACGCTCACTGTAGCGCATCTTGTCCGACACGGTGTAGTCACAGGTCCGGAAACCGATATCGATGACGCCGATTTTGTCCTGCAGAAAGCGGCGGTCCTTCAGTTTTCCTTCTTCGGTCAGCATGGTTCCGAACAGCGACCCGAACGGTTGCGGAACCACCAGCACCTTGTTGATGTTGATGGTTTTCTCTTCACGTGAGCCGTCACGACCCACCATGGTAATAGCGTGCTTGCCGGTCAGCATGCGGGCGAACTCGGTTTTATGCTGCCGGTAGTGGCCGATGGGCAGGCCGGTCATCAGGTTGACTGGAACATGGGATGAGGCCAGTCGACCGACGGCGGTCAGTGCCAGCGGGAGGGCGAAGCGACTGACGAATTGTCCCTGATCGAGGGTGAAGAAGCGCACGTTGCTCTGGCGTTCAGCCAGTTCACCGACAAAATGGGAGGTGCCATCGAATTCCAGATGAAGGAATTCATCCTTGTCGGCTTCATCGAGTAGCGCCTCGGTATATTGAATTTCGGCGGCTTCGCCGAGGATCGACTTGAAGATGATCCGCTCGTGCCCCTTGACGGCCTTGGTAAAGCCGAAACCGATGTCGATTCCGATGACGTCCATGCTGGTCTCTCCTCTGGGTTGCGACTGAACCGTTGGTTCAGGTTGGTCCTCTGCGGGCTGTGGTGGTTCCGGATCCCGTTTTTTTGCGAACAGTGCCATGGCTGGCATTCTCCCCCATTCAATGTCACGGCTGGATTTGTCAGGCTCAGGGTTTGAGGCAGGCCTCGGAGGGCGATCTTATCATATCGGCTCGCAAAGACCAGAGAAAACCGGCTAAAACAGAAGCGGGACGGCTTCTGCCGTCCCGCGGTGAACAGGAAGATGCGACCTGGATGCTACTCGAGGGTGATCTCGATCAATTCCGGGGTGTCGGGAACAAGGGCAACGGTGTCGCTGCGCGTTTCACGGTCTGCGGTCCACGAGATGAGTCGATAGTCGCCCGCAGGCAAGAAGGTCGAGAAAAACCCACCGTCGGTCACCTGAACCCGTGTCAGTTCGACCGTAACATCGTCGCCGCTGCAGTCTAATGTTTGCCGGATGCTGACGTGAGCAACTTGATCTTCTGTGCTTTCCGGCATGCTGACAGATCCGCTGAGAGTGACGCCTTCGACGGCGGCGACCAGTGAAACGTCACCGCTTAGGGACGTTCCGGCGACCGGTTCGATCCACTGGCATTGTGGCTGGTAGCCGATCGCGTTGATGACCAGAGCGTAGGCGCCGGTGTCAGCAAATAGACGATAGGCCCCTGTGTCGTCCGTTGTGGTGGCGCCAACGGTCAGTACTGCGACCGTTTCATCTGTGGTTGCCTCGTCAACGGTTTGGATCTGAACCTGGGCACCGCTGATGACCGCATTGGGGGCTTCATCCTTACGGACCGTTCCGTTTACGATGGCGTAGCTGCGGGTGTCGAGCACTTTGATGGTTGGTTTCAATAACCATTTTCCGCTTTTCCCGGCCTGAACGACCGATCTGGCAGCGTCGAAGTCCAGAATCAGTTCGGTGGTTTCCCCATCGATGACCTCAAATCCTTTTACCAGTTTGATCGTGTTGCTGGGCACTTTCAGGGCATGGATGGTTTCATCGGCATCTATGACGTAGTTGGCGACCGGGTGATATGTGTCGAGGATATTGGTGGTGGCGTCGGCCGTGGCTCCGATCCTCAGCCGTAGCTGGGTGTAGTGCCCGGCCGGGAGTTCCGCGAGCCCGAGGTCGAGCAGGACTCCATTGACCAGTTCGAGGAGGTTGACGGTTCGGCTCTCGGACACAACGGTCTGCCAGAACCCGGTTTCTTCGTCTTCATCGGCAAAATGGACAGCAACCTCGTCGATGGTGACGTAAACGGCCTCATCGGCGGGGCGGGGCGCGTCGGTCAGTTGTACCGAAAGAAGGCCGTTGCCGGGAGCTGGATCAAGGGTTGATGGATCGGCACTTTCGATTGTTTGGGTGTCTGTACCTCCACAGGCGACCAGCAGGAAAAGTAGGCTCAGAAGACTTAGCCCCCTTGAAAGGATCTGTTTTTGGGTAGGCATTGGCTCGCTCCTTTGTGTTTGGCATGTTCTTACTGCTCTGACTATATCAAAGAGTAGACACCCGGCAAACGTTGTCCTGAATTTTCCTGACCGGTTTTGGCTGCGGAGGGTTGCCCTTGCCGGCAATCCGTTTTACAGTGCGCGGACGGTCTTTCGGTCTTGATGAAGAACGCCGGGGCTGAGCTGGGAGGATCTTTCGTGGCGAAAAAAATCTTTATTGCTGCAACCGGTCAACATTGCGGAAAAACGACGACCAGTCTGTCGCTGATCCATCTGGCGCGACGGCGCAATCTGCGGGTTGGCTTTATTAAGCCGATCGGTCCAAAAATGGCCCAGTACGACGGTCGCAATATCGACGTGGATGCGGCGCTGATCGCGCAGGTCTACGACATGCAGAATGAGTTGGAGGCGATGTCTCCGGTTGTTATCCACCCCCGGACAACCCGTGATGCACTGGAGGGCCTTCTTGATCCGGACGACATGCTGCAGTCGATTCGTAACGCGGTGCTGCATTTAGAGCAGAACTGCGATCTCCTGATCATCGAGGGGGCCGGGCATGCTGGCGTCGGGGCTGTTCTTGGGTTGAGTAACGCCACAGTGGCGGCTGCTCTCGATGCCCCGGTTCTGTTGGTCGCCGGTGGCGGTGTTGGCAGCGTGATAGACGATATCAGCTTAAACCTTGCACTGTTCCGTTCGGCGGGGGCCGATGTGCGGATGGTGCTTCCCAATAAGTTGATTGCCCAGAAACGGGACCGCACGCTACGCTATCTGCAGCTGGCTTTTAAAGACGAGTCCTTTCACGTTATAGGTGGCTTTAACTATTCACCGATTCTGGCCGATCCGCCCATGATCCATCTGGCGGACCTGCTGGGCCTGAAACTGCGGGCGACCGAAGAGCAGGCGGCACGGATCGCTCACCATGTGCAGTTGGGTGCGGCGGCGACCCAACGGGTCGTCGACAACCTGTTGCCGTCGACATTGTTGATTATCACCAGCAGTCGCGATGAATTACTGGTGATGATCGCTACCCTCTACCATCTGCCCGAGTTTCAGCCCAAGATTGCCGGTCTGTTGATTACCGGGGTGTCTCCGGTCGCGGCCATCGTCCAGCGGGTGCTGGATGATGCCGGGATCCCCTACATGCGGACCACGGCGACGACAGCCAAGACCTTCACCGCGATCAATGAGTATGTTTCAAAGATTCGCGCCGAAGATCGCGAGAAGATTGCACTGGTTCAACAGCTGGCCGAGTCCGAGCTTAATTTTGACACTATCGATCGGATATTCTGATTGCGTTTAAACACAACGGCGTTCACGACGCTTTTTCCAACGGGAGGTTTTTGATTATGGGTCTGTTCGGCAGACTGTTTGGCAGTAAGGACGATTTGCCCGCATTGCGCAAGGCGATCAGTCAGCATCGTTTTGCCGATGCGCGCCTGATCGCAGTAGAGATTGACGCTAAGGTGCTCAGTGCCGAGGAGCAGGATGAGTTTGCCCGCTTACGCACCGAGGCCGGTGATCGTCTCGCCCAGCTGAATCTGGACGAGGGCGCGGCGTTGCAGCGCTCGGGTGATGCTGATCGCGCACTGGAACATTTTGAGCTGGCCCGTGAACAGGCTGTCAGTGATGATCTGATAAAACAGATCGATCAGGCCCTGAAACAGGAACCGATTCCCGGTGTGGCCCCCGCTCCAGTGCGAAAAAAGGCTGCTGGCGGCAGCTGTGCCAGTTGCGGCCCGGCACCTGCGACGGAACCGTTGCAGGTTGAAGATGATGATTTGCCCGATTTCGACTCGCGGGTGGAATTGATTCTGGCGTCCTACCCACCAGAGATGGCGGAGCGGTATCGGACCAAGAGCCCCGGCTTTCTACAGGCATTTTTGATCGCCCATGAGGAGGAGCCGGCCAAGGCTCTGAAGGCGTTGAAAGAGGTCTCCACTGAGGAAAAAGACGACCTCTATTATTTCGAGGTCGGCTCGTTGCACGGTCGCCTGGAAAAGATTCCTGATGCGATTAAGTATCTGAAGAAGGCCCTCGACACCAACCCGGATCTGTTGCTGGCGGCGGAGACCCTGGTCACCCTTCAGGTGGCGCGTAACCAGGTTCAGGACGCCCTGTCCCGCTTGGAAGAAATGCTGAAAAAGGGGCGGGATCCGCTGTTCTGTCATACCCAGCTGGCGACGGTCAAAATGCAGCTGGGTGATCGCGAGCACGCCCTAGAGCATGCGCAGCAGGCTCTGTCCCTGGGCAGTCAGGATCAACAGCTGATCTTTATCACTGCCAGTATGATGGAGCAGAAGGGCGAACTCAAAGCGGCCGAAAAGCTTTACAGCAGCTTGTCGGCCGGTGGCTGTGGTGGCGGCGCCAATGTCTACCTCGCCGAGTTCTGGCTGCGGCAGAATAAAAATCTGGCTAAAGCTCTCGACAGTTTCAATGCGATCTGCCGTCAGGAGCCGGACAACCCCCGCTGGCAGCTACGCGTGGCGCAGACCTATATTGCCCGGAAATGGGATAAGCAGGGGCTGGACCTGCTGCGTCGCGTGCTTCCCGATCCCAACCTGGCTCCGGAACTGCGGGCCGAAGGCGAGGCTCTGCTGGCCAGCCGTAGCGCTTCGTAACGGGGGGCGGCATGCCATCTCTCGAAGAGGTCAAGACCTATCTGGCCACGCACGATATTGCGGTGAGTGAATATCCGCAGCCGACACCGACCTGCGAAAGTGCGGCGGCCGCAGTGGGGTGCTCACCGGCTGAGATCGCCAAGACGCTGTTGTTTTTGGTCGGCGATCAACCGGTCGCTGTGGTGACCTGTGGTGATATGAAGGTGAAGAGCTCGCCGCTGAAAAAGGTGACGGGATTGACGGGCAAGGTCAAGCTCCCGCAGGCTGAGGATGTTCAGCGGCTGACCGGTTATGCGCCCGGAGGCGTCTGTCCGTTTCTGTTGCCGGCACAGCTGCCGGTCTATCTGGACTGCTCGATGCAGCGTTTTTCCTGTGTTTACACGGCCGGTGGTAACGATTATTCCGCGGTGCCGGTGACCTACGATCAACTTCAGGATCTGACCGGTGGCGCGCCCGCCGATGTTTGTGAACAGATGAAGGAACCGTCATGCTAGAGATCTTAAGGCAGCGGCGGTCGATCCGCCAATTTGAGTCCCGCTCGATCGAACCGGAAAAAGTCGCACAACTGCGTGAGGCGATTCTGCGTGCCCCGACATCCCGCAACCTGCAACCCTGCCAGTTTGTCTTTGTCGATGACCGGCAGACGATCAAAGCATTGTCGCACAGCAAGGCGCATGGCACCGCTTTTTTGCAGACCGCGACGCTGGCGGTGGTGGTCACCGCCGACCCGGAGTGCAGCGACGTGTGGATCGAAGACTGCGCGATTGCGGCGATTATTCTTCAGCTGGCGGCAGAAGCGCTGGGTCTAAAAAGCTGCTGGGGACAGTTGCGCCAGCGACCGCACGACGACACCCGCAGCGCATCGGACTTTGTCCGTGAACTACTGGGGATTCCGGCTACGCAGGAAGTGCCGATCGTGATCGGCTTGGGATACCCGGCCGAGGAAAAGGCGGGGCACCCCTACGAGGCACTGCCTTCGGATAAGATCCATACGAATCGATTTTCTGATTAACGGGAACATGGTGCACCCTCCCGGTTTAAGAGGTGCCCTCAGTTAAGGAGTTGGAATGTCTGCTGCTGTAAAAGGAAACAAGGTCAAAGTTCATTACACCGGGTCGTTTGATGACGGAGAGGTGTTTGACAGCTCCCGCGAGCGCGATCCGATGGAGTTTGAGGTCGGGGCGGCCCAGGTCATCCCCGGGTTTGACGATGCCCTGATCGGCATGAAGGTGGGCGAGTCGAAGGATGTCCGCCTGCCGCAGGAAGAAGCCTACGGCCCTTACCGTGACGATATGGTGATGGAGGTCGGGCTGGATCAGTTTGAGGAAGGGCTGGTTCCGGAAATCGGCCAGCAGTTTCAGGTCGAGATGGAAGGGAACCCGGTGGTGTTAACGGTCAAGAGTGTAGAGGACGGCAAAGCGGTTCTCGACGCCAACCATCCCATGGCCGGTAAAACCCTCAATTTCAGCATTGAACTGGTGGAGATCGTCTGATTTCGACCGGTCTTGGTTGTCAGTAAAAACGGCGGAAGGCTCCGACTCCATCGGGACCTCCCGCCGTTTTTTTGTGCACAGAGCGGACCTACAGGATTTCGATCAGCTCGAAATCGTAGATCAGTTCTTCCCCTGCGAGGGGGTGGTTGGAATCGAGGCTGATCTGGTCTTCCTCGATTTTCACCACGGTCACCAGCATCCCCTCGTCATCTTCCCCGACAATTTCGAACTGCTGCCCGACCTCGGGAGAGATGTCATCGGGAAACAGATTGCGCTCGACCGCAAAGACCTTTTCGCTGTCGTATTCGCCAAAGGCATCCTCTGCGGGGATAACGACCGTCTTGCTGTCTCCCGGAGTCATGCCGACAAGGGCTTCTTCGATGGGGATAAAGAAATCCTCGTCGCCGATTTTCAGGGCCATGGGGCCGGGGGCGGAGCAGCCGCAATCGTCGTTTTCGCAGTGGCTCTGATGGTCGTCGTCCTGTTGCGGTTGGGTGGTGTCGATGATGGTGCCGTCTTCGAGTTTTCCGGTGAAGTCGATCCGGACCTCATCGCCCATTTGAGCCTGTGCCATGGAAGCGGTTTCCTTTCTTGGGTATCAGCCGTACAAGGCTGTGGTGTCGACCTGCTGTTGTTCAGACAGGTCATGAGATTTTTTTACTGAGATCGTCAGGTCTCAGACGTTTTCAGGCCCTCGGCGATAGCCGACATCAGGCGTTCGACGATCAGCAGGTGGGTTTCTTTGGAATCCTCTTTTTCGAGCAGGTCGGAAAAGTCGACGGCGGTGCCGAGGTGGATTTCCCCCTGCTGCCTAAGAGCGGGGAAGCGCCAGCTGTTCAATCCCGTCAGGCTGACCGGGATCACCACAGGGCGATGATCGTAGATCAGTTTGCCGACTCCGCGGTTGCCTTTGCCCAGTTGACCATCTTTGTGGCGGGTGCCTTCGGGGAAAAGCATCACTTTTTCCGATTGCAGCAGTTGTCCCAGGTGCTTTCCGGCGCGCAAGTCGCGGCCGCGGCGGACCGGAAACGCACCCCATGACCGGAACAGGAAACCGAGTAGCGGATTACGGAACAACTCTTCCTTGGCCGGTGCCCACACCATCTGCCACGGACAGGTTTTAAGAATTGCCCATGGGATAAAGACGGTGTCGTAGCCGGAAATGTGATTTGCTGCCAGCAATACGCCACCGCCTTTGGGCAGGTTTTCGCTGCCGCTGACCTGCAGGCGGTTGAGCATCGAGGCATAAAAGCCGATAATATAGGCGGCGAGCAGGACCCAAAAACGGCGAAAGCGAGAGATCTGCAAAAGGGACTCCGTGTGTGAGACTGCCTGCGGGGGGAGCGTCGGTTCAACCGGATGGCTTCGGCCGCGCCCGGGTGCAGTTCGTTGCTAATGGTGTTACACGATCGGCCCCTTTACGTCAACAAAAGTGTCATTGGTGGAGAGGGTTTTGCCTAAAGGGTTTGACAAGGTTCGGTCTCTGCCCCTATCTTTGCATGGCGGCCTGAAAGCGGGCTGGCTGGTGGCCAACAGTATCTTCTGTGGGGACTTTTCATGGAGTCACAACTGACCGGAAATCTGCGTTTTATGCCCCTGCCCGATCTGTTGCAGTGGCTTGAGGCGAACAATAAATCGGGCGAACTGGTGGTTGCCGGGAAAGGGTTCAGCCAGTCGTTTTATTTCGAGGGCGGGTCGATCATCTTCGTCTCTTCGAGTAAGCCGGGACAGCGCTTTGGCGAGGTGCTGGCGAAAGGGGGACGCCTCAGCGAACTCGAGGTTGAGTCGGCTCTGGTGGACAGCCAGAAGCGTGGCATCTGCTTTACCCAATACCTGATCGAGGAACAGCATCTGCCCCGTGAAGCGCTTACCGAAAATCTCATTCGCCTGGCTGAGCTGATTCTGATCGAAACCGTCGCGCATCCGCAGTGCCGGTTTAATTTTACCGAGGTGCTTCCGGCGGTCCTTAGCCGGGGGACGATCCGGATCGCTACCGGGCGTTTGATCATGAATTCGTTACGCAAGATGTATGAGATGAACAGACCGGACGAGCCGGTTCCGGTCTGATCGCTACAAAGAAAAACAGGAGAAAAAAGAAACGATGAGTTGGATTTCAGGAATGATCGGCGGCGGCATCGGCGCGATGATCGCCGGACCGTTTGGTGCCGTGATCGGGGCCGCTATCGGTTCGACCATGGGTGCCCAGAAGAACAGCGGCGGCAGCCGGATCGGATATTCGGAAGCGGAGCGCAAGCAGGCGCTGTTTTTTACCGCCGCCTTTTCGATGGTCGGTAAGCTGGCGAAGGCGGACGGGCGCGTCTGCGAAAACGAGATCGAGGCGATCCAGCAGGTGTGTCGTCAGACCCTGGGATTGGATGACCAGACCCGGCAGTACGCAATCAATGTTTTTACTCAGGCCAAAGATAGTGCTGACTCGTTTGATACCTATGCCCGGGAGTTCGGCAAACTGTTCCAGCAGGACCAGCAGATGTGCACCTTCATGATGAGCTTTCTGTTTCAAGTGGCGATGGCCGACGGCACTCTGCATCCCAGCGAAGAGCAGATGCTGCTCAGTGCCAGGCAGTCGTTTCGACTGCACGATTCGGTCTACCGGTCGCTGCATGAGCGGTTTGTCGGCGCCGGGAAAACCTCTGCCGGGCTGAGTGAGCATTTTGAAATTCTCGGGGTCAGTGAGGACGCGGAGACGGCCGCGATCAAGAAGGCGTACCGCAAAAAGGCGGCGGAGTTTCACCCGGATAAAATCGAGGGAAAGGGGCTTCCGCCGGAATTTATCGCCTTTGCCAACGACAAACTCGCTGAGTTGAACGCCTCTTATGAAGCGGTTATGAAGGCGCGCTCCTGACAGGAGTAACGCAATAAGCGTTTTTGGGGATATCGGTATGTGGAGACAGAAGGGCGCGGGGCTGGACGAAGAGGGATTGAAACAGGCGATTAAATCTTCGATCCAGACCGAGAAGGACGCGATGGATTTCTACCTTTGCGCGGCGGAACGGGTGGTCAACGAGCGCCCGCGGTTGACGTTCAAGCTGCTGTCCCGAGAAGAGCGCGAGCACGCGCGCTCATTTTACGATGCCTATCGTTGGAACGATCTGCCGCCGTTTGACGAACTGATGGCGGCCCCTCCCGATACAGACTCCCCCTGGTGGACCGAGCTGCAAAAAACGCTGCTGGGTGACTTTGACGAAGAAAAAGCGCTGGCGCTGGCGATCCGACGGGAAGCCGAACTGGAAGAAGCTCTGCGGAAGATCGCCGAACAGGTCGACGATGAAGCGGTGCGCCAGGTTTATCTGAGTAACGCAAAAATGACCCATCGCCATCTGGAACTGATCAGCGAGGATTACCGGATTGCCCAGAGCTCCGGCTGAGTTTTGACCTGTCTTTTGAGGGAGGGGACCGTGACCCGTCTGACCGAATCGACCATCTGGCACCAGTTAGAGACGCATGCCCACGCTTGTGCGGGACTCCACATGCGCGACCTGTTTGCCGCCGATCCACACCGTTTTTCAGCCTTTTCTCTGCAACTCGATGATCTGCTGTTCGATTTTTCTAAAAACCGGATAACTCGCGAGACGTTGTCACTGCTGTTCGAGTTGGCGCGCTTTGCTGATGTGGAGCAGAAGCGTGAACAGATGTTTTGTGGTGAAAAGATCAACCTGACCGAGCAGCGGGCGGTGCTGCATGTTGCGCTGCGAAACCGATCCAATCGACCGATGCTGGTCGACGGGCAGGACGTGATGCCGGATGTCAACCGGGTGCTCGCGCAGATGGGGCGATTTGTTGAAAAGGTTCGCAGCGGGGCATGGACCGGGTCTACCGGTAAGCCGATTCGCGATATCGTCAATATCGGTATCGGCGGTTCCGATCTCGGTCCGTTGATGGTCTGCGAAGCACTCAAGCCCTATGCGAAAGATGCGCCGCGTGTGCATTTTGTTTCCAATGTGGATGGCACACAGATCACCGAGGTGCTCAAAGAACTTAACCCCGAGACAACCCTTTTTCTGGTTGTGTCAAAGACCTTTTCAACCCAGGAAACGTTGTGTAACGCCCATTCTGCAAAGGACTGGCTACTGGCCTCCGGGGCGGGAGAAGCTGCGGTCGGCCAGCATTTTGTCGCGGTGTCCACAGCCCGTCAACGGGTGACGGCGTTCGGGATCGATGCGGACAACATGTTTGAATTCTGGGACTGGGTCGGCGGGCGCTATTCGCTCTGGTCGGCAGTTGGATTGGCAATAGCCCTCGTGATCGGGATGGAACGTTTTGAGGACCTGCTGAGCGGGGCCCACAGGGTCGATGAACATTTTCGCACCGCTCCACTGGAGCAGAATATTCCGGTCATCATGGCCCTACTGGGGCTGTGGTACTGCAACTTCTTCGATGCCAGAACCCACGCGGTGCTGCCCTATGACCAGTATCTGCATCGCTTTCCCGCCTATCTGCAGCAGAGCGATATGGAGAGCAACGGCAAGGGGGTCACCTGCGATGGAGAAGTGGTCGATCATGCCACCGGCCCTGTGCTCTGGGGCGAGCCGGGGACCAACGGCCAGCATGCGTTTTATCAGCTGATTCACCAGGGAACGCAGATGGTCCCCGCCGACTTTATTGCCCCGGCGATCAGCCATAACGATCTGGGTGATCATCACCGCATCCTGATGTCCAACTTCTTCGCCCAACCCGAAGCCTTGATGCGAGGAAAAACCGCTGCGGAGGTCCGTCAGGAGATGCAGACCGCAGGTATCGCTGAAGACGAGATTGTGCGGCTATTGCCGCACCGGGTTTTCCCCGGGAACCGGCCGAGCAACAGCTTTCTGTTTCCCAAGCTCACTCCGGAGATGCTGGGGATGTTGATCGCACTGTACGAGCACAAGATTTTTGTCCAGGGCGCGCTCTGGAATATCAATTCTTACGACCAGTGGGGGGTCGAACTCGGTAAGGTGCTGGCCGGAGCGATCCTTCCCGAGTTGCAGGCCGGGCCGCCGGCCGATACCCACGATCCATCGACCGCCGGTCTGATCAAGTATTATCGGGAGTTAAACAATGCAGGACGGTAAAACGGCTCCTTTCAATTTTCGTGGATTTGTGTCGTTGCTGGTGACCTTCAGTGGCCTGGCGATGGTTGTTTCCGGGGTGGTGATCTACGTGATGCCCGAAGGGCGCATCGCCTACTGGACGGCGTGGCACCTGTTTGCCCTCGACAAAGAGCAGTGGGGGACCATGCACACCTGCCTGAGCCTGATCTTCTTTGTCGGATCCTGCTTTCACCTCTATTTCAACTGGCGGGCCTTGTTGTCCTATCTAAAGGATCGCCTGAAACGATCGTTTTCCCTCCGCAAAGAGTTTATCGCCGCGCTTGTGCTGAGTCTGATCTGTCTGCACGGCAGTATCGTCGGTTATGTGCCGTTCGGTTCAGTGATGGATCTGGGGAAAACCCTTAAAGGCAGCTGGTATGACGGGCAGGACGTTCATCCACCGTTTCCGCACGCTGAACTGATGCCATTGAAACAGCTGGCCAAGCGGATCGATTTTAGCCTCAAGGGTGCTATCGACCATCTGCGCGACAAGGGGTATGTGATCGAATCGGGAGATGTCACCTTGAAGGAATTGACGGAGAACGGGGATCACTCACCGGCTGAGGTGTTTGAAACGATGATGATGGATGACCGTTTGTATCAGTAGGGGGAGAATTTTTTTCTTAACCGTTGCGGCTCAATCCTTTTTGGTGCCTGTCAGAGGGTAGCGGACTGTCACCTTGGTGCCGACGCCTTTGGTACTGTCGATATCGATTTCACCACCGTGGGCTTCGACGATCTGCTTGACGATACTCATGCCGAGTCCCAGACCCTGGATGGCCGTGTTTGAAGAATCGACCCGGTAAAATTTATCAAAGATGCGCTGCACCTGATCCGGGGTCATGCCGAATCCTTGGTCGGAAACCTGAATCTCCCACGCATGTTGAGCCTGGTGGACGCTGACGATGATGTGTCGATTTTCAGGTGAATATTTTTGCGCGTTGTTCAGCAGGTTTTCGATGACCTGTTTTGTCCGGTACAGGTCGAAACTTAATGGTGCGGGTGAGTTCGGGTCCTGAATTCTGGTTTCGAACCGATGCCCGCTGTTGTGAACCTGGTAGTCTGCGACGGTTTTCTCGACCATCTTTTTCAGATCGTGGGTTTGAAAATCGAGGGTCAGCGGACGACCGCTTTCGATCCGGCTGACATCGAGCAGATCGTCGACGATCCGGTTCAGAGATTCCCCCCTGCTGTAAATATCGGCTAAAAACTCCTGCTTCTGCTCTTCGGTAAACCCCCCGTAGTTTTCCGGTTCCATCAAAAATTCAGTAAATCCCATCATCGTGCTGAGCGGAGTCCGCAGTTCGTGAGCTGCCATCGAGATGAACTCGTTCTTCACCCGGTTTGAATCACGCAGGATCTGTTCGGCCGTTTTTTCAGCGGTAATGTTGTGCATAAAAATGAGCCCACAGGGTTCATTTTTGAGCGATAGCTGCCGGGCGCTTAACTGGTAGTCGATCGGTTCTCCTGAGCAGTTTCTGGTTGATACCTCCATGCGGTCAATATCCTCTGCACTGCGCAGGAGGTTGAGAATGTTCCCAGGTTCTTCTGGCTGCATCCAGAAATTGAGGGTTGCAAACTCAAGCCCGTTCAATCCTGCCGGTGTCACGCCGATCGATTCGGTGAAAGCTCTGTTGGCATGGAGCAGGGCGCCATCTTCCAAGCGGATCAGGACAGTTGGGTCGGGGTTGGTCATAAAGGCGAGTTGGAAGCGTTTTTCACTTTCACCCAATTCTCTTGTCATCTTGACAAGGGAATCCATCTCACGTTTCAGGTCTTCAGACATGCGTCCTTTATGGATACCGAGGGTGCACAGGGGGATGAGCGAGAGCGCTAAGTTCAGGTAACGGTTGAGGTGCTCGGGGAAGGAGACCTGAACGATATCGATGTGCCCGATGTTGAGAGATTGACTTTGCAGGGTCAGACTGAAACCCTGTCGCCCCTTGTGGACGACAAACTTTTCGCCTCGCGACAGTCGCAGGCGGTCTGCGAAACTGCAGGGTTTTCCATCGTAAGAGGTGTCTTGGCCTGTTGCCCAATGGTGTGAAAAGCGGACATCACGAGGTGCAAATAGGGTGCGGAACAGCTCACACACTCCCTCGATGGCCTCCGCTTCGGTGGGTTTGTCGATCAGGGCATCAAACAGGTCAAGCGCCATCATCTGATTGGCGGTCTGCTCCTGGAGCATTTTCATCCGGGTACTCAAGATCTGGTTGGTTTTTGACTCGATCATCGAACGGAGATAAAAGCTGAGGTAGTCGAGGCCTATTTTTTCAATTGAAACGGGGCGATCTACGTAGTCTGAAAATTCTTTCAGATGAGCCTGGCTGGATTCGCAGTCGATATTGGTTTCGAGCAGGACTATTTTTTGAGTGGTATCTCTGAAAAAAAGACGGGCGGTTTCTTGATTAAAGCCCCAATGGTGCAAACGGTTACGCCAAGTAAGTATTGAGCCCGATGAGACGAGATAGTTTCCGTTGTTGGCAAAGGTATTGACCTGTGTTCGTCCGCTGAGCAGGTGAAAACAATTTTCCAGAGGAAAAAGGGAAAGGTGTTTGTACCCTTCAGGAGGCTCGGTCAGCCCCGTAGGCAGGCAGCCACCTATCATCATTACGGGTGCGGAAGAGTCGGTTTCGATCAGTTCCGCAGCGGACTGCCAGGACTTTGGCGGGTGTTCGCAGCAGGGTTCCCAGGGGAGCACCTGAATGTTGTTCAGTTTTAACTGTTGCAGACAAGCCGTGACTTCAGGGATAAAGTTTCGACAAACGGCCAGTTTTATTCTGGGTTTCTGCGGCATAATGAATCGGCGCTTCCGGACTGTGCAATTAAGGGAGAAGGGGATATGTACCTGATTCTCGAACGGTTTCTGAAATTGTCATCAGGATTTCATCGCTGACCTGCCAGGGGATCTCTCCGTGGTTGTCAGAAAGGATGAACCCCCCGCCGGGCGCAGCGGCGGCGATGGCGGCCGTGACTTTGGCTCGGGCCTCTTCCGGCGACCAGCGGGCCATTTCGATACCGTTGAGGTTGCCAAGCACGGTGAGCTTGTTGCGACTGGCCGTTTTCATGTCGGCTAAAGATTCGAGAGCCGTCGCGCTGATGACGGCGGATCCCGTGGCGGCCACGTCATCGACAATGGGCAGACTGCGCCCTGATGCCAAGTGGGTTGCCGTGGGCCCATTGATCCGTGCCAGGGTCTCGCGTGCCACGGGCTGGCCCGTCCGTTGGTAGAGGGCGCGATCGATAATAGTCGGTGAAGATACCGGGTCAAAATAACAGATCGCCGTCGCTCCGGCGTCGAGTTGAGCATTCGCCCAGGCTACGCAAAAATCCTGATTGATCTCCATCAGTTTGCTGAAAAGATCGGGCTGCTGATAAATCAGGTCCAGATAGGCCGGAAAACCGAGCTGCATGACCGGCAGCGAGAAGGGTGACATCACCACGCCGATGATGGGTGCTTCGCTGGGCATCTCTTTTTTTATCGTTGCGGTTGCGTCCAATACCTTCTGGAGACAAGGGGTGTCCATGTCCGGGACGGTCAGTTTTTCAATCTGCGACGGATGCTGAATAAACGGCTGTCCGGAGTTGGGCGGACCATCTTCCACGTAGAGAACGTCTCCACCCCAGGCTTCGACCTCAAGGGGCGCGTAAAAAAACGAGTAGTAGCAGTCGTGTTGATACTTTTCACGCAGGCGCAGTTGTCCTTCGGCGACATGATCCGCACGTGAAAAGTAGTCTCGAATCGACATCCCCAGCTCTTTGGCGCCGTGCATTGTCAGCAGGAGAAACAGAGGCACTCTGTCCGGTTCCTGATGGCCGAGAGTGGTCAGTACCCGTTCAAGGGACGTCATCGCCGGTGTGCTCATGACAGCTCCTCGATCATTTTCCAGGTGGCTTGAATAGCCTCGTTGGTATTATGTCCCGTCGCGTCCGCTCCAACGGTTCGCCACAGTTCGGTATCAAAACGGAACGGTGCCCCGCCAACAATCAGGCGGATCGATGGTTTTTGTTCTTTGAGGCGGGCCACTACGTCTGTGATGTGATGCGCTGAAGCGAGCATGAGGACCGAAATCAAAAGGATATCAATGTCTTTTTTGAGAGTTTCTTCCACCAGACCGTCACTATCCTGCGTGCCGAAGTCTTCAAGGGCGACTCCACTGGCGCGCAGTACCGAACTGATGATCGATTTGCCGAGCAGGTGATGATCATCGAGAATGGCGATGGCTATTTTGGGGTGGGAGATGCGCTCTGGAGATGCTTCGGGCAAGAATGAATCGATCAGTTCTTCGCAGATACGGCCACTCATGTAGATTTGGGCCAGTGGGATATGTCCCTGTTCCCATTTGAGACCGATCCGTTCCAGGACAGGAACGACAATATCTTCAATATATTGCAGGGTCTGTTGTTTTGTTGCGGCGCGGGTAAGAATCCGTTGTGCTTCTATGCGATCCATCGCCAGCAGAGCCTGCTCGAATTGCTCGATTATCCCACTGTTCAATGTTCAGTATCCTCCGAACTTATATTTCAGCCTAGGTTTCCGCAAAAAAAAACTAAAAACAATATAGATAATACGATCAATGGAGGCCAATGTTTTTTGGCTTAAGACGCTTTTTGTTGTGTTTTTTATGTGGGTTTGCGATTCTAGGGGGCAATACACGTCTTATTTCCGCAGGAGGGGGGTCCATGCGTATATTCCGTATTGTTCTATTCGTTTCATTCCTCATCGTGGTTCTGGTTTCTGCCGCAAATGCCGTGGACAGTTGTCCGTCGCTATCCCATGGCGAAGTCAAACGGCAGATGACATCCATCAGCGATGATATCCGTTTTCATGACCGTCTCTATTACCAACAGGCAAAGCCGATCGTCAGCGACAGTGAATACGATTTGCTGCATGTCCGGCTCCGGAAGCTCGAATCCTGTTTTCCTGCACTGGCTGCGGTTGATTCACCGACCCGGTCGGTCGGCGGTGCCGCAGCGCAACATCTGACCGTTGCCCATTCTCAGCCGATGTTGAGTCTCGATTCATCGTCGGATGACAGTGCGGTGGTGGCCCTTTTTGAAAGGATTGAACAGCTGAACCCCGGCGAGCGGCTGCGATTTCTGGCACAACCGAAGGTCGATGGTCTTCCGGTCGAACTGACCTATGTGCAGGGCAAACTGGTTTCGGCAGCGACCCGCGGCGATGGGCTGTTGGGTGAGGATGTTTTGGCACGTGTCGGTGAGATAGAGGGCGTTCCGGTCATGTTGCGGGCACCGTTTCCGCCGCGGGTGGTGGTGCGCGGTGAGGTCTATGCAGTGCTTCCGGAATTCATCGCAGGAAATAATGCGCAGCAGAACGAGGACGATCGCTATGCGTCACCGCGGCATCTGGCCGTGGCGACCCTGCGGGCCAAACATCCGCGGGGGTGGGCCTTGAAAACCCTGCGGTTTTTTCCGTTCGAGCTGGTCAATGCCGAGGTGCTCGACGTGGATTCAGCGCTGCGTGGCCTCGAACGATTGGCGCGCTGGGGGCTTCCTGTCCTTTTGGAGCAGACCGAGGTGGTCGAAGGTGTGGATCAGGTTCGTAGCCTCTATCGTGAGTATTTGGCCCACCGGGCCGACCTCCCTTTTGCCGCCGATGGGATCGTTATCAAGGTTGATCGTCTGGATCTACAACGGCGCCTTGGTCTCGGAGAGAGGTTTCCGTTCTGGGCCGCGGCCTGGAAGTTTCCGCCCGCGACCGCGGTCACCCGGGTGACCGACCTCGAATGGCGCATCGGACGAACCGGAAAACGGACGCCGATTGCCCTGCTCGATCCGGTCAAGATCGGGCGGATTCAGGTGTCTCGCGCGTCCCTTCATCATATCGACACCCTGCGCAGCCTCGGGGTCACGGCCGGTTGCCGTGTGGTTGTAGCGCTCAAAGGTGATACCGTCCCACAGATCGTTGATGTTGTCGATCGTCCCGAAGGCGACGCTGGGGTGATTATCCCGCCGGAGTATCTTCTGCCGCCGGAAGTTGGTGCCTGTTTCAGTGATAGTGACGGTTGTCATCAGCAGTTTGTTGCCCGTGCTGTCTATTTTGCTCAGCAGTTAGGGCTGTCCGGGCTCGGCGAGGGGCGGGTGTCTCAGCTGGTCGAGGCGGGACTGATCGGCGATCTGCCGTCGTTTTTTGAGCTGCAGGTGCCCCGTATGGTGGCGCTGCCCGGTTTTGGGACGGTGCGGGCAGAACGGATCGGTGCCGTGCTGCGTGCGAACAATCGGCCCGACCTGGCACAGTTGCTCAGCGCGATCGGTGTCGCGGGAGTTGGCCCCAAGACCTGTCAAAAGCTGGCCCGTGAGTTTGAGACACTCGATGAACTGCGTCTGGCCGGTCCCGCCCGACTGGCGGCGATCGACGGAGTCAGTGCACGGTCGGCGGAGAATCTTCAGACCTTTTTTGCCAGCGACAGCGGTGTGCAGCTGGTGACCCGCCTGCGTCGTCTCGGAATACTCGATGTCGATTGAGGGGACCTGCTACGGGTAGACTCTGGCCAGAAACTCCGCCACACAGGCCGGTTTGGCCTCACCTTCGATCTCTACGGTGATGAGATAGGTGATCTGGACTCCGGGGCCTGCAGCCTCCGCGGCTTGAATGGTTGTCCGGGCGCGGATGGTGGTGCCTGCCTTGACCGGCGCGGGGAAGCGCAGCTTGTTGAGGCCATAGTTGACCCGGTATTTCATCCCCGGATAGTTCTTCTGGAAAAAGTCGGGGTGGTTGCTTTCCGTCAGATACGGCAACAGCGACAGGGTCAGGTAGCCATGGGCGACCGTCGTGCCATAAGGAGACTCGATTGCCGCGCGCTCGGGGTCGGTATGAATCCACTGCAGATCTCCGGTCACTTCGGCAAAAGTATCGATCCGCTGCTGGTCGATGGTCAACCACGGCCCGACATGGATCTCCTGCCCGATTTGCGGCGCGAGAAAATCGAGAAGTTTTTCTGTTGGTTTCATTGTATTTACTATCCCTTTTACTTTAGTAGCTTTCGCCCCATTTGTTGCAGATGTCGATGGGCGTACTGTCCCCGACTTCCGGTTCGGTGACAGTATTCCCTGTCACGCTGTTTCCGCTGAAATCCGCTAGACTCAACCCACCGGTACTCCAAGTGTACCCCAGATACAGCCCCCCGCAGCTGAGCCGGGCTGTGTTTCCGGTGACAGTGTTGTTTGTGATGACGCTCTCAGGGTAGGTGTTGTGGACGTATCCGCCCCCGCCTTTGCTCCCCTGATTGTTTTCGATCTGATTGCCGTCGAGGGTGCCTTTCAGAGCATTGAGGTAAAAGCCTCCGCCTTGGTAGCGGCTGCTGTTGCCAAGAATCACGTTGTCGGCGAGTTTGCCGGTCAACTCATAGCCATCGATTCCGCCGCCATATCTGTTGGCCGAATTGCCACTGAAGACGTTGCCTTCGAGTTGGCCACTGCCCCAAAAGAACGCAAGCCCTCCGCCCGACCCTGCGGTACTGCTGTTGTTCAGGACGTCGTTGCCGGTCATTCTTCCTGAGAAGGTTTGGATGTAGATGCCGCCGCCGTCGGAGGTGGCGCTGTTTTCGCTGACGATGTTATCGATGGCAGACGCCGCGGAGAAGTCGTCGATGTAGATCCCGCCTCCCTTCCGGCTGGCAACATTCTTTTCGATGCTGTTGTCGGTGATCAGGCTCTCCGCCCGTTTGCAGTAGATGCCTCCACCGTCTGATGCTGAGTTTTCGTAGATCTTGTTGCGGGCGATCATTTCGTCGTCACGGCCGATGGAGCTGTAGGTACTTGCGATGGAGATACCGCCGCCGGGGCCGGGACTCTGGTTCGCGAAGATTTCGTTGTCGACGATGGTGCCTGCCCAGCCTGAATAGGCCAGGTATTTGAAATTACTGTCGACAGAACCAGGACCTCTGATGCCGGGGCCGGTGTTGTCGGTGATCCGATTTTTGCTGACGATCTGGTGCTCGCCTTCAAAAAGAATCCCCGTGGTGCCTCCCTGGATGGTAAATCCTTCGAGAGTTGAAGCGCGCTTCATGGTGACCACCGGCCCGGTCCCGTCGCCCTCGATGACGGTGGCCATGACAACGGATGGGTCGTCCGGGTCGCTGCTGGAGATGACCGTCGAAGCGGGGATCGTGACGTTCTCCTTGTAGGT
>PKUC01000027.1 GCA_002868865.1 Desulfuromonas sp. | reverse complement strand
TTTTTTTGTATCCAATGGGGTCTACATCAAAGAAAGGGGATGGAAGATTTTCCTGACCTGAAAATTCCCGAGCTGTTTTACCCGCACAACACTCTCACCCGCAACCGATAATTCTCAAAAATAAAGAGCCTGCACGGTTTAGCGCAGGCTCTTGTCGCCAGCAAACAGATCGGCGATCTCGGGCAACGTTATTTTATGTTTAAGTTCTGACACCTGTCGTGATCAGATATGTTCATTCGGCTTCTTGATATTGTACTTTTTCATCTTGCTGTAGAGAGTTCCCCGGGCAATTGCGAGGGCGTCGGCCGCTTTCTTCAGGTTCCAGTCTGTTTCCTCGAGCACTTTACTGATCAACGCAATCTCGGCATCGGCCAATGAGCTGGAGGAAAGGGAAAGGTTGAAATCACCTTGATCGTTTTCCATCTCTCTGATTTCTATAGGGAGATGGCTCGGCAGCATTTCGACCCCTTTGCAGAAGACAACCGCGTGCTCAATAGCATTGCCCAGTTCGCGCACGTTTCCCGGCCAGGCATAGCTGTTCAACAGCTTCGTGGCCGCCTTGCTGATCCGTTTCACCTTCTTTCCCGTATTTAGACTGTATTTTTCGAGGAAGTATTTCGACAGAAGTGGAATGTCAGATTTACGCTCGGACAATGACGGTGAAGCCAGAGAAACGACATTGATCCGGTAATAGAGGTCCTCGCGGAAGGTCTTTTCTGCGATGGAGCGCACCAGATCCTTATTGGTGGCGCAAACCAGACGAACATCAACCCTTAT
This sequence comes from Desulfuromonas sp., assembly GCA_002868865.1. Taxonomy (GTDB): domain Bacteria; phylum Desulfobacterota; class Desulfuromonadia; order Desulfuromonadales; family Geopsychrobacteraceae; genus BM509. Next base: position 13,365 of record PKUC01000027.1, on the reverse strand, counting down.
CGTCTCAGTTCCACCGACCCTTTGGAATGTACCTAATTCGAGGACTCGCAATAGAGCGACCTGTGTCTGCAAAGGGACGTCACCTATTTCATCGAGAAAAATGGTGCCACCGTCTGCCTGCTCGAAAAAGCCCTTTTTACGTGCTGCCGCACCAGTAAAGGCGCCCTTTTCATGACCGAACAGTTCACTGTTAATCAGGGTTTCCGTTAAAGCGGCACAATTGACCTGAACGAAAGGCTTGTTACTGCGCGGACTTTTTTTATGAATTGCTTCTGCAATTAATTCCTTACCGGTGCCACTCTCTCCTGTGATCAGTACCGATGCGTTGGTCTGCGCAACCTGGCTGATCTTTTCGTAGATTTCGAACATCTTCTGGTCCTGACCGATGATGTTCTCAAAAGAGACCTCGACGCCTCCCCCCTGTTCTTCGGAAAGGATGCGTTTGTGTTCCAGGATCTTCTCAATCGACTTCCTGACCATCTCAAAATCGAACGGTTTCAGAATATAGTCGTAAGCACCGGCCTTCATCGCCGCGACAACGTCTTTCGTCGAATCCACCCCGGTCAGCATCAGCACAAAGACATCGGGATATTCCTCCCGAATCCGTGTCAGCAGAGTCAGACCGTCCATCTTCGGCATTCTGAAATCGGTGAAGACGATGTCCGCCGGGTAGGACTCGAGAACCTCCAGAGCCTCCAGACCATCACCTGCGGTTCTGACCTCCAGCCCTTCCTGCCACCGGCGCAGCGTGGACTGGAAAGATCTCCGGTAAGCGGGTTCATCATCGACAAAAAGTATGTTCGCCTGATATGTCATAACCACCTGTTTCCACGAAACCAGTCAGTGCCCGTCAACTAAGGCTCAGCGCCTCGTCAATAACCCCTCGCAGTTCGTTCCGATCCCAGGGTTTTCTTACATAACGGAAAATGCTGTCGTCATCAATGGCCGACGACACCGCGCCCAAATCGGCAAAGCCGGAGAGCAGGATTCCTTTCGTCTGCGGCCAGAGCAGATGCACTTGCTGCAGGAACTCCACGCCGTTCATGCCCGGCATCCGGTAATCAGAGAGGATGATCTGAACCGGACCCTTCTCCTGCAGCAGCTTCATCGCCTCTTCTGCGGAGTCGGCCAGTAGAAGCTGGACGTTATCCCTGCGAAAAAACCGTTGCAAGGTCGAGAGAATATTCGGTTCATCATCAACGCAGAGAATCCTGATGTCGTTGTTCATGGCTCTAACCGCTCCCTGGCGGGCAGCCTGATGGTAAAGCTTGTCCCCTGTCCCGGTTCACTGTCAACCCAGATATCACCAGCGTGTTTCTGAATTATATCGTAAGCAATGCTCAACCCAAGCCCGGTCCCTGTCCCTACGTCCTTGGTGGTGAAAAACGGCTCGAATATCCGCCCCTGGACCTCTTCGCTGATCCCGGAGCCGGTATCCACGAAGCGGATAAAAACAGAACCGGACTGCTGCCAGGTTGCGATCTCAATCTGTCCGTAGTCATCCATCGCGTGCGCCGCATTGATCAGCAGGTTCATAAATACCTGATTCAACTGCCCCGGGTAGCAGTAAATTTTTGGCAGGTTTCCATAATGGCGTATAACGTCAGCCTTGTAACGCAGCTCATTACTCGAAATGGTGACCGTGCTGTCAAGGCACTCATGGATGTCCACCAGTTCATACTCATCCTCGTCGATGCGGGAGAATTTGCGCAGGTTCTGAACGATTCCCTGGACCCGCCTGGTGCCTTCAAGTGATTCCTGGATAATATCGTCCAGATCATCAACGGCTTCATCAATATGCAGCTCTTTGCGCTTAGCGGCAACCAGTTCAAGCACTTTGTCATCAGGTCGCAGCTTTTCGATCATCTCTGCCTGAAACCCAATAAACTGGCTGATATCTTTGAGATACTGTTCCAGCTCGCCGAGATTGTTGGTCACAAAACCGATCGGATTATTGATGTCATGGGCGACGCCAGCGGCCAGTTGCCCGATACTCGCCATTTTGTCCTGGTGCAGAATTGTCGACTGGTTGACCTTGAGATCTTCGTATGCCCTTTCCAGCTCCCGGCGCTGACCTTCGAGTTCACTGTTGAGAGACTCCAGTTTGCGGGTACGATCCAAAATGCGGCGCTCCAGGGTCTGATTCAACGACTTCAGGTCTTCCTCGGCCCTCTTCCGCTCGGCAACCTCAATCATCAACCGGCTGTTTAACTGTTCCGCCTTCTCTACCTCCCCGACCAGATCCTGGCGGACCTGAACCAGCGTTCGATCCATCCGGCCAAGAGTCCGGTAGGCAAAACCGAAAAGGGCACCACAGAGGACCAATGTGAACAGCCCGATTCTGAGCATAAACATGATGAACCTGTTCCGCTCCTCGGTGATGTCAACCATCATGACAAAGTTCCCAATCGCCCTCTGTTTGGCATCGAGCAGCGGAAAAGCCTTGACCTGGAAGTACTTCCCATTATCCGAAAAGTTGTAGTGGTGGGGGTCGTTCCCTTTGCTCGGGAACAGATAGCGCTCGCTGGGGGGAAAGCTGTTCGTGGTTCGGTTAATCAGGACCTGGGACGTGAACTGTCCCCAGTCCGGCTCCCTCTTTAACATACGCATGCCTTCTTCCCAGGCGTCGCGCTGCAGATAAGCCTTGTCAACCATTATCAGAAATTCGGTGCCGGTCACCCTTTTAAGGTTGGCGAGGACCTGATCGAGTTCCTGCCCCAGTTCCAGGTATCCGAGCAGCTGATTCGATGTCGAATACCAAGGGACAACAGCCCTCAACGTGTAAGTCCCCAGCGGGCCGAGTTCAAACCCGGCGCTGGGGTTCTTGGTCTGCTGAGCGGTCACGAAGGTCTTGCGTTCCACGACATCACCAAACCTTTCGGGCTGATGCAGCCTGAGAAAGGTGCGGCTGTCGATTCCATGAAAATAAAAGTGGGTCACCCCATGCTGGGTTTTCAGTTGGGAGAAAAAGGGTTGCGCAATACGCAGCAGCCGTTCCCGATCCCCCTGGAGCATTGCCTTGTGCAGATCCTCCTGCTGCCCGGCGTACTGTAGAACGGCGGTCATCAGATCGATTCTCTGCTTTTCCAGTTCCTGGAATAAGGTACTGACCCCTTGGTAACGGTGATTGATGGCATGGTGCATCCCCTGCTCACGGATGTAATATCCGGTATAGAGGAATATGGCGATTAGAATCAGGAAGGTCAGCGACAAAGGAACCATCACCATTGTCCTGATCGATTTCTGGTGCTCTTTTCTCATCTGGTTCCCTGCCGCATTAAATAGAAATAATTTTTAGCGGATGAACTAATCATACAAATCAACTAAGCTTATTTCCACAATTCTAATCTAAAGAGATAGAAATCATCAGACTTTCCTTTGCCTACCATTTTAGCGGAAATAGGTCTGCCATGACCACCCCCCCATGGATTAAAAAGCACCAGACAAGGCAAACTTTGCTGTCCTTTAATTTTAGCCGGTAAGCTGTTTGAATTACTAACGTCTGCCAGTAGACGAATAATAATCCCTGTTTTACGCACAAATGACATAACAACATAGCGGCAAAGGAATTCGTTAATTCCAAATACAGGAAATGAACAGAGCAAAATGCCTAAAGCCGCTTTTTTTGATCGATCCCCCATGAGCCTAGCCGGAATAAACCACCCGAATGGCTAGTTACCAGCTAAAGTTCAACCTCCATCCACTGTCGTTCCTTTTTATTGAACCGAATAACGGGTCGTGATAGTACAAGCAGATTCAATTATTGCAATACAATGAACAAGGAGGCGTGAATGAAAAAAACGGTTTGGGCACTCGCCTTGAGTTTATGCCTTTGTCTGTTGCACGGCCCCGCAAATTCACTCGCTCAAAACGAAAAGCTGGAGAACTGTACAGTCTGCCATAATGTCGCTGAGCGCTATGCGAATGTCCCCAAGATGGGCCACCTGAAGTGCACCGGCTGTCACATGGGGGATGGCACCGCAACCGAGGCGCAGCTTGCGCACAGCGGCATGTACCCCGACCCGACCGATTTTACCGTCATCGACCTGACCTGCGGCGCCTGCCACCCGAAGATTGTCGCCAGCGCCAGAACCATGTAAAGCATACGGTCGACGGCACGACCTAACGCAGATTGAGCTTCTTCAGATATTTCTCGATCGCCTCCGGCATCTTGCCCATTGACGACATATGGTCCTTGAGGAAGGAATTCTTCATGATGGCCCGCATGCCGGTCAGCAGGGCTGTTCGCTTCAGGTCGTTCCCCTTCATGCCATACCACTTGGGGAGCTTGCTCATATAGTAGTTCTTGTAGCAATTCAGCGCTGCCTTGAACAGGTCATCACGCGACATGGCGGTCGGCTTGACGATCGGCTCGACCAGGTTGTAGTTGGAGTAATCGTAATCCTCGATATAAGGTTCTAAATCCTTGTACATATTGGCGTAAGGCCAGGGAGCGATCATCAGGAAATGCATGAAGTCGGCGTCGTATTCCTTGGCCAGCTCGAAGGTTTCACGAATCGTCTCCGGCGTTTCATCCGGCATCCCCAGAATCACCGAACTCTCTGATATCATCCCCGCTTCATTGATGATGCGAATCGCCTCTTTTGACTCCTTGAAAGCAATATCCTTTTTAAACTCAACCAAACGTTTCTCGTTGGTTGCCTCAACCCCCATGTAGATGAAGAGGATACCGGCCTTCTTGTATTTCCACATGATCTCCTTGTCGCGCAGGATGTCGCCGACACAGGTCTCCATTAGCAGATGAACGCCCAGATCTCGTTCGATCAGGATATCGAGAATCTTTTCCCAGCGCTCTGCATCCCTGGTCGGGTATTCATCGGCAACGAAGAACACGTCAACGCCGTATTCGGTGAACAGGTGCTCGATTTCGTCACAGAATTTGACCGGATCGCGTTCCCGATAAGTCCCCTGCCAAAACTTATGCTGTGAGCAGAAGGAACATTCGTGGATGCAGCCGCGTGAGGAATTGACCAGGGCGACGTGGGCGTCCTTGATAAAATAGAGCGGGTAATCGTTCCAGTCGATCAGGTCCCAGGCCGGACGAAGGGCATCGAGATCTTCGATGAAGGGGCGGTTCTCGGTGCGCACAACCCGTCCCTCCTGCTGGTAGGCGATGCCCTGCACCTGCGTAAGGTCGGCACCGGAGAAGACGGCATCCAGCAACTCGGGCAGCGTATATTCGCCCTCTCCGAGGATGCAATAGTCCACTTTGTCGCCATCGCCAGCGAAGATCTCGTCATAACAGAAGGTCGGATGCACGCCACCGACCAGGGTGACCGTCTCCGGATTAACCTTTTTGGCCACCCCAAGAACCTTGACGGCGTCATTGATGGTTGCGGTGAAGGCGGTGGAGCCGACCACATCAGGCTGCCACTCCCTTATTTTTGCTTCAATCTCGGGATAATCGACAAACAAAGACATGGCATCATAGATCATGACCTCGTAGCCGGCAGCCCTGAGCTCCCCGGCGAGGTAGACGAAGCCCAGATTCGGCCAACGACCGGCAGATTCTACGACCCCGCAATGGTACGGCGGGGTGATCAACATCACTTTTTTCAGCACCTTGATTATAAACTCCAGACATCGATCTTGCGGTTGCCCGAATCGGCAATGAAGATCAGGTTTTTTTCTTTATCGATGGCAATCCCCATCGGTGATTTCAGGCGAAGGGGCCCCTCCCCGGTTAAACCATAGGTAAAAAGAAAGCGGCCATAGTTGTCGTAAACGAAGATCTTCTGGCTGCCCCGGTCAAGCACATGGACCCGGCCTTCACTGTCAATCGCCAGGCCGCCCGGCAACTGCAGGCGGTCTCTGCCCTCGGGGATCGCGAACTCATGAGCAAAGTTACCGATGCAGTTAAAAACCGAAATGTTCCGGTTCTTCAGATCGGACACCAGGATTCGGCCGTCATCGGTAATCTCGATATCGATCGGGTGCCAGGGCTCCCGCTCCGTCTTTCCGGTTCCCGGCACCGCGAGGACAAAATTACCGTCCATCATGAACGACTTCGCCATACTGCTGCCCATGTCCGCAACATAGACGTTGCTCCGGTTGATGGTGATACCAGAGGGGACATTGACGGATGCCACATCAGCCGGGTTCATTCGATCGGGGGGAAAGAAACTCTGAAACGTCAGCTCCTCATCGAAAACCAGGATGGAGTGGTTGCGCGCATCGACAAGGTAAAGGTTATTCCATCGATCGGTGGCCAGGCTGACGGCATTGATAGGTCCTTTCGGGTAAGGATCAAAAAACTTAAGCCGGACGCCCTGGTAATCGAGCACATCAACCATATTCAGACGCTGGTAGGAGACATACAGTTTGCCGCTGGCCGCCGCTAGCGCCTGAGGGGAACGCTCGGTGCGAATACTGTATTGAAACTTCGGAAAGGTCTTCAGCGCCTCCACCTTCTCCTGCTGGATCAGGGCCGCCTCTTCGATGACAGACAGTTCTGTCTCCGGCTGGCTCGCGAGCCAAAGCTGCGGATTAAAGAGATAGTTGCCGAGAATCGCGAAGGCGATCAGCAGCAGAACCGCATAAAGGGATTTAATTTTATTCTTCAATCGCATAGTGCGTTTCCAAAGCTGGACAAAAACCTGTATTCAGGCAAGGGCATTCTTTACTTTTTCAGTCAGCTTAACATTAACGGCATATCGGATGGAAGGAGAACCTTTCGGCAAAGGGATCAGGGCAACTGCCTGACCTTTCGGGAGAGTCGGATCTGAAGATAGATGCCGGCAATAACAATGACCGTCAACAGCACATGCTTGATGATCAGCAGGGTCACCTGTCCCCGTCCGAGGGCAGGCATCCATTCGTATTGCTGGTAGGCGAAAGCGCGCACAATCCCGCCCAGCAGAACAATCGCAAGACTCGAGTGGGTCAACAGCTTGATTCTGGCAAACAGACGCTGAACAAAGTCGCGCATCCCGCTGCTGCCGCTGCGCTTCGCCTCAGCGGCGATAAACAGCATGGTCAGGGTCCCACAGAACCAGGCAGCGGCGGAAAGATCATGGATGAAGTTGTTCAGTACAATCAGAATATCAATCATCAGACGTCCCTTAAAATCTAGTGTTCCAGCGTTTCCATCGGCAGATGGGAAACGCCCCAGAAAGTAAAAACAATAGCGATCAGCGCACCGATGCTGATCCACGCCAGCCGCCGGATGTCCCAGCCGAGGAAGGTTCTGGCGTGCAGGTGAAAGCCGTAAATCAGCCAGGTCACCAGCGACCAGGTCTCCACCGGATCCCAGCTCCAGTAGCTGCCCCAGGCGGTGTTGGCCCAGACCGACCCGGACGCCAGCATGATGGCGTGCCCGCCAAAACCATAGGCGACAAAGCGGACGTTGAGATCTTCCAACAGCGCGTCTGGGGGCAAACTCACCTGTAACGGTGACACCCGCTCCCAAAAGGAGCGGAACAGATAAAGGATCGCCGCCGAGGTGGCGATGACGTAGCAGCCGTAAGCCAGAAACGCCGAGATGATGTGGATGTAGAACCAGGGGCTCTGGTATTCTTCGGAGAGTGGACCCAACGCATGCGGCTTACTGACCCCGTAGAGCATCATCGCCAGGGTGATCCCCAGCACGAACACACCGATCATCCGCAGGTTACGGTACTTCAGCAGCAGCAACTGGAACAGTAACACCGTGCACCAGCCACCCACCGAGTTCAGTTCGAACAGGTTGTTACCCGGCATGTGCCCCGAATAGGACCAACGCAGGCCGAGCGATACCGTGTGTAGCGCAACGCCGAGCCAGACCAGCAGGGACAGGCCCCGGACAGGGCCTTTAGTCCGCCCGGTCAATTCATAGGCAAAGAGTAGAAATGCCAGCCCATAAATAGCAAAAGTCAGCCAAAATACAACCAGATCGCCGGTCGGCATGTTATGTCCCTCCTGAATCGGAAGATTGTCCATCAATGATAATATGATCCCGGTCAAGCCCGACCCAATCACCACACTCTTCAAAGTAAAGTCGAGACAGAATCTTCTTCTTGATACTGTTCACCTCAAACGTCTTAAAGTTACGCTTGTATGGCTGATAGCCGAGCACTTTTTTTGAGGCAATATAAATATTGTCAGTTATTTTATAGACATACGGGAATAGATACTTCAACGAGTTATAAATCAACTCATAGTAAACGTCAGACCGGCATGCGTATGTCCAAAGCCCGAAAACACCATCCTCGTTCAGAGAATCCCTGATGATTTCAAAAGCTTCGACTGTATAGAGATCGGACGAGTGGATAACGGCCGGATTTTCGATATCCAGAATGATAGAGTCATATTTCTTCTGACTGTTACGCAAATAACTGAGGCCGTTATCGACAATCAGGTTCACCTGCTGATTGTCAAGGATATCGGACAGGTACGGTTCCGCCTCGACCACAACCGGATTGATTTCGACGACATCGACTCTCTTATCAACCCGATCGACGACTTTCTGGAGGGTCAGACCACACCCGAGACCTATATTCAGGACATCGATGTCGCGCGATGCGAACGGTTCCAGAGAAAAAGTGACGACCATTCTTTCCGAAGCGGTCGTTGAATACGACTCCGCACACTGGTCTCTGCCGTCGATAAAGAGTGTGCCCTCTCTCACCTCCACCAGACCATAGGGTGACGATTTCGTGAAGGTCTCCCCTATTGTACCCGCTTCCATGAACGCGGTTTTGTACATCAGGAGAACGATCAGAGTGCAGGCGGCAACACACAGGGACCTCACCAGAGCTTTTCTGAACAGGACAAGGGCAGCTAGCAGGTTGAGCAGGACGCCGAAATAGAGGGCAAAGTCATTTCCGTAGACGGGTATCAGCCAGAAACCGGCGAGCAGAGTTCCAGCGACAGCGCCCAGCAGATCAATGAAGTAGACCAGGCCGGCCATGTCTTTTCCGGCCCCGATCATGCTGCCTGCCAACGGGAAGACGGCCCCGAGCATAACTGTCGGGACCAGCAACAGCACGAAACTTGCGCCGACAATACCTACCGTGCCGATGTTTGGGATAATCGATGTCAGGTGAACAAGGACGGCGACGACATAGATGGCAATAAGTATCTGCGACCAGCCGAACCAAAATGCCGGGTTCTTTATCCTGTCACGATATTTATGAACCAGAAACGAGCCAACTCCCAGACCGGAAAGGAAGACCGCGAGTACCGTAGAGACCGAATATGTGCTGCGGGAAAAGTAGAAAAACAACTGATCCGTCGCCACCACTTCATATATGAGGCCGGAGGCGGCACTGAGCATCAGTCCCAAATGAGCGGCACGTGAACCTTTCATGCTTTTGCGACTCCTTGGCGAAGGGTGCTGACGATATCCGCAAACTTCTCGGAGAACAGTGCTTCGTTCATCTCCGTACTGCCGGAGATAGTCACCAAGCAGCCCTCAGCCCTCGAACCGACTTTCACGTTGATCATTTCCCGGATGAAAAAGAGGCGCAGAAAATAACCCAGAATACCGATGACAAAGCTGCTGTAAATCAATGGCAACCCGTTATCTTTCACAACACGAAAGCCGCTCCAGTAACGGACCTCTTTAAACTCGATGGTAAAGTTACCGGCATCAATGGTCTCATCGAGCCTCACTGAACCGTCATAAAAAATATTGTCGCCAACCATGACCTTGACCGCAATAATCGGATTGTCGGGATACTCTGACCGGTTGACAAGTACACCATTCTCAAAGTCCGCATCAGGAAAAAGGTTCAACTGGGTATGCATCTGAACACCCGGCACCTTGAAATAATCTTCATAATGGACGTCATCACCCTGACGTTTTGTCTGCATGGCAACAAAGGCGTTCAGCAGGACGCGGCCCTGTTTGTTGGTAAAAACCAAAGCGGGAGAAAAACCATGGTCACTCTGATAAAACGTATAGCCACGATAAGTCAGGGCGTGAAAGGGTCGAATCAGCGCGTCGAGCCTCTCCCCACTCTCTTCCTGCAATGAAACCCGGTTGTGGTAGTTGATTTCCGGTTCATCAACACGTCTCAGCTGTTCAAAGTTAAACTGGAAAGGGAGGCTATCCTGAACAAGTAACGGGGCACGTCTCGATAAAGCATATTCTCCGGGCAAACCGCGAAAGCTCTGCCCTTCGGTCAGAATAAAGGTCCCTTCCAAACGGGCCCATGTGCTGGTGATTGCCCCCACCAGTAAAACCAGGAAGCTGAAATGGAACAGAAGCGAACCGAGGGCACCCCAGCGACCCCGAACCGCCTGAAGAGATTGCGAGTCGGAAAAAGAGCAGCTGAACCGCTTCTTCCTGAGCTGGAAAGAAATGATTTCCAATACCTGATCAGCGCGCAAAGGGGCTTCAATGTCAGCACGATTCTGCGGCGCGATAACCAGCTCGTCGAGCGTGATTTTCTCCTCACGCCCCTTAACAAGCAGAATCGCCCGACGGGCGCTGCACAAGAGCAGCGACAGGCACAGCATCAGGCTGCAGCCGATAAACAGAGACGATTCCAGCAGGCGTGTCAGTTTGAAATTGATGGCCAGGCGGGCAAACAGAGGATTGTCCTGCTGCCACCGGACAAACTCGGCAGCCGAGTAAACGGACTGTTGCGGAACCGTCGCGCCGATTGTCGCGAGCAATATCAGGAAAACCAGCAGAATGGTGGCCAGCTTCCGTGACCATAGAAACGTCCAGAGATCACGATACAAGTTGCGTCCTTGAGTGTTTCTTCAACCTGAGACATTCAGACCAGGTGAAGCAATTCCTACCAGCCCTTACCTGCTGCCCCCATAGAACTGCAGCCGTCTGTGCCGGTCATCGTACCCCAGCAGGTTCCACCGCTGCCGTCTAATACGATACCATTCAGATACCCTCCAACCAGGAACTTCTCGGCATTGCTATGGGTGACATTCGCAGTGGTGTCGCAACCACCGCCACGACGGGCCTCCGGATAGATCCCCTGCCATTTGAACTTCTCACCGTGGATGGCTCCCATCTTGCCGCCATTATCCTGTCCTCCACAGGCCCAGAAATCGGCAAATCCAGCCGGGCCTCCATGACAGGCGGTACATCCAAGCCTGTTTTCGCCGTTCCCTTCTCCCTCGTACTGGTGAGCGGCGTTCGAACCGTGCGACCAGGGGGACGACAGTGCCTTGCCGCCGCCATTGTATTGATCATTGTGGCAAATCAGGCAGAGGTTGTCATAGCAATCAGGCGCGCTGGGATTGAGCGGGCTGCCCGAAGCCTTGAGCATGTACTTGGCGTTGGAGGCGTGTGACCCGGCGGCGCCGGAGACCGGATCGCCATGGCAATCGGTGCAGTACATGCGCGCGTTGGGATTTGAGGCCCAGGGCTCTTTCAGCCCGACCAGGGCGTTCGGGTTTCGCCAGTTCCCTGTCCCTGTCACCGGATGGTGCGAGTACTGGTTGGGGTTGAACTGGGCCGCTACCAGGGTCAGGTCGCCGGTGCCATTGGTCATGTCACTTTCCGACATGGGGTTGTAGGGATTGACGTTCGGGTCGGAGTGACACTTGAAACAGAGCTGGTATTCGTATTCGATCGGATCCTTCAGGGTGAAGCTGGTCGGCGCCAGCACACTCTCGGGAATCGCTGAATCTGGTGCCGGGTCCCCCACCACCGGCCAGGAAGGTTCTACTCCGACAGTACCGACGATACTACCGTAGGTTCCACCGCCCGGCGGTTGGACCCAGTTCTGATGTGCCGCCGCACTGTGCACCGGATTGGAGAAGTGCGGATCATGACAGTCGGCGCAGACCATCCCGGCGCCGCGGACGCCGTGACCGAAGTCGCCGTTGTTCCAGTTGGTGGCGATATCCTTGACCGTCTCCGAACCGTTATGGCAGGAATTACAGAACGCGTCGCCGGTCAGATCAGTGAACATCAGATTGTTGTTGGGGGTGTGTTCGGCACCGTCGACGCTGGCATGCTGTTCATGACAGTGCGCGCAGCTGCCGACCGGGTAACCGGCGGCGGCAGTCACCGCCCGGGTCACCTTGGTGCCATGCGCCGAATCAGCGTAGGCACCCGCCATGGCCGGGCGCGACAGCACGCCGAGCAGCAGTAGCGCAAGGCCAAAAGACAGGATGAGTTGTCGAGCATTGTTCATTGCGGCCATCTCTTGCTCTCTATTCTGTTGCCTGCTTGACGCGAATAAGGGGAGTGAATCCCGGGCAGCTTATACCGTTGAACGAAAGCTGCAAGCATCTGTTAACTCTACAATTTCAACTGGAGTCGGTCAACCGTCCAAACTAAATTCGTCGAAGCAACAAAGCCCCCCCACCAAGGTGGGGGGGCTTGTCGATTCACCGTTTCAGCATTAAACCTTACTGATCTTTGGTGCTGTGGCAGGCGAAGCAACCATCGGTGCTGGCGCCACCACCGGCGAGCATGGTGGTGTAGTCGAAGCGCAGCATGTCAGACTGACCGGAACCATGTGCATAGTGGCAGGACAGGCAGTTGACGATTGCATTACCAGCGGTCTGCGGGTCAGCGATGGTCGCACTTGTCATGTCGGAACTTGCAACCGGGATATCGGTTCTGTAAGCCGAGTAGGCAGCGAAGTCACCGCCGAGGCCGGACATATCGAAGTCGGTCGGGTGACGAACCCAGGCGCCAGCAGACTGGGTATTTGCAGTCCCGTGGAAGTTAGAGTGACAGGAGGCACAGAGGGCACTGATGGTCTGAGCATCAGCTGTACCGTCAACACCATAGTACTTGTTGTAGTCGACTGCGGTCTCAGTCTGGTAATCGTCGTCCTCAATACCCTTGATACCTTCGAGGAAACGATAACTGTCGCCAGCAGCAGCGCCACCAGTAGGCTGATTAGCGGTGCCAAGCAGAACGTTACCGTGGTGCGCACCACTGATCGCAGACATATCGCTAACAGCGTCAGTACGGTCACCGTGACAACCGGTTACACCAGCACAGGTCAGCTGGCCACCCAGAGCGCCACCTCCCGGAGGAGTATTAAGCAGAGCGGTATCCTGAACATCGACACCAGCGACGTTGTGACCGGTGGTCTCATCAGTACCGACCCAGTAGAAGTTACCACCAGGGCCAACAGTACCAGGAGCGGTCGTGCTGTTAACGATCGGGGCACCGGCGGTGCCGTCAGTGTGACAGGTGACGCAGTCACTCAGCAGCAGAGTCTCGTTCGGACCACCTGCGAGATCGTTACCGTCGCCATCAGTGTTGTGCATGGAGTGGCAGCCCGAACATTGTCCGGAAACAGCAAATGCACTGGTGCCCCAGAACATTGCAACTGCAACCAACATAAAGATGAATGTTACCTTTTTCATTTCTTACCTCCCAGTAAGTTTGTGACCTGCTCTTTCAGGTCCGTTATTTCCAGCATGCACTGGCTT
>PKUC01000018.1 GCA_002868865.1 Desulfuromonas sp. | reverse complement strand
TTTTAATCGTGATATGCGTGTCCTGCTGTCCGAGGACCTGTCCAATAGGCATGCTGTTGTCGGTACGGTTCCTCTTGGAGGAAATGCTTACAGAATCGTCATGGGTGACGGTGTCGCTTATGTTGCCAACGCGACTCAGGGGTTGCAACTTCTCAGTATGTCTGATCCGGAGTTGCCCGCTGTCATATCACGGTATTACATCGGTGCCCGTGTTCATGACGTCTATCTCCACGATAAACTGCTTTTTCTCCTGACGCAGGATGGTGTCTCGATCAAGTCTGTTAAAAATCCAACAAAACCACAATTCAATATCGAATTAAAGACATTTTCTCAACCACATGCGATCCGTGTCGTCGGTGACCTGGCATATGTTGCTGCAGGAAAAAATGGTCTGATGGTGTTTGATATATCGATGGCGGCTGAGAGCTTTGAACAACAAGCGAAGACTGAGATATCGCCAGCTCCTTGGGCTGATTTTATTTTAGAACCGATTTTGACCCTTGGCTCTGGTAGCGCATACTCACTTGATGTTGCAGAAGACCGTCTTTATGTTGGATATCGGGGGAAGTTTCGAGGATATCGCCTTGATTCAGAGGGTATGCCAGAAGAAATTTATTCGATGCCGATAAGTGCATCGGTTAAATTGATTAAGCGTGTTCATTCTTTTCTTTTTGTTAACGATAAACATGGAGAGTTGAACGTTTATCGGGAGAGGGGGCTCCTGCCCCCAATTTTAACAAGCCGCAATCCGCTAGGAGGAGATCTTCTCGATATCATCCTGGATGGAAATCTGGTTTATTTGGCATTAGCGAATTCCGGGCTTGTAAAAGCTAAAATGACCGAAAATGGTGAATTGGAGGTTTTGGGTTCCGTGAAACCTGATGGCCCGGTCCGATCGATTTGCATCGATGGAAACTGGGCGTTTCTTGTCTGTGGTGCTGAGGGGGTCAAGATCGTAGACCTGAGCCGTCTTGATAATAGTGCCAGCTCGGTTGCTTGGTCGAAATGGGGAAAACAGATCGCTTTTTTTAGAAAAGACCACTCATTTTATCTGTCGCGCCTTTCTGGTGGGTTTTTCTCGGGAGAATTCGACCAGCAGACGTACTCCCCGCGAAATGTGACCTTTGCAGAGACCGATTCTGCAGTGTTGTCGTTTGAAGCGACGGGTGCCCGCATTTTTACGGCAATGGGAAATGAGGGCGTTGTTGAATTTGCGATGCAGGCGGATGGTGCTCCCGTGGAAACCGCACGTTTGAAGTTGCCGGGCTTTTCTAAGTATATGGCGATATTCAAAAAACTTCTGGTTGTTTCTGCCCAAAAAGAAGGGATTCATCTGGTCGATATTTCGGAACCTGGCCGGCCGCGTCTGGTTAAGACATTGCCATCGCCTGAAAAGGACCGCAGTTGTGTGGTCGAAAACGGGTTTTTATATGTAGCCACCCGATACGATGGTGTTTTGATTTACGATTTAAATCTGCCAGATACTCCTCTGGTGAATCTGGTGGAGATGCCGTGGCCGCAGAGTGGACTTTCTCCCATTCTGGGGTTGGATGTTGCCACTGGTTATCTCTACATGGTGACAGGTCAGGGAGGTCTCAAAGTCGTTGATGTGCGGAATCCCTATCAGCCTGAAATTGTCAATTCCTTGTCTCTTCCGGGAATGCCGAACGGAATTTATGTCGATGGGAACCGTGCTTACACCAGGATTCCCCGGGTCGGGATTGCGGTTGTCGATATTTCAAATCCTCAAAAACCTGAAGCTCTAGGCGTTGTGCCGCTGAGACTGTCTGTCCGTGGAATTGAATCGCTAGATGAAAAGCTGTTGGTGTTTACCCGTAATTTCGGACTGATGGTGACGGACAAACCGCAGGAACTCGGGGTTGAGTATACGGATGCAGAGTCTCTGAGGATTGAGCTTCCCGCTCTTGAAACGGGACGGCGCTATACGTTGCATTTTTATCAGGGTCAGCAGCAGGAGCGTTTGGATGGAGTGATTTCTTTAGATCCACGGTGACCGTTCTTAGAAAAGATATTCCATCCCCAGCCAGATCTGGCGCCCCAGTCCGTAGGCGTCATCGGTCGATCCCACCGTGTTTTTCCGATTGAATACGTTGAAAACGTCGAGGTTCAGGACGACCAGGTGGCCGTTGACCAGCGGAATGGATTGCGAAACGCTCCAGTCAAACGTCAGGTTGCTCGGCTTGGAGACTTCTTCGTAGATCGGAATGTCATGTTCGGGATGATCTTCGCCAGAGTCTTCGAGGCTTTTATAGTGGCTCTGATAGCGTGTGACATTTGTGACCTGTAGATAGTCATTCACTTTTTTTGTGTAAACCAGATTGATTGTCCAGGGCCTATTGAAATCTTCGCGCGGCAGGTCTTCGGGATAGAGTTTTTCTCCCTTGTACCAGACCTGTTCCGTCAGATCGTCTTCTTCCAACCTGTCATCATAGTCTTCGTTGCTGTCCAGGGTCTTTTCGTAGCTCGCATTGATGCCGAGGTACTGTGTTTTCCACTGCTTTGCCCAGGCCAGGCGATAACTTTCGTAGGAACCCTGGCCGTTGTTATTGAGGGTAAAGTAGTAGCCGTCATCGGTGGTGACCCGCTCTTTGGCAAGTTGGTCCCTGTTTTTTCTCTTGATGTAGGTCAGTTCGAGGTCTGCAGAGAAGATCTTTTGGACGATCCCGAACGTAGTCTCGTTGGAGTAGGGCGTTTTTAGCGATGAGAATCGGGTTGTCGGTGGGGCCAGTGTCGCAGGGAGATCGGAAAATGGCTCATCTGCGGCACTGCGTGAGTCGAAAACCCAGGGGGCGAGCGCTTCTCTGAGTTTGTATGTCATGAGGTTCCGGCCGTAGTAGCGGTTCCAGCCACCGATCAGAGTGGTCTCAGCTGTTTTTGAAATGACATAACTCATGTTTAGACGTGGAGCCGTGTCGGTGTTTTTCATCAGGGTGTCGCGGGAGATCCGAACTCCCGGTTTCAGCGTCAGGCGATCGTGGCTGATGCTGTCCTCGGCATACAGGGCATATTGGGTGAAGCTTTCATCGGCGCTGCCGGCCGGATACGCCAGCCTTTTGCTGAGATACTGCTCCCCGTCGATACAGGTGGCGGTGTCGATGCAGGGGGGGCCATCGGAGATCTCTTTCGCTTTTGAATAGGTGAAGGTTGTTTCTTTTCTCTCCAGCTCGGCGTCGATCCGCTCCAGTTGCAGGCCCAGATTGAAGTGCTGTTGTGTTGCACCGCTTTTTATTGTGGGGCTTTGCCAGTCTGTTGACAGGGTGGTGATCTGCTGATTGCGATAAAGGTCACCGAGCCCGCCTTCTTTGCTGGAATCGCTGTCAACGTTGAGACCCCAGTCTGTTGATGTCGGGACATCGTCAATATTCGAAAGCCACGTTTTGAGATGGTTCGGAGCCTGTCGCGAACTTTTACTGCTTTGCAGCCCCGCGTTCAATCCGAGGGTGCCCAGCTCGCCTTTTACCGCATAGTGACCGTTCAGGGTGAGGTTGTCGCTTTCTATGGTGAATCTACTGTTGGCAGTGTTCTTCAGAAAGAGAGTTTCTGTGTACGGTGCATAGAGGGCCGTTAGGGTCAGCTTTTGGGTCGCAGATGGCTGGTAGAGATATTTGAGGAAAAAATTCTCCGTTTCACGCTCCTGATTCTGGATGACTCCCAGATTAAAGAGAGGGATTTTGGAGTGATTGGTTGAGTATGCCGCAAGGATTCCGCTTTTCAGGCCGATGGGGATGTTCAGTTCGATACCGGTTTCCTGTTTGGTGAACTCAGGTTGTCTGTAATCGGAATCGGAGTTATAAAAATCGTCCTTGTCTTCTTCGGCAATGTGAAATTTGGTCAGGCTGTCGCTCGTACGACGGTAGAAAAGGCGACCCCCGAAAACCAGCGCCGGATCTTTGGTGGTCGTTTCGACCATCCCTCCGGTGAATCCGCCGAAACGGGCAGGGACGTTGTGGTCGTAGACAGTTATCTCTTCAATCAGGGCGCTGTTTAAGAAGATCGATTGAGGGTGCGCCGGGATATCGTTTGTCAGGGCAGGGTTGTCTGCTATAGGATCGGTAAGGTTGTTGTTGCTCAGCCCGTCTATGGCGAAATTGTTTTCGTAGGTTCTGCCGCCTGAGATAGAGATAGCCGCTGGCGCGATCTCTCCACCGGAAAAAGAGCTGTTAAATTCTTCTGAGAACTGAAGTCCGGGCAGAATGGTGAGTAGGTCGGTTGCATTGCCGTTGCGCTGCGGGAGACTGTCGATCAGGGGGCGGTCGATGGACTTTTCTCCGGTTTTTGCAGGGGGCTGTACGCCGGAGACGATGACCTCGGGCAGTGTTACGACTTCGTCGGTCGTGATGTCGGCTGCGGAAACCGTTTGTACGGGAAGGAAAAAGGCGACTAGTATCAGAAAAAGAACGGTAGTTCGGATGACCTGAAGAGTGAAAATAGGCATGGTCATAATACTCCTGGTTGAGACTGTAGGCTCCCTCCCCCCTTAGCTGATAAGATTAGCCAGAAGTTACATGAGCTTGGTACTGTAAACAAGGAAAATGTCTGGAACTAAAGAGCTTTAAGGCCGCATTTGGGTTGCTGTGGACAGTCGTTTGAAAAAAATATCCCCATTTTTCTTTTCAGTTTTTATACATGTAGTTGCTGTTATGCTGCTATGGCTGTTTTCTGTTGATCAGTCCGGGGGAATGGCCCGTCATACATCGGAAGATTTTTTTGAGGTTGGTTTGTTGGCAGGTATGGAGATCGCAGCCGAGAGAGTTATTTCAGCACGAGATCTGGAGGCTGAAAAAATAAAGGATGCGCGCCCTACGGTTAATGCTCATGCTGTGCACGACGATCAGCCAAAGAACACTCATGACACTGTAAAACAGCCAGCTGAAACCGCAGTGTCCGCAGAACAGTCGCCGACAATCCCTCCAGTTTCAGCTCCCCTGGTAGATGGTGGCGCTTTGTCGGAACCGGTTTCCGCAGATGAGACTGTGACGGAGGCGCTTTCGGAGAATTCAGCTGTCGGGAACCGTGGTGGCAGTGAGACAGCAGGGCAGGGTGCCGATGAGGCAAAGCAGGTTGCCTTGATGCTTACGCAGAGCGCAACTCCGCGTTATGATATCAATCCACCTCCGCCGTATCCGGATATTGCTCGGCGGAACCGTTGGGAGGGCCGGGTTTTGTTGCGGGTCGATGTCGGCCCCGATGGTGAGGTGGACGATCTGTCGGTCAGTAGATCGTCCGGCTATCGACCTCTCGATCGCTCCGCGGTCAGGGCCGTGCGTTTCTGGAAATTTGTTCCCGCACTGTCCTCGGGAGTTGCTGTGCCGCAGACGGTTCACGTTCCGGTGTCCTTCACTCTGCGTTGATTTTATTGTGATTACAGCTGTTTTTGCCGTCTGGGCAGGACACGAAAATGAGCACGAATTATGTTTGCAAATATGGCTGTCTCATGATAGATACTGCACCCTGTATTTCGGAGGTGAGCGCCAGTAGCTCAGCTGGATAGAGCAACGGCCTTCTAAGCCGTGGGTCGGGGGTTCGAGTCCTCCCTGGCGTGCCATTTTTCTCCGTCATATGTGTTGTTTATTTAATGTTGACAAGCCTGGTCTGTTTCCGTACCATGGCCAAACTTTTTTGGTGGGTGTAGCTCAGTTGGTAGAGCACTGGATTGTGGCTCCAGATGTCGCGGGTTCAAGCCCCGTCACTCACCCCAAGTTTCAAACGACGCTCATCTTTCGCACTCGGTTACCAGTCACATTAGGTGGATTGGAGAGTATGAGAGATGGGCTTTGTTGGTTTTATCGGAGCTGTCCATTTTGAGTTTGTGACGAAGTGGAGCCCGGTGCATGTTTTGCGAGAGTGGCGGAATTGGTAGACGCGCTAGATTTAGGATCTAGTGTCCCGTGGCGTGGGGGTTCGAGTCCCCCCTCTCGCACCATTTTCTCTCCGGGCAGCGTACTGTTGCCCGAACTATTATTTAAAGATCAGGAAGGAAAGAGTTCATGAATGTTTCCGTTGAGGAGCTGAGCCAGATCAGAAAAAAGCTGGTGATCGAGATTGCTGCGGACAAGGTTTCGGAGATGATCGAAGATGCCTACAAAAAAATTGCCAAAACCGCCAGTCTGAAAGGCTTCCGCAAGGGGAAGATTCCTCGGGCTCTGTTAGAGCGCCACTTCGAACCACGCATGCAACATGATGTGACTGGGGCGCTGATCAATGAAACTCTGTACAAGGCGCTGATGGATGAGAAAATCGATGCGGTGTCTCAGCCTCAGGTTGTTGACAGCGGAGCTCTGACAGGCGGAGAGGCCTTTACCTATCAGGTTGAGGTCGAGGTGAAGCCGCAGGTTGTTGCTAAGGATTATACCGGTATCGCGCTCGAACGTGAAGCGTATCAACTTGAAGCGGCCAGTGTTGAAAAACGTCTCGAAGAGATGGCGGAATCGCGTGCCCAGCTTGAGGTCACCAGCCGTAAAAAAGCCCGCGAAGGGGATACCGTAATTCTCGATTTCACCGGATATCTCGAAGGGGCTCCCTTTGAAAACGGTGCTGCAACCGATTATCAGCTTGAGCTCGGTTCCGGAAGTTTTATCCCCGGTTTCGAAGAACAGGTTGTCGGTCTGAAGCGTGAAGATGAGAAAGATATCGAACTGACCTTTCCTGAAAACTATGGCGCTAAAGAGCTGGCAGGCAAGCCGGTTGTTTTTAAAGTGCTGATCAAGGAGATCAAGGAGAAGGTTCAGCCGAAGCTGAACGATGACTTCGCGAAAGAATTTGATGCAGAAACGCTGGTGGAACTGAAAGAACGGGTCGGTGCGGACATTCTCAAACAGGAGAGTGCACGTATCGATAATCAGGTCCAGGAGCAGTTGATGAACGCTCTGGTTGAGCGTAACCCGATGGATGTTCCCGAGGGGATGATCGAAAATCAACTTAAAAACCTTAAGCAATCCTTTTCCGGTCGGCTTCAGGCCCAGGGTATGACTCTGGAGATGCTGGGGATGAACGATGAGGTTTTCGCCCAGAGCTACCGCCCTATGGCTGAGCAGCAAGTGAAGGGTGAGCTGATCCTTGAATCGATCGGCGAGCTGGAAAAAATTGAGGTTGCAGACGGTGATATCGATAAGAAAATCGAAGAGATCGCTGCGGAGTCGAATGCACCGCTTAATACTGTGCAGGACTATTTCAAAAAACCGGAAATGCGCGAGGGGCTTGAGTATCAGGTCCAGCACGATAAGATTCTGGCTTTTTTGATCGCCAAGGCTGAGGTCTCCGAGGTTGAGCCGAAGGCGGACGATGCCGAAGAGAAGGAGTCCTGATCTATGAGTCTGATTCCAATGGTCGTAGAGGATACCGGTCGTGGTGAGCGAGCCTATGATATCTATTCCAGGCTGCTGAAGGATCGGATTATTTTCTTGGGGGGAGCTATTGAGGATCATATGGCCAACCTCATCATTGCTCAGCTACTGTTTCTGGAATCGGAAGATCCTGATCGCGATATCCATCTCTACATCAATTCACCCGGAGGGGTCGTCACCGCCGGTATGGCGATTTATGACACGATGCGCTACCTCAAGGCACCAGTTTCGACCATTTGTGTGGGTCAGGCTGCGAGCATGGGGGCTGTCTTGCTGGCGGCCGGTGAGCCGAAAAAGAGATTCGCGTTGCCTCACTCCCGGATCATGATCCATCAACCGCTGGGCGGTTTTCAGGGTCAAGCTACCGATATTAGTATCCATGCTCAGGAGATTTTACGGATGCGTTCGACCTTGAATGGTATTCTTGCTGAGCATACCGGTCAGGAACTGTCCCGGATTGAGGCTGATACTGAGCGTGACTTCTTCATGAATAGCGAAGTAGCGTGCGAGTATGGTATTATAGATTCGATTGTAGAACGGAAGAGTTGACGTGACCAGCAGGGAGATGTCTTAAGGTGAGTTCCAGGGATGACCAGCCCAATCAGTTGACCTGTTCCTTCTGCGGAAAGTTGCAGGACGAAGTCAAAAAACTGATTGCCGGGCCGACCGTTTATATTTGTGATGAGTGCATTGATCTGTGCAATGACATCATCGATGAAGAGTCCCGTCTTGAAAAGACCGGTGGCGAGGACAAAGAAAACCTCCCCAAACCGGCTGAGATCAAAGAGATCCTTGATGATTATGTCGTCGGACAGGAGCAGGCCAAAAAGGTGCTGTCGGTCGCGGTGTACAATCATTATAAACGGGTCGACTTCGCCGAAAAGAATGAAGATATAGAAATCCAGAAGAGCAATATCCTCCTGCTGGGCCCAACCGGCAGCGGTAAGACCCTCCTGGCGCAGACCCTCGCTAAGGTACTGGATGTACCGTTTGCTATTGCCGATGCCACCAACCTGACCGAGGCGGGCTACGTTGGTGAAGATGTGGAGAACATCATCCTCAGTCTGCTGCAGTCTGCAGACTATGACCTTGAGCGGGCCCAACGCGGCATCATCTATATCGATGAGGTTGATAAGATAGCCCGTAAATCGGAGTCGCCGTCCATTACTCGTGATGTGTCGGGCGAAGGGGTACAGCAGGCACTTCTGAAGATCATAGAAGGTACGACCGCCAGTGTTCCCCCAAAGGGTGGCCGTAAGCATCCCCAGCAGGAATTCCTTAAAGTGGATACCACCAACATTCTTTTTATTTGCGGTGGTGCTTTCTCAGGACTTGAGAAGGTGATCGGAAATCGGATCGGTGCGAAAAATATGGGATTCGGTGCAGAAGTGCGATCACGCAAGGAGGAGGCGCTGGGCGTTGTTCTGGCACAGACCCAGCCCGCAGATCTGCTTAAATACGGCCTGATTCCTGAGTTCGTCGGGCGTCTGCCGGTTCTTGCAACCCTCAATGAGCTAGATGAAGAGGCTTTGATTCAGATCCTGCGCGAGCCCAAAAATGCTCTGGTTAAGCAATATCAGCGGCTGTTCCAGATGGAAGATGTCAACCTGAGGTTTACCGACGGTGCTCTCGTTGCGATCGCTAAAGAAGCGCTGCAACGGCGAACCGGAGCCCGGGGCTTGCGTTCTATACTGGAGCATGCCATGCTCGATGTGATGTTCGAAATCCCTTCTCAGGAGAATGTTAAAGAGGTTGTTTTGAACGAAGAGGCTATCAGCTCAAAAAGCAAGCCGATCGTGTTGTATGATGTTGCAGAGAGCGCCTGATTACGACCTTCGTTGAATCGACCTTCCTTTTACTTTCAAAAGCGCGGAACTGTCTCATTTGATGGCACCGCGCTTTTTTTCATCAGGATGCCGATATGAGTGCCGAAATCCCTTCTCAGAATGAAGCCCCGATCGGGACACGTTGTCCCTTGCTGCCGCTGCGTGATATCGTTATTTTCCCCCACATGGTTGTCCCATTATTTGTTGGACGGCCCCAATCGATCAGTGCGCTTGAACAGGCAACAAAGAATAATGGCCGTATTTTTCTCGCAACACAACGTGATCCCAAAACCGATAACCCCGCCCTTGGTGATATCTACCCGGTCGGGACCATCGGTCATGTTGTGCAGATGCTTAAGCTTCCTGATGGGACCGTCAAGGTCCTGGTCGAAGGGAAGACGCGTGCTCGTATTGAGGCGTTTTATCCCCAGGAAAATCAGGTTAATGTCGATGTCGTTGCCCTGCAGGAATCGGATGGCGAGTCGACGGAGATCGAAGCCCTGGTGCGTACCGTTCATGATGCGTTTGAGTCCTATGTCGGATTGAGCAAGAAAATTCCTTCAGAGGTCGGCGTGTCAACCGCAGGGATTGCCGATCCATCACGGCTTGCGGATACGATCGCCGGGCATCTCCAGGTTCCGATTGCCGAAAAACAGGAGATTCTGGAACAGACCAATACCTTCCTCCGACTGGAGCAGTTATTTAGTCTTCTCGGGCAAGAAATTGAAATTCTGCAGATCGAAACAAAGATCCGCAGTCGGGTCAAAACCCAGATGGAGCGCAGTCAGCGCGAGTATTATCTGAATGAACAGATGCGTGCGATCCAAAAGGAGTTGGGTGAAAAAGATGAGTTCAAGCAGGAGTTGCAGGAGTTTAGCGAACAGATCACCCAGAAAAAAATGTCTAAAGAGGCCACGGATAAGGCTTTGGCAGAACTCCGCAAGCTGAAGATGATGTCGCCGATGTCCGCTGAAGCGTCGGTGGTACGGAACTACATCGAGTGGTTGCTGGCCTTGCCCTGGCGTAAGGGGACAAAGGACAATCACGACCTTGGCAAGGCAGAGAAGATTCTGAATGCAGATCATTACGGTCTGGAAAAGGTCAAAGAAAGGGTTTTGGAGTACCTCGCCGTGCGCGCGTTGGTAAAAAAAGACAAGGGGCCGATTCTCTGTCTCGCCGGACCGCCTGGGGTCGGTAAGACCTCTCTGGGGCAGTCGGTTGCCAAAGCTCTCGGGCGTAAATTTGTGCGGATTTCTCTTGGCGGGGTGCGCGATGAAGCGGAAATTCGTGGTCACCGGCGAACCTATGTTGGTGCAATGCCGGGGAAGATTATCCAGAGCCTCAAAAAGGCAGGGGTACGGAATCCTGTGTTCATGTTGGATGAAATCGACAAAATGAGCATGGATTTTCGCGGGGATCCTTCCTCTGCTTTACTTGAAGTCCTCGATCCGGAGCAGAACAACAGTTTCGCTGACCATTTCCTGGATGTTGATTACGATCTTTCGCAAGTGATTTTTATTGCGACTGCCAATAACCTCCATCAGATCCCACCGGCGCTGCATGATCGTCTCGAGGTCCTGCGAATCGAGGGGTATTCCGAAGAGGAAAAGTTGCATATCGCAAAACAGTACCTGCTGCCGAAACAATCCGCTGCGCACGGGTTTTCTCAAAAGTCAGTGACTATCTCGGATCGTGCACTCTACGACATCGTGCGTCGTTATACCCGCGAAGCCGGGGTGCGGAGTCTGGATCGACATATCGCCAAAGTGTTTCGCAAGATTGCAGTCAAGAAGATGCAGAAGGGGGGGCAGGGCCGCTTTGTCGTTGGTGCGAACCAGGTCCGTAAATATCTCGGGGTGCCGGTTTATGAGTTCGGTGTCCGGGAGGAGGCCGATCAGGTCGGGGTCGTGACCGGGTTGGCATGGACGGAGACAGGCGGTGAGCTGCTGAATGTAGAAGCGACCGTTTTGCCTGGCAGCGGTAAGTTGATGGTCACCGGGCAGCTTGGTGATGTGATGCAGGAATCGGCCAGCGCGGCGTTGAGTTATGTCCGTTCGCGATGGCAGCCGTTGGGACTCGCGGAGAATTTTTATGCCAGTCTCGACATCCATATTCATGTGCCGGCAGGGGCCGTTCCCAAGGACGGACCCTCCGCGGGAATCACCATGGCGACGGCGCTTGTGTCGGCTTTGACGCATCGTCCCGTGCGGCGTGATCTTGCGATGACCGGGGAGGTGACCCTACGTGGACGGGTGCTGGCGATCGGAGGGCTGAAGGAGAAGCTGTTAGCGGCCCGTCGTGGGGGGATTTTAAAGGTCCTTCTGCCACAGGAAAATGAGAAAAATCTGGTTGATCTTCCGCGGGCGTTAAAGGAGTCTCTGTCATTGGTGTGTGTCAGAGATGTCGATCAGGTTTTGGCGCAGGCACTGGTGGAGACCGACTGACGATCCACGGTTGCGACCCGTGATGAAAAAAATGCATCAAAGGTCCATAGAATGGGAAAATTCACTTGACAGTTTTTTTTTAAACCTGATATATCTATCGCGCTTTTGAGGCATTTACTTAACTTTAATCACTTTCAGGAGGTGTGCTGTGACTAAGGCAGATTTGGTCAATGCAATGGCGGAAAAAGCAGGACTGAGCAAGACAGACGCCGAGGGGGCGCTGAAAGCGTTTGCTGAGGCCGTCACTGAAGCTCTTAAAGCTGGTGAGAAGGTTGCCTTGGTTGGATTTGGCACATTCAGTGTTGGTGATCGTGCTGCGCGTACAGGTCAGAACCCTCAGACTGGTGAAAAAATTCAGATCCCTGCAGCGAAGGTCCCAAAATTCAAAGCTGGTAAGGCTCTGAAGGACTCCGTCAACTAAAACGTATAGATTTTTAAAAAGAATTAAAGAAGCAGATTCTCTGCCGTAAGTGCCAAAATTGTGGGCAGCGATTTACTTCTTTTTTTCTTCTGCGGGGCTGTAGTAGAGTCGGTTACAACGCCGGCCTGTCACGCCGGAGGTCGCGGGTTCGAGTCCCGTCAGCCCCGCCATATTAACAAGGGCGAATAGCTCAGCTGGGAGAGCGCCTGCCTTACAAGCAGGATGTCGGGGGTTCGAGCCCCTCTTCGCCCACCATTTAATTTCATTGGGGCTGTAGTAGAGTCGGTTACAACGCCGGCCTGTCACGCCGGAGGTCGCGGGTTCGAGTCCCGTCAGCCCCGCCATGTTTAAAGGAGGTAACTTGTAATAAAGTTACCTCCTTTTTTTCATTTAGTCTGACCGTTGCCGTTTATTCAGCAGACCGTCCGCGCCCTTGTCCACGGGCGTCTGATGTCGCCAAGGAGTGTAGCTGATGAGAATCTCTTTGTTGTACCTTGTGTGTGTTATTAGTTTAGCTCTGAGTTTGCCTGCTACGGGTTTTGCAGAGGTCATTGCACTGGTTGGAGAAGTGCCGATCACCAGTTTCGAACTGACCCGCCAGACTGAAAAAATTATGCCTTTTAATGTCAGTTATCATGGCACGGTCACTGATGAGAAAAAACAGGAGGTGACGGCAAAGGCTCTTGATGACCTGATTGTCCGAGCATACAAGATTAACTACGCGAAGAGCTTAAAATTAGCGGTTGAGCCTGGCGCTGTCGATAAACAGCTTGATGCAATCAAGTCTCGTTACTCCGCTGAAGGGGATTTTCAACGGGCTGTAAAAGAGGAGACCGTCCAGGGGCTCCGGGATTCCATTGAACGTGCACTCTTGGAAAAAATAGCGGAGAAAAAGGCTGTTGGCGCTAAAGTCGCTGTCAGTGATCAGGATATCAGGACGTTTTATGATGAGAATAAGCAGATGTATTTCAAGTCTCGGCAGTACCGTGCCAGTCATATTTTTATCAAGGTAGAACCGACTGCTGATGAGGCCACCCATAAACAACTGTTAGAGAAAGCACAGGGGCTTGAGAAGCGTGCAAAGGCTGGTGAAGACTTTTATAATCTTGCATACTATAATTCCGATGACAGAACCAGCTATGTCGGGGGTGACATCGGTGTCTTTCATGAAGGCCAGGCTGGTCAAGAGTTGGAAGATGCGATGAAAAAGATGGAGGTTGGTGATATCTCCGATGTGGTAGAATCGCGCTACGGTTTCCATATAATAAAACTCACCCAGCGGATAGAGCCGCGGCAGATGGAGTTTGAGGACGCTCGCCCCAACATCCGTGCGCTGCTTGAAAAAAATCAGCGTGATGCCCTCTATCAGGAATGGCTCGAAAACCTGAAAGTTACCTACCCGGTTAAAAAAATGGGTTCTGCCGCGCAGGTTGACGATAAACCTAAGAGTTCCTAGCTTTTGTTCTTGACACTTAAGGGTCGATTTGATACTTCAATGCGCACGCCAAACAGTAATCAAGGCCCCGTCGCCAAGTGGTAAGGCAGCGGTCTGCAACACCGTTATCACCAGTTCGAATCTGGTCGGGGCCTCCATAATAACAAAGAGTCAGTCTGTATCAGGCTGGCTCTTTGTCGTTTGCGGGAGGCGTTTTTTTGTCGCTTAGTCTGATCTCCTTATTACTGCTGTTTGGCGGATTGGCCGGTTTTTTGGCCGGACTCCTTGGGATCGGCGGCGGAGTCGTTCTCGTTCCGCTGTTTCTCTGGTTGTTCGCTCACGCAGATATGGCTGCCGAGTTGGTCGTTCACACTGCCTTTGGCACCAGCCTGGCAATTATTATCCCGACCTCACTGATCAGTGTCCTGGGCCACAGGTCGTTTGGCAATGTTGCCTGGGGACATGTCTTTCATCTGGCGACGGGCGGTCTGATCGGAGGTCTGGTTGGCTCGTTTCTCGCCGCCAACTTGCACGGAGAACTTCTGCAGACCTGCTTCGGTGTCATGCAGATTGTGATCGGGCTCAAATTACTTTTTTATCATCCGCGATTACCGCCCGAGACGGATACTGACCCTTCAGCTCTGTCACTTATAGTGGTTGGATTTGTCGGTGGCAGCTTCTCAGCGTTTTTTGGCGTGGGGGGGGGCGTGATTGCCGTTCCGTTGATGTTGATTCTGCTGCACTTACCAATTCGACTTGCCGTAGGAAACTCCAGTGCTCTCATTGTTGTTTCTTCACTGGCCGGGACCGTCAGTTACGTCTGGTACGGTCTGCAGGCGCAGGTCGACTTTCCCTGGTCTGTCGGCTATGTCAATCTGCTGGTTGTCGCGATTGTTGCTCCGTCGAGCCTTATGTTCGCTCGTCTGGGGGTGCGGGTTGCGCATCGGATCAGTCAGGATCGTCTTTTACGGGTCTTCTCTGTGGTGTTGATTGCGGTTGGGATTAAGATCGGTCTGCATCTGTAGGATATTGCCGATCGGGCGATCTGCAGCGCACGAAACCTCATCCTCCTCCTCGTAACGGTTCAGTGACCCTCTTCCTGTACGGTTCGGGTGTACATTGGTGAAAATTTCTTGTTTCGTTATCCGCTGTGACGTATAAACAGGGCCACCTAAGTGGTCTTTTTTTATGATCAGGAGTTTGATATGTCTGACCTTCGTGTTCGCTTTGCTCCCAGTCCAACCGGTTATCTCCATATAGGTGGGGCGCGTACTGCTCTGTTCAATTATCTGCTGGCGCAGCAACAGTCCGGAACCTTTGTGCTGCGAATTGAGGATACCGATGTGGCGCGATCGACGCAGGAATCTGTCGATGCCATCCTCGATGCGATGGATTGGCTTGGACTGACCTGCGACGAAGGTCCGTTTTATCAGTCGGATCGCTCTGAGCTTTATAAGGAAAAAATTGAACAGCTGCTGGCTGAAGGGAAGGCGTATCGCTGTTACTGTACCCAGGAGGAGTTAGACGCCAAGCGCGAGGCGGCACTGGCCTCCGGTGGCAAGCCCAAATATGATGGCACCTGCCGCACACGGACCGATCAGCCGGAGCAACCGTATGTGGTCCGTTTTCGACTGCCAAATGATGAAGGTGTCACCCACTTTAATGACCGGATCAAGGGCGGTATCTCCATCCGTCATCAGGAGCTGGACGATCTGATTCTGCAGCGCAGCGACGGCACTCCGACTTACAATCTGGTCGTGGTGATCGATGATGCTGAGATGGGGATCAATCTGGTTGTTCGTGGTGATGATCACATCAATAATACACCGCGACAGATCCTGCTGTATGAGGCTCTCGGTTATCAGGTTCCTGAGTTTGCCCACGTACCTATGATTCTCGGGGCAGACAAAAAACGTCTCTCTAAGCGGCATGGTGCCACCTCGGTCATGGCGTACCAGGCTATGGGGTATCTCCCGGAAGCGCTCGTCAATTATCTGGTGCGCCTTGGTTGGTCTTATGGCGATGAAGAGATTTTTTCCATGGACGAGCTGATCGAAAAGTTCTCGCTGAACAATGTCGGTAAGTCCGCTGGTGTTTTTAACCCGGAAAAGCTTCTCTGGTTGAACGCTCACTATATCAAAACAGGTGATGCCAGCCGTCTGGCCGCCCTGTTAACAGAGTTTCTTGAGGCAAAAGGGATTGTGCCCTCAGAAGGGCCGGATCTTGTTGCTGTTGTTGAAAGTTTAAGAGAGCGGGCATCGACTCTGGTTGAAATGGCCGATGGCGCCGCCTTCTATTTTTTTGATGAGCTCGCGTACGATGAGAAGGCGCACAATAAGTTTCTCACCGAAGGGCACCGCGCGCTGCTGAGCGGTATTTGTGAACAGCTGCGAGAGTGCTCAGGTTTCGATGAAGCGGACCTGGAGGCGGCATTCGCAAAGGTTATGGAGCGCTTTTCGCTCAAATTCGGCAAGGTGGCTCAGCCCCTGAGGGTAGCTTTGACGGGGGGAACCGCCAGCCCCAGTATCTACGATGTCCTCAAGGTTCTTGGTAAAGAACGTTCTCTCTATCGGATCGAGCGGGCCTTAACTGTACTGGTTTAGCCGTAGCAAAGAATCAAGAAGTCGAGCCTCCGCGTTGTCGTATGCGGAGGCTTTTTTTTCGATAGGTGGCCCATGCAGATGCAGGTGGTGCAACAGCAGATTATTCAAAACCGATCTCAGTCGGGAGAGTGTCGGCGTCTTTTTCACGGCAGAGGCCAGACCTTTGCCGGATACGAAGATCTGGTGATCGACAGTTATCCTCCGGTTGTCGTGGTGACTCTCTATCGCCAGCGCGACCAGGATTGGCTCAGCGATCTGTACCGTTTGTTACAGGCCGAGCTGCCCGGTCTGCAGGCGATTTTTCTGCAGAATCGTTATCTGTTAGGGTCTCCGGGGCAGGTTGTTTTTGGTACGCTGCCGGATGAAATCGATGCCTGTGAGTCCGGATTGCGTTACCGTCTGCGCCTTGATCATGCGCAGAATATCGGATTTTTTCCGGACATGGCTGTTGGACGAGGGTACGTACGCAAGCGAGCGGCCGGTAAAACTGTGCTCAACCTGTTTGCATATACCTGTGCGTTTTCCGTCGCTGCGCTCTCCGGTGGGGCGAAGCATGTTGTCAATCTGGATATGAACCGCAATGCCTTGAATACGGGACGTCTGAACCATCGGCTCAACGGGATCGATCTGCGCCGTGCCAGTTTTGAAGCTGTGGAGTTTTTTCGCAGTGTTGGCCGGCTGAAACGTTTAGGACCTTTCGACTTGATTATCTGTGATCCGCCGGCCACGCAGGGAAAGAGTTTTACCGCGGAGCGACACTGGTCCAAGTTGATCAGAAAACTTCCAGATCTTCTGGTTCCGGGAGGAGAGGTGCTCGCCTGCTTGAACGCACCCCATCTCCCCGCGCGGTTTATTGAAGACCTGTTTGATGAGGCGGGCGGTTTTCATCCACTTGAGGGGATTTTGCCGGGGCCGTTCTTCCCCGAGATAAATTCAGATAGCGGTGTTACTATGCGCACTTATCGTTGGCAGGGGGGTAAAGGGGATGAGGTCAGGGCATAACCGATCGTAGTGGGGTGACGTTGTTTTTCCGTGCGCGGGTCAATTGGCGAATCAGGCCGACTTTTTCCAGCTGCAGTTCTGCATGCTGGATGAGTTGGGTCAGATAGAGTAGATCGTGATCGGCAAACGGAATCGCCTGTTGGTGGCCTGAAATCAGGAGCAAACCAGCGACGCGGTCTTTGATCCGCAGCGGTGCCGCAATCAGACCGGGCGGGCGGTAGAGCTGCTGTTCCTGATCTGTTAGCAGGCGGGCCAGATCCTGTGGCAAGTCCGCCTCGATCAGGGTTGCCTCCTGTCTGCGCGCCAAGGTCAGGGTTAAGCCTTCGGGAAGCTGCTTGCCAAACCGCTGACTGGTGACATTGCCGATCCCTCGACTGACCTTGATTCCCAGTGCCTCTCCCTGTTTGTCATACAGTGCAACAAAGCCCGCTGTTGCGGCGAGATCTTTGATGGCCACTTCGAGCAAGGTGGTAAAGGATTTCTGAATATCGTCCTGTGCGGCGATTCTGGCAATTGCGTTGGTCAGGGATTGCATGCGGTGCAGGGTCTGATTCAGCTTGCGATTTTTGCTCTCGAGCTCATGAAGAAGCTCTTCCCGCTGTCGTTGGAAATCGCGGTTGGTGAAGGCACGACCCAGGGTGTTGAAGAGGATCTCCCCGGTATCTATGGGGCGCACGATAAAGTCGTAGGCACCAAAGCGCAGAGCCTGCAGCAGGGTGAACGACGACGCGTTGTGGGTCAGTAGGATGACTTCGATGTCGGGGTGGCGGTGCTTGGCCTCTTTGAGGAGAAACAGACCACTTTTTTTCGGCAGCTCCGTTTCGCTCAGAACGATACCGATCTGATGGCTGTCGATCAGAGTCAGCGCTTCTTCACAGGTCGATGCCTGAAGGACCTCGATATCCTGGGTTTCTATCAACTGCGCTAAATGCTGTCGGCGCTCATCCATATGGTCGACCACCAAGACACGCTCGTCAATCATGATTCCTCCTCCTGACATTGGCATGCTCTTAAATATAACAGAAGGCGTTGAATGAGTGGCATCTTTTTAATGAGGTCGGAGCGAGTTAGATGCTGGGTCGATCATTGCGGGTGCGTTTTCGGTAGAATGAAAACAGTGAAATCAGCACACCTGTGGTCATGAAAATCGCTCCCGCCATCGCCATAGGAGCACCCGGATCGTAGTTGATCGTCAAGATACTGTAATCCTGATAAGCGACGGCACGGGGTCGGAGCACGAAGCCTGCCATCTGTAGCGGGCGGGGCACAGCTGTGGTCGGGGTGTACCAGCCCTGCCACTGGTTTCCGTCGGCAAAGGTGATCTTTATCTGAAAGGCCGGTGTTCCGACACGATCAGTGCGATAGGACAGACTACCGTCCCGATGTTGTTTCAGGTCGGGGATAAAGCGTAAAAACTCAATCCGGCTGCCATTGTCCGTGGTGAGTGTGTCTCCCCCTTCGATCGTTTGTGACGTTTCGGTGCGATCGGTAAAGATCAGACCAACCGGCTCTTTGCCGAAGGACACCGGCGTGACAACCAGACCGCCTCGGAGAAGGGGCGCATTGATGGCGACGTCAGCTTCGAGCAGTGGGGTATCATCACGCAGCAGGGTGACATGGCTGATCATGTCGATGGGAGGACCATTGGTGCCGAATATCGGTTTGAAGCTGTTGAGTTTCAGGGCGTATCCGGGCCAGTCCTTAAGGACAATCTGGTCTCCGACTGCAATCTTGGTGTCGCTGTTTCGCCATCCGGAGATGCTCCCCCAGATGTAGGCGCCCAGGATAAGTATGACACCCAGATGGAGCAGGTATTCTCCGCATTTCTTCCAGCGTGCCTTGAGGTTGAACAGCCAGTCGATAAAGCAGCACAGGGTGTTTACTCCGAGCAGAATCATCAGAGCCGCTGCCCCCCAGAACCACCAGGTCTTAGAGAGATGCGGCAGGGCGGTTTCTGAAAGCCAGGTTCCGAAAGGGACCTGATCCATGTGACCGAAGAGGGTCGGATGCGAGGGAACCTGCAGGGAACCTCCCATCAAAAGCAGGGTCGCGCCACTGGCGACAAAGATAGCTACTTTCAGAGAACAAAGCAGGGACCAGGTGGTTTTGAGCATCGGTTTACTCCAGCGGATGATTACTTTCGAGCAGCAGGCCAATGCCAAGATAGGTAAACAGAACTACACCAAAGCCGATAATGGAGAGCAGGGCATAACCGGTCCCTTGCCATCTTTTGATGAATTTCGCATGGCACATGCCGGCGTAAAACAGCCAGACCAGAAAAGACCAGATCCCTTTGATATTCCAGGAGAAATAGTACCCCCAGGCCCAGTGAGCCCAGATTGCGCCGACAATCATGCAGAGGGTAAACAGGGCAAAGCCGAGAAAGATCGACTCTTCATTCAGCTTGCGGAGTACAGCCAGAGATGGTAACTGCGAAACGGTGAAGACACGCTGAACCAGATAGAGGATGCCCAGGGAAAAGGCCATCGCAAACAGGGCATACCCCAAAAATGAAAAGATGATATGCAGACTGAAAAAAGGGGTGTCGAGACTGCTGATCAGAGTCGGCAGGGTAGAGTCGCGTCCCAGGGCGAAGAACAGGAGCGTCAGATTGAGGAACATGACGAACAGGCCTGTGGCACCGATCCGGTAACGGATATCGAAGTAGAGGTAGCAAGCGGCCAATGACCAGCTGAAAAAGAACAGTGTTGAAAACAGATTGGTGACCGGTAGAAAGCCGGCGATATGCCAGCGCCAACCCAGACAGATCGTCTGCAACAGGAATCCGCTGACAACGCAGCTGAAGGAGATCTGCTGCAGACGCTTGGCGTTAAAATGAAGATTCAGGAGATATCCCGCTACGGAGAGCAGGTAGCACCCACTGGCGAGTTTTAATAGGAGTAGACTGTTCACGCTGTGCCTCGTCTCTAGTTCATGTTTTGAGGATGATAGCATGGACCATCTGGTGCGTCGAGAGGCTACATGGTTGCTTGTAAACCTTTGGTTTTTGCCGAGTTGACAAGCGAAAATCGCCATGATAGCTTCTGCGCCATGTCCGATCCGTTTCAAAGCATTCGCATGCATGCATCCCTTAATGGGCACCACCTGTCCGGGGCCGAACGGTTGCTGCCGGGGTCCGAATCGGTCGAGGACGTTGCCGTCGATATGCTGCATCGCGCATTACGGCACACGCGGGGGAGGGCCGATCAGGTCCGTTTGACGGTCGAATCGATCGCTGACGAAGATGTCGTGCGTGGGCGTCTGCTCGATCTGTCCTTTTTCTCTGTTGGTGATTATCGGCAGGGTCGCGACCTGGCCGTGGATCTGTTGATGAAATGCGGCATTGCGGAGTCTGCCGCAACTACTGCACTGATTCTGATGGCCGATGGCGCTGCTGGACATCGTATTAACATGCGCGGTGCCATGTTGATCGACGCAGACAGCGGAAAGCGGTATGAACCGGATCAGCAGCGCGGTGTCCGGGTCAGTCGTATGGATATGTCAAAAGAGGTTCTCTCTGCCTTGCGCCAGCGTTTGGCATTGATTGGACTGGACAACAGCCATGTTTGTGAAGCACTGGTGTTGGCGAGTAAGGTCGCTACCTGCGGTGTGGTCGCAGAACTCTGCTGGTCTGATGATCCTGACTACCTCGCGGGTTATGTCGCCTCATCGGTCTATGGCTATCAGCGCATCGATCTGATGAAACCTGCTGGTGACCTACAGGGTGGCCGCGCTTTTTTTATCCGTAATCGATGTGATGATGTCCAGCCGTTGATCGACGCGCTACAGGGCACCCCGTTTCTAGCAACGACACTGGGTTCGGTACCGGCTTCTTTCTGATTTGACTTAGGGGGCTCCCCGTTATGTCACAGCTTCAACACCAACTGGATTGGCTTAAAAAACAGGGACTGCTGCGGACGCTGCGGTGTGTCGACGGCCCGCAGGATGCGTGGGTGACCATCGACGGCGCAGAGAAACTGCTGCTCTGTTCCAATAATTATCTCGGACTGGCCAATCACCCGCTTTTGGCCGAGGCGAGCAGTCGTGCCGCCCGTGACTTTGGCAGTGGTTCTGGAGCCAGTCGTCTGATTTCCGGCAGCATGCGCCTTCACCATCAATTAGAAGAGCGCGTGGCCGCTTTTAAGGAAACCGAAGGTGCGCTGCTGTTCAACAGTGGGTACGCGGCCAATAACGGTATTATTCAAGGACTGATGGGCCCGGATGATGTTGTCTTTTCAGACAGCCTCAACCATGCCTCGATTATCGACGGCTGCCGTTTGTCGGGGGCGCGTATTGTCGTCTTTCCCCACAACGACATGGCGGCGCTGGAGGAACGGCTTATCGTCGAGCAGCACCAGCGCAAAGGGCGTTGGCTGATCGTTGTTGACGGTGTGTTCAGTATGGATGGTGACATCGCTCCGCTGAACAGTCTGGTCGCGCTGAAGAGACGTTATGATGCCTGGTTGATGGTTGACGATGCCCACGGCGGCGGAGTCCTCGGCGCACGGGGGCGTGGCAGCGCAGAATCCTTGGGATGTCTTGGCGATATCGATCTGCAGATGGGAACCTTCGGTAAAGGGTTTGGCAGTTATGGTGCGTACGTAGCCGCTGATCGTGCGGTAATCGATACCCTGATCAATCGGTCCCGCAGCTTTATCTTCTCGACAAGCCTGCCGCCAGCAGTCCTGGCGGCTAGTCTGGCGGCTATCGATCTGGTCGACAGCCCCGAGGGGGCCAAACGACGCGCCCGCTTGGAATCGAATCGCGAGCTGTTCAGTCATATCCTGGCCGAGGCCGGACTTGATCTCTGCGGCAGTACAACACAGATTGTGCCGGTTTTGATCGGTGAGGCGAATATCACCATGCGCCTGTCGGAACAGCTGTTTGCACAGGGAATTTTTCTCAGCGGAATTCGCCCGCCGACGGTCTCGGCGGGAACCTGTCGCCTGCGCGCGACCCTGATGGCGGATCACTCCGCCGCCGATCTGCGCCGAGCAGCCGAAACGATTATCCGGGTTGTGAGTGAAGGAAACAACGAACGTGCGAGACAAGATGAACTCTCATAGTACCGTTACTCTGGCCGATGGTCGGACCATCGCATGGCGTGAGTGCGGACAGGGTCACCCTCTGGTGATGCTGCACGGTTGGTCGATGTCGGGGGCGGTTTTTACTGAGATGGCAGAGCGTTTGGGCGACGAATTTCGGGTGCTCTGTCCTGACCTTCCAGGCCATGGCGGATCAGCTTCCCTCGATCTGTATGCGTTATCATCACTTTCGGCAAGCATCGGCGAGTGGCTTGAGATCCTCGACATCAATAACCCCTCTCTGCTCGGCTGGTCTCTAGGAGGCCAGGTGGCGCTCCAGATGGTGCTTGAGGGCAGGGTGGACTGTCGACAGCTGATGCTGATTTCGACAACACCCTGCTTCAATCAGGGCGGGGATTGGAAGCACGGCCTGCCGCAGGGACAGGTGAGGACCATGGAACGCCAACTCCGCAGCCGGTATATGACCACCCTCGAGGATTTTTTCGATCTTCAGTTTGCCCCCGGTGAAATCGCTCCTGCCCGCCGCCGTCAGATTCTCGATTTCGCGGTGCGCGCTGCGAAGGTTCCGGCCTCGGAAGACAGCATCGCTACGCTGGGACTCCTGTCGCGCACGGATCTACGCGGGCAGTTGCAGGCTCTGCCGTGCTCGGTCATGGTCCAGCATGGCGTTTCCGATGCGATCATTCCCAGCGGCGCCGGAGCATATCTGGCGGCCCGGCTCGACGCGGCGAGCGTGTCGATGCTTGAGGGGATCGGCCATGCTCCGTTCTTCAGCCGTCCCGATCTTTGTGAGAAGCTCTGGCGGGAGTTTTTGCATGAACGGTGATATTGATACTGAACATCTGGACCGCCGCATGGTGAGGCAGCATTTTTCCAGTCACGCGGCAGAATATGATCGGTACGCGCGGGTGCAGAAAACCGTCGTCAACCGCCTTGTCGAGTTGATGGCACAACAATCTCAGCCGCCGTCGGGTCTGGGGCTGGAGGTCGGGTGCGGAACCGGGATGCTCAGCCGTGCTTTCGGTCAAACCTTTCCTCAGGCACACCTGGTGCTGTCCGATGTCGCACACGGCATGAGCCTGCACTGCCAAAAACTCTTTCCGCAAGCGATGATCTGTGATGCGGATGCCGGCGCACTCCCTTTTGTGGATGACTGTTTCGATTTTTTGATTTCCACGTCTGTCTATCAATGGGTCGAGGATCTTAATGGCGCCTTCGCTGAAATCGAGCGAGTGCTGCGTCCAGGAGGTCAGGTTGCGCTTGCCCTGTTCGGAGACCGCACCCTGTTTGAACTGCGCAACTCTCACCGGCAGGCTCTCGATCGCGGATTATCCCACGGACAGTCATTTCCGGCACAGGACGATCTGCGTTGTGGCATCGCCGGTACGTTGACGATCGAACAGCTGTTTTCTGAAAATGAAACGGAATGGCACCCCGATGTTCCGACCCTGTTGCGCAATCTCAAAAAGATTGGTGCACAGAACGCCAGTGCCCACCGCCCACCAGGATTGGCCTCACGGCGGGTCATGCAGCGGATGTATCGGTGTTATGAACAGGAGTATGGTCAAGACGGACAGATCCCTGCGACCTATCAGGTGATCTATCTTCTCGCGCGCAAACCGGGCTGATTGGGCACGCCTGCTGGCACGGTTTTGCTTTGCTTCTTTGAATGGGACGGCTATACTGTTGCGTCCGATGTATTGCGCGTTTTTTAGAGGGTACAGGACGAAAGGAGAGTGGCCAGATGCCGGTGATTACAGTGCAGACAGTTGAAGGGGTTACTGCTGAACAGAAGGAAGAGCTGATCGAACGCTTTACCGCGACGATCAAGGAAGTCATGGGGAAAAATCCCGAGGCAACCCATGTGGTCATCGAGGAGATTCCCGCCGAAAACTGGGGGATCCGTGGTCGGACCGTCGCGGCGATCCGTTCAGGAAAAAATTAAGCGATTCGAAAAAGATCGCCGTTTATGCAAAAGGCCGCTCGAACGGGCGGCCTTGCTTTGTCTGTGAGGTGTGAAATCAGGCGAGAGGATCGCCGCAGTTGCCCGGCTCGAACAGCGCGCTGACAATGCGCACCGCTTCGGGACAGGTAACCTGATAAAAGACTTCAACCCCCTCGCGCCGACCCGAGATGATATCCTTATTTTTCAGCAGGGCAAGGTGCTGAGAGACGGTCGCCTGAGGGAGGCCGAGACATTCCCATATCTTTTTTACGTTGCACGATTGAGAGAGCAGTCCGGCAACAATTTTCAGGCGGACCGGATGACCCAGGACCTTCAGGATCTCTGATTCACGGTCGCAATTGATCTCTTTGTTGAATGTGACTTTTTCCATATTCATAGTAGCAGGGACTCATCGGAAAGAATTTTGAATATATGGATATTAGTTCTAAAAAAATGCCGCGTCAAGCGCGATTTTCCTGTAAAGCACTCGGGTTTGTCTCAGCGTTGAACAGGATAACGGTATGTTGATGTCGGTTCTGCTGTTTTTTGCCGGGTTGTTGTTGCTCTATTTCGGTGCTGAATACATGGTGTCGGGCAGCTCGCGCTTTGCGCTGTCTTTCGGTATTCGCCCGATGATTATCGGTATGACTATCGTTGCTCTGGCAACCAGTATGCCGGAGATGATGGTCTCCTTGACCGCGGTTCTAAAAGGCACCTCCGATATCGCTGCCGGAAACATTATCGGTTCCAATGTCGCCAATATCGGTCTGATTCTTGGTGCCGCGGCCCTGTTGGCGCCGATGCAGGTCGCAAAGAGTACCCTGAGAAAAGATATCCCGATCATGCTGGCGGCCTCATTGCTGCTGTTTATGCTGGCGCTGGACGGCAGATTAGGCTTTACCGATGGCTTGATTCTGGTGGCCGGGCTGGTCCTCTTCTTGATCTATTGTGTTGTCAGCAGTCGGCGTGAAACTGCGGCGATGAGCGTTGACAGCCAAATTGTTCGTGATGAAAGAAAACATCGCAGCCGGGATATCGCTCTGATCCTGATCGGTATCGTCGGCCTGGGGGTCGGTGCTGAACTGATGGTGCGCTCGGCGATTATCATCGCCCGCAGTTTCGGGGTGTCTGATTTGATTATCGGTATGACCGTGGTTGCGCTGGGAACCAGCTTGCCCGAACTGGCCGCATCGTTAATGGGGGCCTGGCGCGGTGAGATGGATATCAGCGTCGGTAATGTCATCGGCAGTAATATCTTTAATCTGTTCTTTGTCCTCGGGTTCTGCGCGATGATCCGTCCCATTGCGATCGACCCTTCGACCCTGCGTTTTGAGCTGCCGATCATGCTGCTGTTCAGCTTTATGCTGCTTCCGTTGATCGGTCGTCGCATGGGTCTCGGTCGTGGGGAGGGGGGGCTGTTGCTGGCGGGTTACCTCGCTTTTGTCGGTTTCTATATTCTGAAGGGCTGATGTATGTCGGTGTTAGCCGGTCGTTCAATAGGTCTCTGTTGTGCTTTTCTGCTGTTTTTTGTTCCTGTGTCGTATGCCCAGACGGACTCCGCTTCGGCCATTGACCGGACTGTTCCCACCGTTGTAGCGCAGATGCTCGGTGAGGAGCTGAAATATGATGTCTCCTTTTTGTGGTTTAAACGCCTTGCCGAAGGGACCATCAGTTTGATGCCGGGACCTGAAGACGGTCAATACACCGCGTTACTGCAGGCCCGGACTCTCGGTTTGACTGCCTTTCTTACCAGTCATAGGGTTGAAAAAATCGAAACGGTGATGGAGGTCGGCCCTGAAGGTCTGCTGCGACCGCTGATTCAGCGTGCTTATACCATCCGTGGTGAGGGTAAAAAAAAGAAGGAGAGGATCCGCAGCTATCATTTTGATCATCAGCAGCGGCAGGTTTACTACAAAAACTGGAAAACGGGGAAAAAGCCGCAGGAAAAGACCTATCCGATGGATAAGCCCGGTCCGGTTTACGATCTGTTGAGCGCATTTTATAACGTCCGCGCCGGGCTCTACGGCCCGGTGGAGAGAGGACGCCAACTGGCGTTGCCGACTTTTACCCGGCGTGGAACCGAAGATGTGATTGTTGAGCGGTTGCAGAAAAAAGCGCAGAAGCGACAGCGTTTTTTCCCAAAAACGGATATCCTGTGCAAGGTGTTGGCGGACCCCGATACCTTCGGTACCAAGGGGCGCGATGTCTTTGTTGGTTTTGATACCGCGATGGTTCCGCAGCGCGCTGTCGTGAAGAATGTGATCGGGCTTGGCGATGTCCGCGGGGTGCTCCGCTCTGCGTCGAATTTATTGCAGAATAAACACAGCAGTAAGGATGAAGATCTATGACCTTGCCAGCTCAGATATATGTCATTGGACATCGTAACCCCGATACCGATTCGGTCTGCAGTGCCATCGCT
The DNA here is from genome assembly GCA_002868865.1 of Desulfuromonas sp. Taxonomy (GTDB): domain Bacteria; phylum Desulfobacterota; class Desulfuromonadia; order Desulfuromonadales; family Geopsychrobacteraceae; genus BM509. The sequence continues at coordinate 32,421 of PKUC01000018.1, read as the reverse complement.
TATGCCGATCTGCGTCGTCGTCAGGGGCTAAAAAATGTCCGGCCTGCTCGTGCGGGTACATTGAATCGCCAAACGGAATTTGTTCTCGATCATCTGCAGTATCCGGTCCCTGAGCTGCTGACCGATGTTTATCCGCGGGTTCGCGATGTTGTTACTGAGCAGGTTGTCACCGTATCCGGCGAAGCCCCGCTTGCCGAAGCCCTCAAACAGTATCATCAACACAATATCCGCATGCTGCCGGTTGTCGATGTCGATAACTGTGCGCTGGGGATGCTGCTGCTGAAAAAAGCGTCTGAACAGTTTCTGTTACCCGATGCCGCGGAAGATTTACGCTGTGTCCACGTTTCGGTAAACGCCATTGTCCGCTGCTTGCGGGCCAAGCTGTTGTGCAGTTATGAAGCCGACAGTCTGGAACATCTCGATCTTTATGTCGGCGGGCGTTCTACTGGGGCCTTTCAACAGTGGGTCGGCAATATCGCTTCTCGGCGATCAATTCTGATTGCTGGAGATCGTCCCCACATCCAGCGGATGGCCATCGAAGCGGGGGTGCGTGTCCTGATCGTATCTGGAGGTTCTGTCGTCTCTCCAGATCTTATCGATCTGGCCCGAAGACATCGGGTTTCTGTTGTGTCCAGTACTTTTGATACCGCGAGCTGCAGCTGGTTGACCCGTCTGGCGACACCGGTGCGCAGTCTGGTTGACGGTTCTTTCCTTAGTGCCCGTCGGGACGATCTGCTGGATGATCTGCGAACCAAACTCCTGCATGGGGGGCACGCCGGAGCTATTGTGCTGGATGATGAGGATCGGGTCAGCGGAGTGGCGACCAAAAGTCACCTGATTCGAAAATCGCCGCTGCAGCTGATTCTGGTCGATCATAACGAGCTGTCTCAGGCTGTTCCCGGTGCTGACAAGGTCGAGATTCTCGAGGTTGTTGATCATCACCGCCTGGGGAATTTTCATACCGATACGCCGATCCATTTTATCAATCAACCCCTTGGCAGCACCTGTACTCTGGTTGCGCGTCTTTTTCGGCAATCAGGTCACCAGCCCGATGAAAAAATAGCCGGTCTGCTGCTGTCCGGACTGCTGTCCGACACGGTTCTTCTGAAATCGCCGACCACGACCGATGTCGATCGGGATATCGCAGAGTGGTTATCGACGTTGTCGGGGCTCGATCTCGATCAGTATGGTGCCGAGCTGTTTGCTTCGGGCAGCGTCATCGCCAGCGGTCAATCCGCACGTCAGTTGATTTTAGGCGATTTTAAAGAGTATCAGGTCGAATCGGACACCCTGGGATTGGGTCAGGTAGAGGTTGTCAATCTTCACAGCTTTCAACAGCGCAAAGAGGAACTGCTGGCTGAACTGGCCCGTTTGCGGGACGAGAAGGGGTATCTGCTTGCGGCCTTGCTGGTGACGGACATTGTCGAGGGCAACAGCCTGCTGGTCACTTCCGGTCCGAACGAGTTGCCCTACATGATCCGCTACCCGCAGGTGGAAAAAAATATCTATCGTCTCAATGGGGTGCTGTCGCGCAAGAAGCAGCTGGTTCCCCATCTGCTCAAGGTGTTCAAGGTGGCGGGCTGATCCATTACGGGACGTCGCTCTGTGTCACCGGCAGGGCGATGGTGACCTGGGTGCCTCGTCCCGGAGTGCTGGTGAGATCGATTTCACCATGATGGCGTTTGATGATCCCGTAACAGACCGACAGGCCCAGGCCGGTGCCCTGCCCGATCGGCTGCGTGGTAAAGAAGGGATCGAATATTTTCCCTTGGTGCTCTTCGGGGATACCACAACCGTCGTCGCTGATCGTTATTGTGACCTTCTTCGGCTCAGAACCGTCGGTCTGCAGCTGCTGGGTCGAAAATTCGATCTGGCCGTTGTCCCCGATCGCCACGATGGCGTTCTCCAGAATGTTTCTGAAAACTTTTTTGAGCTGGGCCGGATCGCCCATGATCGGCGGGATTGTCAGGTCCCGCGCATCTTCGGTGGAGATATTTGCCTTCTGTAAGCTGTCGTGACAGCTGTCAATGCTGGCAAGCAGCAACTGGTTGATGTCGACTTGCTCAAACCGACAGTGGGAATGTTCCGAAAATTTCCGCAGGTCATCGACGATCAGGTTGCACCGCTCAGCGGCATTACGGATGGCCTCGAGCCAGACCAGTTCGTCCTCCGTCTCCGCGGATTTTGGTTGATCGCGCTTGCTCTGCTGCAAGACATCGACGGCGTTGAGAATTCCGCCGAGGGGATTGTTCAGTTCATGGGCTGTGCCGGTGACAAGCCCACCGATAACGGCCATTTTTTCAGCCCGGACCAGGTGGTTCTGAGCTTCGCGAAGCTGGCGGGTTTTGGTCTCGACCGTTTTCTCCAGCTGTCGATTCCATTCTTGTATCTTGCGGGCCGCCCGTTTGCGTTCAATGATATTCCGCCAGATAAAACGAACTCCGCTGATTTCACCGCTATTGAATCGGAAGTTGTGAGTTCCTTCGACCGGAATTCTGCGACCACTGCGGGTTCTGAATTCGGTTTCGATCAGGCCGGTATTACGGCCGTCGATCAGGCGCTGAAACTTTTCGACAAACTGTTTTCGATAATCGTCCGGAATAATATCGAACAGGGTGAAGGATTCAAACTGGTCGGCTTCATACCCCAAGGTGGTCAAAAGGGCGGGATTCACATACTCAAAAGAGCCGTCGGGCCGGACCATCTGAATCAGGTCGCTGACATTGTTGAACAGATCATGGTACTGCTGTTCACTTTCCAGGCGCTTTTTTTCGGCTTTTTTGCGCTCGGTGACGTTGCGGAAGATGCCGCGTGATGAGATCGGTTTGCCATCGACGATGTTGCAGTTGATACTCCCTTCCAGTTCCACCGATTGCCCGTCTTTGGTGACGAAGGTGGTTTCGATGAAGTCGATGTTCTGTCCGCTCAGCAATTGCTGAAAAGCGAGCATGCAGACATTGAAATGCTCAGGATGGATGATGTCTTTCAGGGAGATGGAGCTCAGATCTTCGTCCGTGTAGCCGAGGGTTTCTTTCCAGCTGCGGTTGACATACTGAATGGTCCCTTCCGGAGAGACCATCTGGATCAGGTCGTTGGCATTTTCAAACAGGTCTTTGTACCGTTCACGACTTTGCTCAAGTTCGTGGCGGGTTTTTTCCTGTTCTGAAATATCGAGAAAGCTTTCGATCAAGTACTGACGACCGTCCAGCTCGAGAATCGAAACGGTTTTGAGGATCGGAACCTCCCGGCCATCGATGGTGATCAGTACGCGCTCGGAATTGTCGATACAGTTGTGCAGGTCGGTGACCGGACATTTGCCGAGTTCAGCGGGGCAGACAAAACTGTGACAGACTTCTCCGATGACCTGTTCGCGGGTGCCGCCGATCATCTTGAGAGCCCAGGGGTTTGCGTCAACAATAATGTGTGATTCTGTATCGATGATCAGCACGCCGGCCTGAACCATGGAAAAAATGGTGGCGCAGCTCTGCGGGTTTTCTAACAGTACGCTGCCGATCTCATTGATGCTGCTAGAGGCGGGAGCCGTATTTTTTTGACGGGATGGTGTTTTAGTCCGATCAGGTTTGGAAGGGAGGGACATAGGCATCACCTGTAAATGTGGAGTGTCTTGTTTTCTATACTAAATGATTTTGAAATATACGCAAACGATTTCCCTAGGGTTTACAGAGAGTTCTTACGATAGGCTTGTTGAAAGATACGGCTGTTGCAACACCCCTTTGGTTTTGTCGTCCCTGATCGTTACATGCAGATTTTACTGATGTGCTCGCGGGTCAAGAATGCTAGGGTCTTCTGCGAACTGTTGTCGCCGTTAAAAAATGCTGCTGTACAGCATAGAATGTAAATGATCTCTGAAAGAAATGGACACATAGATGATTATCGACTGGTATCCCGGACATATGAAAAAAGCCCGTCAGCAGATCATAGATCTGTTGCCGCGAATCGATGTCTTCCTCGAGGTCCTCGATGCCCGTTTGCCCGCCAGCAGTGCGAACCCTGTGCTGGAACGCCTGCGGAGTGACAAGCCGTGCATCAAGGTTTTGAACAAAAACGATCTGGCAGATCAGCAGGTTACAAAGCAGTGGGTCAGCGCACTGCAATCACAACAGGGGGTTCGTGCTCTGCCCCTCGAGGCCAGAAACCGTGCAGAGGTGAACAAGATTATCGGGCTGTGTAGAATATTGGCTCCCAATCGGGGTCGACCCGGACGGTCATTGCGGGTGATGGTTGTCGGTATCCCCAACGTGGGAAAGTCCACTCTGATCAACACCCTCGCTGGCAAAAAAATAGCCCGCGTCGGTGATAAACCCGCCATTACCACCTGTCCGCAGCAGATCGATCTTCGTAATGGTGTCCTACTGCATGATTCACCCGGGCTGCTGTGGCCGGTAATGGACAATCCCGATGGTGCCAGCCGCTTGGCGGTCAGTGGCGCGATCGGAGATAATGCCCTCGACTACGTGGCCGTCGCCCTGTACGGATTGGCATTCATGTTGGACCGCTATCCGCGACAACTACGCGAGCGCTACAAACTGTCTGAAGAGACGACCGATCCGGGTGAGGTGCTGGAGAGCATCGGTCGCAAGCGGGGGTGTCTGGTCAGTGGCGGGCAGATCGATAGCTACCGGGCCGCAGAGGTATTTCTCCGTGAACTCCGCGCGGGCACCCTTGGACGGATCAGTTTGGAGCAACCGGATGATGTTGCCCCTGTCGACAGCAATGACGACTGAGGGTTTTGACTGTCGTCAGTGCGGCCACTGCTGTTTGAACCTGAAAGACGCCTACAGTGGATGCGTGGACGAATCTGATCTGAAGCGTTGGATCGAAGCCGGTCGAGACGATCTCCTCGTCTGGGTGGAAACCCTACGGCTTTCCCGGGACAATATTCTTCACCGGGTCTGGGTTGATCCGGAAACCGGTGACGATGTTGAGCGCTGTCCCTGGCTGCTGGACCGATTGGATCGGCGTGGCTTTCTGTGCGGGATCGACGAGGTAAAGCCGGGTTACTGTCGTGCCTTCCCCGATCATGCCGGTCACGCAAAAATGACCGGCTGCCCCGGTTATGATGACCTGCCTTAAACATCTCTACAGCGCCACCAACCGTGCTCTGATCTGTCGTAAAAACACCTCTATCCCCTGACGGTTGTCCGCGCCAATTCTGATCAATAGTTTTTGCCCCGGCGACAGGGCTTCGAGGTTGGGGTCCTGATATCGGTAGGTGATGACAGTCTTATGGACAGCGATGGGCTCGTTGCTCCGTGGAGTCAACAGCAGATGGTCGATAACCGCGACCAGTCGATCATTGAAATGCCCTCGGGGGTACCCGAGCTGACGATAGGCGCTTTGAAACTGCGGATAATGGGTCAGGTAGAGGTCGATGGCCCGGTCGCGGCCAATGAACTCCAGCAGATCGAGATAGGGGAGGTAGCGCCGAGCGTTCTCCGGGTTGATCCGATCTCTGCTGACCAGAAAGGTTCCGGCTGGCGGCGTGACTGGGAGATAGCGGGATGGAGGTTGTTGCTCCGGGATGCTGTCGACCGTGGCGACAAACCGTTGGATAAAATCGTCCTGCCTAAGCAGATCAATAAATCGTGAACCGGAAAAGATTCGGGATAACTGTTCTGTGAAGCTGGGTGGCGGTTCGGGCTGTGGTGCCGGTTTGGCCGATTCTACGGTTATCGGAGGTTCAACGGTTGGAGGAGTCTTTGCGGGGGGCTGCACCGGCGGAGGCGGTACCGGATAGCGCGGTTCTGCTTCGCTTTCAGATCTTATCTCCTGTGGCGTTGCCGTATGAACACCCTCGTCACCACGCTCCGACGGACTCTTCAACTGATCGTACAGCACAACCGCCAGCACAAGGGCCACGACGAGGGCAGTGATTCCGAGCACAACTGTTTTCATAATCGATCCTCTGACTGATGAGTTCTCTTACGTAATCCTAACGTCCCGTCAATATCTGTCAAATTATGGTCGGGAGCGGATGTCGCGTAGCACGTGCTTTCCGGCTGAAAACAGGGCCAACAGATCCTGTGAACTAATTTTCTGAAAAACACGTTTTTAGGTTTTCCGTTGTCTGTAATTTGTTACAATGCCAGCGTTTGATGAACTTTTGAAACTGTTGGTCTGTTTGGTATGGCTGTTTTTAAGGAGAGAGCGTGGCCGATCGGCATAAAATACTGATTGCGGACGACGTTGAATTTTTTCTTAAGCTCGAGCAGAGTTTTCTTCAGCGTGAAGATATCACGGTCCTCGTGGCACGAAATGGAAAACAGGCGTTTGATCTGGTTTCACAGAATCGTCCGGATGTTGTTTTTCTCGATATGTATATGCCCGAGATGGACGGTGATGAGTGTTGCCGGATGATCAAGGACGATCAGGAACTGCGCCGGATTCCCGTGGTGATGGTGACCGCTACGGATAATGAGAAAACACTGGAAAAGTGTCGTAAGTCGGGTTGTGATGAAATCATGCACAAGCCATTTCAGCGTCAGGTGTTTATGGATCTGGCCCGCAAGTATTTGAATCTTGTTGAACGGGCTGAGCCCCGCTCAGAGGCGAAAGTGCGGGTTCAGTATGGCAATCCTCCGCAGAAAGATTTTTCTGACTATACGGTGAATTTGAGTACCGGTGGATTGTTCCTCGAAACCGACAACCCTCTGGCGCAGAATGAAACCCTGACCCTGACGTTTCATTTGTCTGGACAAGAGCAGCCAATCTGCTGCGACGGACGCGTCGCCTGGATCAATGCTCCCCATGCGCCGCATAATCCTTCCCTCCCGGCCGGTATGGGTATTCAGTTTATCAATTTAAGTTTGGAGCAGATGCACCAGATCAGAACATTTCTTCAACAAAAGGACGAAGACGCATAGGTTCCGTCACACGATTTGCTGTGCAAATACTGAAAGGGGTCCTGGTCGGGCCCCTTTCGTTTTTCTGCTCTGTTGTCTTGCACACAACTCAGAAGGGGAACACCAGTGGAATACTCAGGGTCGCTACGACCCAGATAATCAGGTTGAGTGGCGCACCGACGCGAATAAAGTCGCTAAACTGATAGCCCCCAGGACCCATAACCAGCGCGTTTGACTGGTGGCTGACAGGGGTCATGAAACAGGATGAGGCGGCAATCGCAACCGTCAGATAGAACGGTTTCGGATCGGCGCCGAGTGACAGGGCGGTGTTCAGGGCGATCGGAGCAATCAGAACCGCCGCCGCGGCGTGGCTCATCACCTCGGTCATAATCGACGTCAGCAGAAAAATGGCCCCCAGCGCCACCCACGGGCCGAGCGGACCGACAACGGCCAGGATGGTTTCTGCGATCAGGTGTGCCGTGCCGCTGTTTTCCATCGCCAACCCAAGGGGCAGTGTCCCGGCGATGAGAATGATGATCGACCAGTCGATGCTTTCGTAGGCCTGCTTGGCCGTCATGCACTGGGTCAGGATCAGCATCAATGCGCCGAAGGTCGCCGCCACGGTGATCGGCATCAGGTTCAGCGTCGCCAGCAGGATGACGCACAGTAGAATCAGAAAGGCGAGGGGTGCCTTACGTGGGTTGTAACTGACCGGCGGAACACCGCCGAGGACCAGAAAACCGTGCTCCTTGCCGAGATGGATGACCCGCTTTTCCGGCCCCTTGAGGAGGAGTACGTCGCCGAATTTGAGCCGGACATGGTCGACCTTTTTCACCACAGAAGCACCGTGGCGCCAGATCGCCAGCACTGTTAGTCCATGGGTTTCGGCAAAACGCATTTCACGCAGGGTCTGACCCACCGCTTCGCAGGTTGGCGACAACGAGGCCTCGATAATGACGGTTTCTTCGCCTTCGTCGGTAAATACCGGATTTTCGCGCTCCGGGACCACTTCCAGCCCTTTTTTCTTGCTGACCTTGAGAATTCCTTGTGGATCTCCTTCCAGAAACAGTCGATCTTGTTCGTAGAGTTTACGGTTTCGACGTGGACGGGGAATCTTCTCCTTGCCCCGCAGAATCGCACGCACCTTCAAGTCAAAGTCGGATTCGATGCGGCTTTCGGTAATGGTCTGTCCGGCAAACGGTGAATCGGCAAGGATTTCGACCTCGGTGATGTATTCCTTCATCTGATATGCTTCCGCCAGGTTTTTGGCGCGATAACTCGGCAGGCGATTGCGGCCGATAAACACCATGTAGAGGATGCCGGTCACCAGAATAATCAGTCCAACCGGCATAAAGTCGAACATGGCAAATTGTTCCCCGGTGTGCTGTTGCAAGAGGATGTTCATCAGGATGTTTGGAGGCGTACCGATCAGGGTGCAGACTCCGCCGAGCAGTGAACCGAAGGCCAGCGGGATCAGAAGTTTTGATGTAGGAATCCCATTTTTTTTCGACAGGGTGGTGACGACCGGAAGCAAAAGAGCGGTGGCACCGATATTGTTGATAAAGGCTGATAGACTGGCGACGGTGAGCATCAGGATCGCGATCAGGCGTTTTTCGCTCCCCTCGGCGTAGGCGAGCAGTTTTTCGGCGACGCGATGGAGCAGACCCGTGTTGGCGACACCTGCACCGATGATAAACATAGCACCGACGGTCAGAACTGCGGGGTTGCTGAACCCTGAAAAAGCCTCTTCCGGTGTCACCAGCCCGGTCAGGTAAAGAGAGAGCAGGACCATAAGGCTGGTCAGGTCCATGCGTACGCGACCTGAGGCGAAGAGAATAACGGCACCTGTGAGGATGGTGAATACGAGAATGATCTGCATGTTGGTCTCCCGATAACATCGACTTCTCAAAGTTTAATCGAAGGAGATCGGGCTGTCGAACAACGTTTTTAGTTCGAACGATTAATCCGGGTGCAGAACTGTGTTGCAGCCTTTGCGGGGTCTTCGGCAGACAGGATGGCGGAGATCAGGGCGATACCTGAGGCACCACTTTGGGTAATATCTGTCAGGTGGGCGGGTTTGATTCCGCCCAGCGCAAACACCGGGCAGGGGGCATTTTGACAAGCGGAACGAAGTTTTTCGATCCCCTGTGGTGGGCCGTAGGCCCGTTTGGATGGTGTGTCGTAGACCGGTCCATAGGTGACAAAGTCGGCACCAGCCTCAGACGCCAAACGGATCTCCGCCGCTGCGTGGGTTGATACGCCGACGATCCGGTCGGGGCCGAGCAGGGTGCGGGCGACAGCCACCGGGATCGAATGGGCACCGAGATGGACGCCGTCAGCTGAGCAGGCCAGCGCCAGATCGATCCGGTCGTTGATGAGCAGTTGTGCGTTGTATCGTCTGGTCAGGTCACGGAGCTGTTGTGCCAGCGGCCAGAGCTGCGCAGCCGACAGGTCCTTTTCGCGCAGCTGCACCATTCGTACTCCGCCATCCAGTGCCTGCCCGATAACTTCTATGAGTTTCTGCTGATTTCGCAACAGAGACCGGTCCGTAATCAGATAGAGGCGATGGCTGATCTGAGCGGACATCTTAAGCAGGCAGGTCCGCTGGGTTTAAAAACGCGCTGTCCCAGTCCTTCCAGACCGCCTCATATCCGAAGGCGCGGAGCTGCTGGCTGAACTGTTCGGGTGAGCGGTGGTCGCTGATTGCGAACTGTTCGCCTTCACGATCGTCACTGGCGTAGCCACCGGGGGCCGTACTCGATCCGGCACTCATCTGGGTAATTCCCAGTGGCAGCAGACTGTTGCGCAGTGCAGCGGATTCGCGGGTGGATAGCACCAGGCCGACGTCCGGCAGCAGTAGGCGCAGTGCGCAGATCAGCTGGGTCAGTTGCCTGTCGCTGACATCCACGTTGGGGGCGTATCCACCGGCGGCGGGCCGGATACGCGGAAAGCCGATTGTTACCTGGCTGCGCCAGAACCGCTTGGCCAGGTACAGGGCATGGAGTCCTGTATAGAAGGAGTCGGTGGCAAAATCGCCGAGGCCGAGCAGGGCGCCGAGACCGATCCGCCGGAAACCCGCCAGCCCGGCCCGTTCCGGTGCCCCGAGGCGATACAGGTAGTCACTTTTGGGACCATAGGGGTGCAGATGTGCGTACAGGTCCGGGTCGTAGGTTTCCTGGTAAAGTGTCAGTCCGTCGACGCCTGCAGTCACCATGCGACGATAGCCGTTCTCATCCATAGGGAAGACTTCGATGGCCATCGAGCCGAACAGGGATCGGACCCGACGGATCGCATTTTCGAGGTAGTCGATCCCCGCGGACTCGGGGGCTTCTCCGGTCAGCAGGAGGATATGACGAAAGCCTTCCGCGTGAAGGGCCTGTGCTTCACTGTCGATCTCAATGTCGGTCAGGGTTTTGCGGTTCAGATGGTTGTCCGCGCTGAAGCCGCAATAGCGGCACCCGTTATGGCATTCGTTGGAGAGATAGAGCGGTGCATAGAGTTGAATGGTTCGCCCGAAGCGCTGTGTGGTGATGTTGTGTGCGCGGGTCGCCAACTGTTCAAGCTGCTGATCGTTTATCTGCGGAGAGAGCAGGGCGTAAAAATTATCGATTCCGACGTGACGGGAATTCAGCGCCCTGTCGATGTCGTGCGGTGTCGAGCCCAGGATCCGTTCTTTGACCTGTTGCGCGGGGAATTGTTGAAGTCGTTCAATAAAGGACATTGGCTCAGTCTCTCAGAAAGCCGGTCAGGGGACTTGACGCAGACGCTCGTACCCGCTGTGCGCCGAGACCGGCACAGTAGGCCTCGCGACCCGCTTCGACCCCTTTGGCGAAGGCTGCAGCCATGGCTGCAGGGTTGGGCGTATCTGCCAGCGCTGTATTGACCAGCACCGCATCGGCGCCCATTTCCATAGCTTCGGCAGCGTGGGATGGAGCCCCGAGGCCGGCGTCGACCACTACCGGGACCTGCGCCTGTTCGAGGATGATGGCCAGATGATCCCGGGTCCGTAGCCCGCGGTTGGTGCCGATCGGAGCACCGAGCGGCATGACTGTGGCGGTCCCGACCTCTTCGAGTCGTTTGGCAAGGACCGGATCTGCGGGCATATAGGGCAGGACGGTAAAGCCATCCTTAACCAGAATTTCTGCCGCCTTGAGGGTTTCGACCGGATCCGGAAGCAGGTAGTAGGGGTCAGGGGTCACTTCCAGTTTGATCCACGGTTCGCATCCAGCCGCCCGTGCGAGACGGGCGAGTCGAACGGCCTCTTCGGCGTCCCGTGCGCCGCTGGTGTTAGGAAGCAGCAGGTACCGGTCGGGGTCGATGTGCTGCAGCATCGAATCCTGCGGATTGTTGACATCAACCCGGCGCAGCGCAACAGTGACAATTTCACATCCGGATGATTCCATGGCTGCGCACATCGCCTGATTGGATGAAAACTTACCTGTCCCGACCATGAGACGGGAACGGAATGAACGGCCGGCAATAACAAGAGTGTCCATAAATACTCACGTGTTCAAAGGTTAAAAGGGGGGGTAAATCCGTGTGTTGCGGGCTAACCGCCACCGACAAACTGAATCAGTTCGAGGCGATCGCCCTGCTGCAGGATCGTGGCGCCAAACTGGTCTGCGGTGAGAATGGTTCTATTGAGCTCAGCGATGACATGGGCAGCCTCCAGATTGAGCTGTGCGAGCAGGTCGCTGATGCTGGTCGGGCTGTCCAGAGTTTTGCTTTGACCGTTTAATTCGATAACCATAGGACCTCACTCGTTTTCATCGCAGGAGTCATCTGACATCGGCGGCGCAGGGTTTTCCCCGAGGAGCAGACGCAGAACGGCGTTAGCTTGATGGTGTGCGGCGATGCCGACCAGAGGCGACATGAGCCCCTGTCCCGGTTGTGCCGCTGAGCATCCGTCGCCCACCAGGTAGAGGTGTTCGGTGACCCGTGTGGTGCGGATGCTGTTCGCCGGGCCGTAACCCGCCACTCCCGATGCGGCTACCAGAGGCGTTGTGGTGAACTGCTGTAGAAAACTGCTGACCAGCATGGCCTTCTCCGCGGCGGCATCGAAGGCCTCAGTCATGACATCGACCGTGGCAAAATAGTGAGCAACCGTGTCGGCGGTGATGCGCCGGTGGATTGCACTGACCTCAACGGTCGGGTTGATCCGCAGAAGGTTCTGTTGCAGAGCCTCAACCTTGGGCATGCCAATCTGGTCGACAAAATACTGCTGGCGGTTGAGATTTGATGGCTCGATGACATCATAATCGGCGATGATCAGGCGACCGACGCCGAGCCGCGCCAGGGCGCCCGCGATGGCTGATCCGAGACCGCCGGCTCCGGCAATTCCGACTGTCGCCCTACTGATTCTGGCGTGTACCCCCGGGGTGTGACGGGCCATCATCAGAGCCGATAGTTCCTGGTGGGTGGGCTGTTCGCCGCGCCGGATCAAAACGATGCTGTCCTGCGGTTGCAGCCGGTAATCGGGCTGACATGGAAAGCCGTTGACGATCGCAATATCCGCGTCCGGTTTGTGCTCCCTTCGGATTGATTGCAGGGTCGCATCCTCGGAGACATCAAGCTCATGTTCGTTGAGAAAAATCCGCATTGTCAACCGCTTAAAAAAAGAAAACGCCGCATGGCAGCGGCGCAGAGCAGGGCAGAATATCCACCCGATCGTGTCGTTGCAGCCACTTCCCTCCGCCGGTATGATCCGGATCAGGTTCAAGGGGTCATTTCGCCGCTGCGAAACTCTCAGTAATGGTGTGTACTCCCCCAGGGCTTATTTTTGAAAGATGCTAGCAGCGTCATCGTCCCAAAGTCAATATCTTTGCCGGTGGTCATTGGTGAAATGAGATTGCTTTTTGCTGCCGGTTTCGACTAGGATTCTCGATTCGCCCGCCCGGAGCAAACCGTTATAACAGAATAGGACAGGATCGATGCGAATTTCAGATCGCTATAAAGAGGTATATGAAGACCTCTGTACGATGTTGGAGAAGAACTTTAAAGAGTCTTCGACAGAGACCGAAGCGGTTGTCCGGATCCTCTGTGCGACGGTCGATGAATTGGAGGCCCGGATGGAGACGGTGGGGGAGATTCCACAAATCCATCTTGAAAAACAGATTTCACCGATTCTTCTCAGTGCTCATGCCCAACTGGACCGGGCGCGCCTGATGCTCGAAGGTGTTGGACAGGCCGACAAGGCTGAGCGGGTGTGGGCCTTTGAACAGAAGATTTATCGCCTGCTGAATGATCTGTAGGGCGGGCTTTTAGCGGGCGCACAGCACACAGTTACGGCCGTTGCTCTTCGCCTGATACAGAGCTTTGTCGGCTCGTGAAATCAGCCCGTCCAGGGTCTCATCGAGCCTTGCCGTGTAGCAGGCGACCCCGAAACTCATCGTCATTCGCAGCTCTTCCGCTTCCCCGGCAAAGCGTAACTCCTCAGTCTGTACCCGGATCCGTTCGGCGACCTCTCGCCCCTCCTCCAGAGTCGTTTCCGGCAGTACCAGGCAGAACTCTTCCCCACCATAACGGGCAGCGATGTCATACTGGCGGGACTGTTTTGCAAACAGGCCAGCCACCCCGACAAGAATTTCGTCGCCCATCTGATGCCCATAGCGGTCATTGACCCGCTTGAAGTGGTCGATATCGGCCAGAATCAGGGTGCAGTGTGATCTCATTCGCCGGGTTCTGTTCAGTTCCGGTTCGAGGGCATTCATCAGATGGCGGCGGTTGTAGAGATGGGTCAGGGGATCGGTTTGGGCCAGTTCACGGAGCAGTCTGTTGCTCTCCTTTAACTCATCCTGCAGTGCTTTCAGTTCGAGGTGAACCCGTAATCGCGCGACCAGTTCGGTATTTTCAAAGGGCTTGGTGATATAGTCGCTGGCCCCTGATTCGAGGCTTTTGACCTTGCTGGCGATGTCGTTATGGCTGGTGAGCATGATGACCGGTTTATCGCGCAGGTCCTCCTTTGACTGGAGCATGGCGAGAAACTTCATGCCGTCAATGCCGGGCATTTCGACGTCACAGAGGATGACATCGACATCCTGCTCAACCAGAATCTTAAGGCCTTTTAGCCCGTCTTCAGCCTGCAGGATGGTCTGGAACAGCAGGCCGTTCTGCAGGATTTCCTGAATCTGCTGGCGGATTGTCTTGGAATCATCGATGATTAGTAGGGTTCTGGCCATGTCTATGTGTCCCTGAAGCTAACAGCAGCTCGAGCCGCTGCAGTCGCAGCTCGGTTCTGAGCCGGTTAGCCAGCCTTTGATGATGGCGCTGGCGCAGCCGACGCCGGCGTCTACCTGGATGGCATCGACCGGACAGTTTTTTGCGCAGGCACCGCACTCCATGCAGGCATCCACATCGGTAATGCGAGCAGTTTTCTCTTCGATGGTGAAAATACGGTGGGGACAGACGATCTCACACATCCCGCAACCGATACACGCGTCAACGTTTAATTTAAGGCTGCTGACGTCTTTCAGATATTTAAAGCCGGACGGTTTAATGTTTGTCATGGTGTCTATTTTTTCTTTCGGGTATCAAAATGCGCTGCTGATCCACAGCCCGATCGCTAGCAGCAGGGAACCGGCCTGCCACGGGATGGTCAGCCGCATCTCTTTTTCAACACCGGAGGGCGATGTGAAGGTGCTGGACCCGGTGAAATTCATGGCGGTGTAAGAGGATATCGCCCCTACTGTCAGGGTTAGCGCCAGGGTCAGGCTGAGACCGGCATCGCTGTATAGGGTCGCGGCCAGCAGTAGCGCTGTCGCGCCGCCGGTGAGCGCACCTTTGATCGCGAACATGCGGCCGGGGAGCCAGGGCAGTAGGACTGGTGTCAGGACCGAGCCGCTGATGAGTCCGGCAATAAGCGGAAGTGCCGCATTCAGTCCGCGCGTCCAGGCGGCTTTGAAGGTGAAAATATCGGGACCGATGCCGCTGAGGACAAAGAGTAAAATCATTGCATAGAGCAGGGTTTTGCCCATCATCGAAAGCTCAACCGGAGTGAGAATAAAACGTTCGATGGGGGTGAAGGTGACCCGCCTCATCTCATCTGTAGCTTGCATGTCATTTGCGAGAAAGAGCGGCAGGTCCTTCGCTCTGACCGGCCCATAGACGACGTGAAAGCCGGTCTCTTTTTTTACCGTATGTGCCGCAACGCCTGGTGCTCCCAATTGCGGGACGATCAGGGTGCGGTGGGAGACGATGTTGTCCAGTCTGGTGAGTTGACAGCGCTTGACGATCTCTGTAGTGCCGAAGGTCCCTTTGCCCGCGGCGCACCAGACGTTGACCCCCTTGGTATCGATCACCAGAATCCACGCATCCGTATGCTGCAGCGATGAGCGCAGGCAGTCGAAACTCAGTTTGTAATTGGCGGAGACCAAAACCGGCGCTTTGTCATCGGGGGTGCCGATGGCGTACAGTCCCGGCGTTATCCGGTAGCGATCACGCCCTATTCCCCAGCGCATTGCCCAGCGGCCGTACAGGTCGGTTCGGGTCAGTCGGGTGGCGATCTGGGGCGTCTGGCCGGTCGGAGTGTCGATCCAGCCGGTGACAAAGGGGCTCAGGGTATAGCCCGGTTTGTCGCTGTCCTGTGGAGCGCAGCAGGAGGCTGTTTCCTGAGGTGGGCAACAGGGGGCATCTGCTGGTGTTTTGTCGCTCTGTTCTACTGTTTCGGCAGGTGGGCAGCAGCAGGGCGCCGCGTTCTTGGAGTTTTCTATTTCGGTCGATTCTGGTGTGGTCATGGTCTAACTGTCGGTCCTTGCGGCGAGGCGGCTGTGGGTTTCCAGAATCATCTGTTCGGTAGCAGTCCAGTCGACGCAGGCATCGGTGATCGATACTCCGTAGTCGAGCTGGTTTAAATCCGCAGGGATCTTCTGGTTGCCTGCTTTGAGGTTGCTTTCGATCATGACCGAGCAGATCGAACGGTTGCCGGCCAGAAGTTGATCGACGACACTGCGGAGGACTTCGGCCTGCCGGTTGTGATCCTTGGACGAATTGGCGTGGCTGCAGTCGACCATAATCGAGGGGAGCAGGTTGTTGCTGTGCAGCAGTTCTTCGGTCTTTTGAATGTCGGCTGGGTGATAGTTGGGGCCCGACTTGCCTCCCCTGAGGACGATATGAACATCGTGATTGCCGGTGGTTTCGACAATGGCCGTTCGCCCTTCGTAGTTCATCCCGAGGAAACTGTGCTCATGGATGGCAGCACCCATGGCGTCGATGGCGACCTGGAGCCCGCCATCGGTTCCGTTTTTAAATCCGACCGGAAAGGACAGGCCGCTGGCCATCTCGCGGTGGGTCTGAGATTCGGTGGTTCGTGCGCCGATGGCCCCCCAGCTGATCATGTCGGACAGGTACTGCGGGGTGATTGGGTCGAGCATCTCGCTGGCGATTGGCAGTCCCATTTCGGTGATGGCACTGTACAGGCGGCGGGCTATGCCGAGGCCTTTCGATATCTGGTGGGTGCCGTTGAGGTCCGGGTCGTTGATCAAACCTTTCCAGCCGATTGTGGTGCGCGGTTTTTCGAAATAAACCCTCATGACGATGAACAGCTGATCGTTCACCCGCTGTGCCAGGCGACCCAATCTGCGCGCATATTCCAGCGCAGCTTCGGGGTCGTGGATAGAACAGGGGCCGACGACAACCATTAGTCGTGGGTCCTGGCGGCGCATGATCTGTTTGATCTGTTGACGCCACTGACTGACCCAGGAGGCGCACTCCAGGGACAACGGGAACACCTGCTTCATGTCTTCAGGTGCAATGATCGGGGTAACGGTGCGGACGTTCAGGTTGTTTGTCTGAACCATATCTGATTTCGACCTCGCTTGAGTCTGTAGCGGTATCGCTGGGCGCGTATCGGTATAAAACGGTAAAATACGCTATTTCGCTGACAGAAGTCAAAAAAGATGGCACTTTATACTGTATCTCCTCTGTTTGACACTCGGGGGAGCATTCAGATATATTTTTGTACTAATCTTAATGAGCGTTCGCGCCTTTTTTGCGGAGTTGACAGTATGGATTTTCTTCTTCTGGCCCTTGCACGGATCCTGGACCTTGTTTTTAATCTCTACATCTTCATTGTAATCGCCCGGGCACTGGTGTCGTGGGTCAATCCCGATCCGTACAATCCGATCGTCCGTTTTCTGCATAATGCCACCGATCCCGTGCTCTACCGGATCCGGCGATTGCTCCCCTTTCAGATGGGTGGCATCGATTTTACTCCGATTCTGCTGTTGCTGGCCCTGTCTGTCCTACAGCAGTTTCTGGTGCAGACGTTGATGCGCCTGGCCCACACCCTGTAAACGGAGCGTTCTATGCGGATCACCCCGATGGAGATACAGCAGCATCAGTTTAAAAGCCGGCTGCTCGGTTACGATTCTTCTGCCGTTGATCACTTTCTTGAGCTGCTGGCAGAAGAGATGGAGCGCCTGCACACCCAGAACCACGAACTGAAAGAAACCCTGGCGCGGACGCGAACATCTCTTGAGCAGATGAAACAGCGGGAGCAAAACCTGCAGGACACCCTGACCACCGCGCAACAGGTGACCGACGAACTGAAGCAGAATGCGCGAAAGGAATCGGAAATTCTGCTGGTCGAAGCGAAAATGCAGGGGGAACAGATATTACGGGCTGCTGAAGAGCGCAGGATTCAGCTGATCAATGAGGTGCAGGAGATCAAGCGCCAGAAGATTTCGTTTGAGAGCAGTCTGCGCGCTGTTGTCGAAAGTCACATGAAACTGCTCGATCTCGAAGTCGTTGCCATAGAAGGGGGCGGCGATGATGGCGAGGACTGCTGGCAACATCAGCTCGAACTGCACGGTGCCGAAAAGGACGATCGATCATTGTGACCCTGTCCTGTCTCCACCCCCATTCTGATGGCTGCTTGCTGGCCATCTATGTGCAGCCGCGCTCCAGCCGAAACCAGATTGTCGGCCTTCATCAGGGTGCGCTGAAAATAAAACTCACCTCGCCGCCGGTTGACGGTGCCGCCAACAAAACCTGTCGGGAATATCTGGCGAAGCTGTTCAAACGACCAAAGTCAGAGGTTGCGATTGTCGCCGGTGAAGCATCACGTCACAAAAGGGTTGTTCTGCAGGGGATCGATATGGCGGATGCCCGTCGGGTTCTGCGGGAGGCGATGCCCTCTTGACATCGGTTTGTTGTTGAAAATAATATATAGCGGTTTAGCTGTTAACGTCACCAGGCAAGAGGAGAGGTGTGAGTATGCCGTTGTATGAGTATCAATGTGAATCCTGTGGGCTGCATTTTGAAGTCCGTCAAAAGTTTTCCGATGACCCGGTCGACACCTGTAAAGAGTGCGGCGGGGTGGTAAAAAAGATGATTTCCCAGGGAGGGTTTGCTCTCAAGGGCAGTGGTTGGTATCAGCAGGGGTACAGCTCTGCGCCCGCGTGTCCGAGTGCTGGCGGTGAAGGCTGCGGTGGTTGTCCGAAGGCCGCCAACGGTTAGTTTTTTGCCCGATAGATTTTTCCCTGTTAAGGCCCCTGCAGTATCTCTCTGCAGGGGCCTTTTCACGTTGAGGTGAGATGCTGCACAGGCAGGTTGTCATCACTTTACAATCGATCATCAGTTACGTATAGTTTGAAACGCAACCCTGTTCGGTCGTGCGACGTTCTGTCAGGTCTGATCGGTTTTACACCATATCGCTGCAGGGTTATCACTGCTCAGTAGTGCATATCTTTTGTTCTATTTCACGTATCTAGGAGGACAGTAAACAGTGGCAAATATCATAGATGGAAAAGCGATTGCGGCGGAGATCCGCGAGGAGATTTCGTCGGGAGTTGCATCTCTGAAAGAGAAAAATATTACCCCGGGACTGGCTGTTGTTTTGGTCGGAGATGATCCGGCCAGTCGGGTCTATGTGACGATGAAGGAGAAGGCCTGTGCGCAGACCGGGATTTTCTCCGATGAACACAAATTGAGTGCGGAGACTAGCGAGGAAGAACTCCTTAGCCTGATTGCCCAGCTCAATAATGATGAGCGGATCGATGGTATTCTTGTGCAGTTGCCGTTGCCGGACCATATCGATGAATCAAAAATACTGGATGCGATCTCTCCCACCAAGGATGTTGACGGTTTTCATCCCTACAATGTTGGCCGCCTGGCGACGGGGACCCCTCTGTTTCAGCCCTGCACTCCTTACGGGGTGATGAAGATGCTGGAAAAGACCGGTGTCGATCTGACCGGGAAAGAGGTGGTTGTCGTTGGCCGCTCTAATATTGTCGGTAAGCCGGTGGCCCTGATGTGTCTGGCGCAGCATGCTACCGTAACCCTGTGCCATTCGCGCACCGCTGACCTGCCCGCCAAGGTACGTCAGGCCGACGTGGTGATTGCCGCGGTCGGTCGTCCGGAGATGATCAAGGGCGATTGGATCAAAGAGGGTGCGGTGGTGATCGATGTTGGTGTGAACCGTGTGGGCGAAAAAAAACTGGTCGGTGATGTCGATTTCGCCGCTGCCGGTGAACGGGCCTCCGCGATTACTCCGGTTCCCGGTGGCGTCGGTCCGATGACCATCACCATGCTGCTGTACAATACGCTCGAAAGCGCAAAACGCAGGGGAAACAGTTAAGGCCGCTTGCCCCAGAAAGGATCGTCAGTGCAGAAAACACCCCTGAACTCCGTTCATCGTTCGGCCGGTGCCCGCCTGGTCGAATTCGGCGGTTGGGAGATGCCGGTTCAATATGCCGGTGTTATTGCTGAGCATCTGGCTGTCAGGCAGCATGCCGGTCTGTTCGATGTCTCCCATATGGGTGAAGTTGAAGTCGTCGGTGCGCAGGCGGAAGCGTTTCTGCAGTATGCGACGATCAACGATGTGGGCGCTCTGGCTGACGGGCAGGTCCAGTATACAGCACTCTGCTATGCGCACGGTGGCATTGTCGATGATTTGACCCTGTACCGTTTCAGCGCTGAACACTTTCTGCTGTGTGTCAACGCAGCCAATATCGAAAAAGACCATCAGTGGTTACAAACCCTGCTGGAGAAATCGTCTTTTTCGGAGTTGCAACTGACTGATCGCAGTGCAGAGTATGCACAGTTAGCATTGCAGGGCCCACACGCCGCTCGCATTCTGCAGACCCTGACCCACTGTGATCTGACGACGATCAAGACCTACTGGTTTCGTCAGGCCCGTGTCGCTGATATCGATCTGATTGTCTCGCGCACTGGTTATACCGGCGAGGATGGTTTCGAGCTGTACCTACCTGCTGATGCCGCTGAATCCCTGTGGCATCGCTTGATGACCGCAGGCAGGGACGATGGCCTGGTTCCTGTCGGTCTCGGCGCGCGGGATACCCTGCGTCTGGAGAAAGCCTACGCTCTCTATGGGCATGAACTCAGCGCTGAGATCCTTCCCCTGGAGGCACGTTTGGGTTGGGTCACCAAACTCAATAAGGGCGATTTTGTCGGACGTGACGCCTTGGTCAAAGCCAAACAGGACGGGGTGACGAGGGTGTTGATCGGTTTGAAGCTGACCGAAGCCGGCGTCCCTCGGGAGCGTTATCCCGTCCTCTGTGCCGGGCGACAGGTTGGATACGTCACCAGCGGGACTATGTCACCGTCATTGCGGCAGGGCATTGCTCTGGCGTTGGTCGAAAGCGATGCGGCCTCCGCAGAGTCTTTTGAGGTCATCATCCGTCAGCGACACGTTGCTGCCCAGAAGGTAAAATTGCCGTTTGTCTGATGCTTTTAATTTCTGAGTTTTAGCCTGAAAGTAAAGGAGTCAACATATGGATTTCCCAGAAGAATATAAATACACGGAAGATCACGAGTGGGTTTCTTTGGAAGGTGACATTGTCACTGTCGGAATTACCGATTTTGCTCAGGACCAGCTCGGCGATGTCGTTTTTGTTGAGCTGCCCGAGGTCGGTGATGAACTGCAGAGCGGTAAGCCGTTTGGCGTGGTCGAGTCGGTTAAGGCTGTTTCGGATGTGTATGCTCCGGTATCCGGCGAGGTGATTGAGGTCAACGAGGTCCTTCCCGATGATCCCGAGACCATCAATCAGTCGCCGTATGATGATGGCTGGATGCTGAAGGTGCGGGTTGTTGATCCGGCCGTTGTCGAAAACCTGATGACGGCCACCGACTATCAGACCTTTGTCGAAGGTTGACCAGCCGCATCGCATAATGATCAGGTTTTTTAGCGCCCGCCCGGTGGATTTCAGTGGGTGGGCGTTTTTTGCTTAGCGGTCCTTGTTTGTTGTCACGCCAGCGAAGAGGAGGTTTGAAACAGATGCGTTATCTGCCCCACACTGAGCAGGATATTCAACAGATGCTCGATACCATCGGAGTCCCGGAGATCGACGATCTTTTCTCAGGTGTGCCTGTCGATTGCCGCTTGCCCCGTCCGCTGGAGATGGCCGCTGGTTGTTCCGAATCCGAGCAATTGTCCCTGCTGGCCGAGTATGCGCAGAACAATGCCCCGGTCTCCACCTGGGACAGCTTTCTGGGGGCGGGTGCCTATAACCATTTTATTCCGGCGGTTGTGGATCACCTGGTCAGCCGCAGCGAATTTTATACGGCGTACACTCCGTATCAGCCGGAAATCAGTCAGGGCACCCTGCAGGCGGTCTATGAATTTCAGACCATGATCTGCCAGTTGACCGGGATGGATATCGCCAATGCGTCGATGTACGACGGTGCTTCGGCCTGCGCGGAGGCGGTGCTGCTGGCGCTGCGCTGCGGGCGCAACCGCAACCGCATCCTGCTGTCGCGTGGACTCCATCCGCAGTGGCGGGAGACGGTGCGCACCTACTGCCGTTATCTGCAGGTTGAGATCGAGGAACTCTCTATCGATCCGGGCTGCACAACCGATCTGTCTCTGCTCGAGAAGGCACTCGATGATCGGGTCGCTGCTGTGGTGGTCGGTTATCCCAACTACTTGGGCCGTATCGAGCCCCTCGATGCTATCGCGGAACGCGTTCATCACAGTGGTGCGCGGCTGGTTGCTGCGGTTGCTGAACCGTTGGCCCTCGGCCTGCTCAAGTCGCCGGGAGAGCTCGGTGCAGATGTGGTGGTCGGTGAGGGGCAGAGTTTTGGATTGCCGCTTTCCTATGGCGGTCCGGGGATCGGTTTTTTTGCGGTCAAGAAGGCCGATATGCGCGCGTTGCCCGGGCGCCTGGTCGGTGAAACCAGCGATCAGGACGGTGCCCGGGGGTACGTCTTGACTCTGGCGACCCGGGAACAGCACATCCGTCGCGAGCGGGCGACATCGAATATCTGCTCCAATCAGGGCATGTGCACCCTGATGGTGTCGATCTATCTGGCGCTGCACGGCAAGCAGGGGTTGCGGGAACTCGCCGGACAGAATTATGCCAAGGCCGATTATGCCCGCCGCCGTATTGCCGAGCTCGAAGGATATTCCATTATCGACGGTACCGTTTTCAATGAGTTCGTGGTTCGTTGTCCGCAGTCGCCGGGGCAATTACTGGAAAAACTGCAGTCTCAGCGTATTCTCGGCGGGGTGGCGCTGACGGATGATTATCCTGAACTGGAGGACGGCTTACTGATATGTGTCACCGAACAGAACAGCCGAACACAGATCGATCGGTTGATCTCTGCGCTGGCGGGAGGGTGCTGATGGGTGTCGAACAGAAGAGAGGTCTTGTCCTCGATGAGAAGTTGTTGTTTGAGCTGTCCGATCCCGGACGGGTCGGTTACCGCTTGGCACCGCTGGATGTCCCGCCGGTGTTGCCGTCCGAAGACCTGCTGCGTGACGAGCTGAGCGGTTTTCCGGAGGTGTCCGAGGTGGATGTTGTACGACATTATACCCGTTTATCGACCTGGAACTACGGCGTCGACAGCGGTTTCTATCCGCTCGGCAGTTGCACCATGAAGTACAACCCCAAGATCAACGAAAAAACCGCGCGGTTGCCCGGCTTTGCCGATCTTCATCCCCGTACTCCCGATACCCTCTGTCAAGGAGCGCTGCGGCTGATGTTCGATCTACAGCAGGCTTTGGCCGAAGTGTCCGGGTTTCCGCTTGTCACTTTGCAACCGGCGGCCGGCGCGCAGGGTGAATTTGCCGGTATGCTGATGATCCGCGCCTACCACGAAGCACGCGGGGAGCAGCGCACCAAGGTGCTGATCCCCGATACGGCCCACGGCACCAATCCGGCCTCAGCGGCACTGTGTGGTTACGATGTTGTGCCGATCGCCTCGGAAGGATGTCTGAGTGCGGCGGTGGTTGCCGCGGCGATGTCTGAGGATGTCGCCGGATTGATGATTACCAACCCCAATACCCTCGGCCTTTATGAGAAGGAGATCGTCGAGATCTGCCGTATCGTTCATCAACAGGGCGGACTGGTCTACTGTGACGGTGCCAACCTCAACGCACTGATGGGGATCAGTCGTCCCGGCGATATCGGCATCGATGTCATGCATTTCAACCTGCATAAGACCTTCTCCACGCCCCATGGCGGGGGCGGTCCGGGGGCTGGTCCGGTCGGTGTCGTTGATGCGCTGGCTCCGTTTCTCCCTGTTCCGTTGGTCGTCAAGGAGGCAGAGGGTTATCGCCTGAGCGACGATCGTCCACAGAGTATCGGGCGGGTCAAGGGGTTTGCCGGGCATTTCGGTATTCTGGTGCGAGCCTATACCTATATTCTGGCGATGGGGGGAGACGGTCTGCGACGGGCCACGGAGCTGGCGGTTTTAAACGCCAATTATGTCCGTGCCCGGCTCGAATCGGTCTACGATCTGCCCTACAAGGAACGCTCTCTGCACGAAGTCGTCTTTTCGGAGGGTCACCTGTCCAATGGATGTCATACCCTTGATGTAGCCAAGCGCCTGATCGACTACGGATTTCATCCACCGACTATCTACTTTCCGCTTGTCGTCAAGGGGGCCCTGATGATTGAGCCCACCGAGTCGGAGAGTAAGCAGGTTCTCGATGAGTTCTGTGACGCCCTGCTCACTATTGCACAGGAGGCTGAAGACGCGCCCCAACTGTTGAAACAGGCGCCGGTACGGGCCAAAGTCAAACGTCTGGACGAAACCATGGCGGCGCGCAAACCGAAGCTGCGCTGGGAGAAATAGGGCTGCGAAAGAATCTGCGCGGAATTACTCCCGGCCGAAGATGAACCTGTTGCTCAGTTTGTACTGGAAATGGGCGTATATTTTCATCTGTTCGTGGGGCCAGTGTTTTGTCACCGGTCCGAACGGCGCGGCACGGTAGACCGCCTGAATCGCCTCGATATCGAGGGCTTCGGAGCCACTCTCCTCGATGAGGTCGACGTCGATCAGGTCGCCGTCGCGACTGATGGTGATCTTCAGCAGCAGAACCCCCTGTTCACCTTTCTGTGCCGCGCGATCCGGATAGTTCCACATCGATTCTATCCGACCGCTGAATCTCCGGAAAAACGATAGCAGAACATCATGTTTCAGGTTGAGATAGATTTCGTCCCCTTCGAGGACGTCCGGGCGGCTCTTGATGCGTTGCGCACCGTTTTGACTGGCGAGCTTCTGCTGCAGGTCCGGTGACAGGCGGGTGAGCTGATTTAGCGAGGGTGTCGGCTCCGTTTTCGGCCTGTCCTCTTGCTTACTGTCATACGTGCTGGTTAGATCAGGGCGTATGACCTTCTTGCCTGGGACGGTGTCCCTCGATGGTGGCTCCGGTTGTGATTGCGAAAGGGTGGAAGCTGGCGTGCTGGCCGTTATCGTTGAGGTTTGGTCGCGGCTGTCTTCGCCGCGCGGGGCCATCTCCTGTTCGACCTGCTGATTGTTTTCGGCCCTGCGGTGCGTCTCAGGTGGTGGCGTGTCTGAGGGCAGTGGTTTTTCGTCCAGCTCCCAGTCGCCCTGTTGCGGGGTGTCAGTTGTCGGCATCTCTTTGAGGCTGACGAAGGTCGGTTTCTGGTGGGGTAGCCGATCTCGTGCTGAATCGGTGGGCAGCAACCAGAAGGCGAGCAGGTGCAATAGCGTGGAGAGCGCCAGGGTGAGGAGCAGCAGTCGCGGCAGACGGTTGGATGTAGAGAGGGGGGCGTTTCGCATGTCGCATCGATTATACCCCGTTCGCCGATCAACCACCAGCATCCCGTGCGTTGTCAGCGAGAGAATCTTGTCGTATCTGTGAAGAGTCCTGGTGTGCAGTGCGGCAGCGGAAAATCGATTGCCCTTAAGGCGATCTTTGGGTATAAACGAAAATTCAAATACGGTTCTATTTTTGACATCGGGCGTTTCTTTTAGTTTCTGGCTCAGAAAAGATCAAGGGCCAACCGAATGATTTATGGAGGAAGACATGCATCTGGTAGACCAAATTAAAACCAAGGCGCGGCAGAATCGTCAGACCGTCGTACTGCCCGAGGGCTATGACGATCGAATGATCGAGGCTGCGGCCGCAATTACTGCTGACAATCTGGCTGATATCGTTCTGCTCGGCAATGTCGATACCCTGCAGGGTAAGGCGGCCGAGTTGAAGGTGTCCCTCGATGGCGTCTCGCTGGTCGATCCGAAGACCTCGGATCTGCTCGATGGCTACGCCGATACACTGGTCGAGTTGCGGAAGAAAAAAGGGCTCAGCCGCGACCAGGCTATCGACCTGCTGACAGCAGACGATAACCTCTATTTTGCTTCGATGATGGTTCGCAAAGGGGACGCCGGCGGTGCGGTTGCCGGAGCGTACAA
Organism: Desulfuromonas sp.; assembly: GCA_002868865.1. Lineage (GTDB taxonomy): Bacteria > Desulfobacterota > Desulfuromonadia > Desulfuromonadales > Geopsychrobacteraceae > BM509. The sequence continues at coordinate 6,940 of PKUC01000018.1, read as the reverse complement.
CACCACCGGGGATGTGCTGCGTGCTGCGTTTCAGGTGGTGGGAACAGCTCCGGGGATGAAGACGGTGTCGTCGGTTTTTCTGATGGTAACCAATAACCCCGATTTCGGTGAAAACGGGGTCCTCTGTTTTGCCGATTGCGCTGTCAATCCCAACCCGGATGCGCAGGCGCTGGCCGAGATTGCCGTAAGTACCGCAGCGAGCTGTAAGAGCTTTCTCGGGGTCGAAGCCCGGGTTGGGATGCTCAGCTTTTCCACCAAGGGCAGTGCACAGCATGAAGACTGTGACAAGGTCCTCAAGGCGCTTCAGATCGCCAAAGAGCTCGCCCCCGATCTGGCGATCGACGGAGAGCTGCAGGCTGATGCTGCACTGCTGCCTAAGGTCGGGGCCAAAAAAGCTCCGGGCTCGCCGGTGGCCGGGAAAGCCAATACTCTGATCTTCCCAGATCTCGATGCCGGGAATATCGGCTACAAGCTCGTTGAGCGGGTCGCAGGCGCTGAGGCTGTCGGTCCTATTATTCAGGGGCTGGCCAAGCCGGTCAACGATCTGTCCCGCGGCTGTTCGGTCGCGGATATTGTCAGCGTCTCGGCAATTACGGCGGTGCAGGCACAGGGTTGATCCCCTTTCTTTGTTCCAAAAAATAGATATTGAAAAAAGGGAGCGCATTTCCGTATTGCGCTCCCTTTTTTCTGTGGGTTTGAACAGTAAAAATCATGTCATTATGTTGAGTTGAACCGTTTTCTTTTGCCCGCTGCTATGTTAGTATTCCTCGCTATGCCTAGCTACCTGTGCAAAATAGGAACCGCGGACGGGCGCGTTGTCGAAAAGTCTTTTGAGGCGACAGGGAAGGAGCAGCTTAAAGAGAACCTCGAAGAACAGGGTTTTTTTGTTTTTCAGATTCGTCTGCAGCTGTTTCAGTTTCTTCAGAAGGGTGGTTCCCGACAGGGGAGCTTGAGTGGCCGGCGCTTTCTCGCCTTTAACCGTGAATTGATCGTTCTGCTCCGTTCCGGTTTGCCGGTATTGCAGGTGCTCGATACCCTGGTCGGTCAAATGGAAGCCAGCGGGCTGCGGAATGTCCTCACCGAAATCCGTGAGGAGATCAAGGGCGGCAGCATGCTTTCCGACGCCTTCGCCCAATATCCCGGTTATTTCCCGCATCTGTATGTCGCGTCGATCCGGGCCGGTGAAAAAACGGGCGATCTGGCGGTGACGCTGACCCGTTATCTCGAGTATCAGAAGCGAGTTGAAGCGATCCGCGCCAAGGTGCGCAGCGCATCCTTTTATCCGATTCTACTGACCTCGGCGGCGGTCTGCGTGTTGATCTTTCTGCTGCTCTATGTCGTGCCGAGCTTTACCCAGATCTATACCGACGCCAATGTCGAACTGCCGCTGATGACGCGCATCCTGATCGCGGTGTCGGGAGGCCTCGGTAAGATTGCTCCCCTTCTGCTGCTGACTGCTATCGGTCTTTTCCTCTTTTTTAAAGGGGTGGCCGGGACAAGCAGGGGGCAGGTGATGTATGATCGGCTGCGCCTGAAGCTGCCATTTTTGGGACAGTTGCTGATCGATTATGCCCTGTCCAGCTTCTGCCGCACCCTTGGCACCACGCTCACCAGCGGGACACCACTGGTGCCGGCCATGACCATGTCTCGCGGGACGTTGAATAACCGCATCCTCGAAGCCGAAATGGTCAAAGCGATTCATCGCGTCGAAGAAGGCACCGCCTTGTCCGATGCGATCCAGCGCTGTGGCTTTTTTCCGGCGATTGCGCTACGGATGATCGGTGTCGGTGAGACGACCGGCGCGCTGGATGAGATGCTGGAAGAGGTCGCTGCATATTACGAAGCCGAAGTGGAACGCCGCTTGACCTTGCTGACGACGATGATTGAACCGGTGCTGATGCTCGGTATGGGTCTGATCATCGGCGCTATCGTATTTGCCATGTATGTGCCGATCTTTCAACTGGCGGGCACGGTCGGGTAAGGTGATGATGACACAAACAGGTTGGATTGCATGAAGTTTGAACGGAAACAGATCGGCCATGTTCTGGTCGAAATGGGAGCAATCACCCCGTCGGAGATCGACCTGATTCTGGAACAGCAGAAGTTGACCGGTCTCAGATTTGGACAGGCGGGTGTCGGAGACGGATTCTTCTCTGAGGACGAGCTGGCACAGGCGCTGGCGACTCAGTTCCAGTACCAGTATGTCGATCTCGATGAGGTGGTGCTGGACCAGGAACTGATCGCTGAACTCCCCGCCGGGTTGCCGTTGCAGTTCAAGCTGATCCCGCTGAAACAAATGGGCGACCTGCTCTCGGTGGCTGTCGGCGATCCCACCGATATCGAAACTCTCGATAACCTCGAATTGCAGCTCGGCCTGCAACTGGAGCTGTCGATCGCCGCACCCTCAAAGATCGCGCGTCTGCTGGAAAAGGGGGAGGGCTCGCAACGGGTCCTGCGTGAAGCCTCCGAAGATTTCAAGCTGCAGTTGATCAAAGAAACCGACAAGGGCGATGAGGTCCTGTCGATCGAGAAACTCACCGCCGATACCAGTCCGATCATCCGCCTGATCGATTCGACTCTGTTCGACGCCCTCAACAAGCGGGCCAGCGATATCCATATCGAGGCGACTGCCGAGGGCGTGGTCATCAAGTACCGGGTTGATGGGGTGCTGTACCAAGCCACCGAGACCATCGATGGCCGTTTTCAGAGCCCGATCATCTCGCGGATCAAGGTTATGAGCGAGCTGGACATTTCCGAACGTCGAATTCCGCAGGACGGTCGCTTTAAGGTGCGTCTGGGCGGCAAGGCGATCGACTTCCGGGTGTCGATCATGCCGACGGTGTTCGGTGAGGATGCCGTCATCCGGATTCTTGATAAAGAGTCGATCGCCGCGGACATGCAGGGATTGTCCCTCGAAGCCCTCGGCTTTTCGGAAAAAGAGCGGATCCGTTTTCGTGCCCGCATCAGGGAACCGTACGGAATGGTGCTGGTCACCGGACCGACCGGAAGCGGTAAAACGACGAGCCTCTACGCGGCCCTGTCGGAAATCAATTCGGTCGATGAGAAGCTTGTGACCATCGAGGACCCGGTCGAGTATCAGGTCAAGGGGGTTGTGCAGATCCCTGTCAACGAAAAGAAGGGCCTGACATTTGCCCGGGGATTGCGTTCTATCCTGCGGCACGACCCGGATAAGATCATGGTCGGTGAGATCCGTGATCCGGAGACGGCACAGATTGCGGTTCAGTCTGCCCTGACCGGCCACCTGGTGTTTACCACGGTTCACGCCAACAACGTCTTCGATGTCCTAGGTCGTTTCATGCACATGGGGATCGACCCTTACAACTTTGTTTCCTGCCTTAACTGTGTTCTTGCCCAGCGTCTGGTACGGAGGATCTGTCCCCATTGTAAAAAAGCGGTCAAGTACGATCGGGAGACGATCGAAAGTGCCGGCCTCAATTATGAGCAGTATGCAGATTTTACCTTCTACGAGGGAGAGGGCTGCAAGGAGTGCAACGGCCTCGGATATCACGGTCGCGAAGCGATTGTTGAGCTGCTGGAGATGACTGATGAACTGCGTGAAATGATCGCATCCAAAAGACCGGTGACCGAACTGAAAAAGATGGCCCGGGACGGTGGCACGATCTTTCTGCGTGAGGCGGCCCTCGAGAAGGTTTTTGAAGGAATTTCGACGATCCGCGAGATCAATCGCGTGACCTTTGTGGAGTCTTGATCCTGTGTTTCGACGTACCGGTTTAGGATTGGATATCTGTGCCGACGGTTTACGGGCGGTGGCCGTTCAGAACAGGCGGCGTAAAATCGTTCTCACCGGCGGGCAGATCCTGAAATTCAGTGACGGTGTCCTGCGGCCATCGACGCGCACGCCGAACGTGCACAACACCGAGCTGTTTCTGGCGGCACTACGCGATGTGTTGCTGCCGATCGCCCATAAGGAAGAACGGGTCGCCCTGTCGCTGCCCGACGGCTGCGGATACACCTTTCTTGTGAATGTGGATACGCCACTCAAGTCACGCAACCAGTCGATCGATATCCTCAAGTGGCAACTTAAAGAGTTGCTACCGGACAGTTTCCGCGATTTCGCCCTTGACTATCAAGTTTTGTCCGAACTGGAATCCGGGGTTAAGCGGGTTCTGGTGTCGGTGATCGACAATGCCGTACTCGCACAGTACGAAGATCTGGTCGAAGAGGCCGGCTTTCATGCCAAGCTGATCGATTTTCACTCATTTCAACTTTACAACTGCTACCGTTCCAAGACCGACCTGGGCACCGACTTTATGCTGGTGGCTGTCAGTGGTCATGAATTGATTCTGCTCGGCTTTCAGGGCACGATGCTGTCGTCGTTCCGGGTCAAAACTGTCGGCCGCTCAGCAGAAGCGGTGTTTCGTGAGATCAACCGTTCGTTGGTCTCATCGCGCTCCGATCAGGCCGCGTACAGCCGTAAAAAGGTTTATCTTCACAGCGACTGGGATGCTCCGGATGAATTGACCGATGCGGTCCGTTCGGCGTTCGATACCGATGTGCTGATTCTGCCCGATCCGCTGGCGCAGATCAGAAGCGGGGTGCAGACCCTCGCCGTTTCTGACCGTGAAACAGCCAGTATGGCTGCGGCCCTCGGTGCTGCCGAGCGACTGATTGAAAAGGTCCTGTAAGACGATGAAACTGAACCTTAACTTTGCCGGACGCAGTTACGTCAATATGCGCTTGATCGGTCAGGCGTATTGGCTGTCGGCTGCGTTGCTCGTGGTGCTCCTTCTGTGGGGGGTGATCCAGCTGCTCTCGACGCATACCATGATTGCGGAGCAGGACACCAAACTGGCTGCCTTGCAGAAAGATCGTGAAGAACTGCTGGGGATCGAGTCGATCGCTCTCGATACGGAGAAGCTTGAAGCTGTCCGTGCGGATGTTGTCCGCAGCCAGGTCCTGATCGATCAGGATTCGTTCCACTGGACGGCCCTGTTCGATCGCATGGAGAATCTGCTGCCCGATGGCGTCAGTTTACGCGGGTTCCGCCCCAACTACAAGGAGCGCTCCCTCGATATAACCGGGGTGGCCAAAGATCTGAACTCGCTGCAGACCTTTCTGGATCAGCTGTTAACCGATGACACCATCGAAACGGCTTTTTTGCAGCAACAGGCTGAAACGAAGGTTCAGGATATCAAAGGGACCGAATACATTGCGCTGACCTTTTCGGTCAAGCTACGGGGGGTCTTCTGAAATGTCGCGTGGAGACCTGATCCGCACAATCTGGGAGCAGCATCGCAGTTTGACGATCATTGTCTGTCTGTTGTTGCTGATCAATCTTGCGATTTTTCTGGCTCAGAGTCAGCTGTTCGACCAGCGCCTGATGGACAAGCGTGATGCCGTTCGCCAGCAGCAGAACGGACTGCGTGTTCTGCAGCAGCAGAAGCAGAGCGGCAGCATGCCGGTTTCGGACCTTGAAAAGGTCGAAAAGGATCTGACCCGGATTCAGCAGATGATCCCCTTTGAAGATCAGCTGTCGGGATTGATCGGTGAGCTGTTTTCTACGGCTAACGACGCGGGCTTGTCGATCAAGCAGGTCTCATATAAGCCCGAAATGGATAAAGAGCTCGAACTGCTCCGTTACGATCTGCAGTTCTCGGTCAGCGGCCAGTACGGTCAGCTGAAGCATTTTATTCACCAGCTGGAGAAAGCGCAGCGGATACTGGTGATCAGTGACATCAGCCTGTCGGGTGGCGAGGGTCGTAAAGGTAAGACCGCCGACGTTGCCCTGAAAATTACGTTGAAAACCTTTTTCAGGGGGAGAGACGCCGCATGAGTCGCCAACTGAAACAGATTGTGGTTCTCAGCGTTTTGCTGGTTATTGCCCTCGGTTACGCGTACCTTTGGTATCCGCGACAGGAGACGGTCGATGGCAATGTTTTTGTCCCCCGCAATGTAACAACTGAGGGCACCCTGGCCGCAGGAGATGACTTGCTGGCGGGATTGACTATCACATTTCCGCCCCAGCAGGTCAGAGAATTTGTGCCGCCGAAGCGTGATATCTTTCGGCCGCTTTATGTTCCCCCCAAGCCGAAGCCGAAGCCGAAACCAAAATCGCAGCCCAAGCTGAAACCAAAACCGAAGCCCAAATCGAAACCTGTGGTTGTCGAAGCGCCGAAGCCCAAACCGAAGCCAAGGCAGCCGCTGGCCAAATTTGCCCTGCTCGGTTTTCTCGACAACCGGGGGGCACGGACCGTTTTTCTGCAATCGCTCGGCAAGATTTATCTCGTCCGTCAAGGTGAGACGTTTTTTGAAGACTACTACGTCGATGAATTAACCGACGAGCTGTTACGGATCAAAAAACCGAACGATAACCGCAAAATTGAGATCGATCTGAAAGTAAAAAAATAGTAACAGCGTGTGTGTGAACAGAAGGATCAAATCCATGTCCGTGGATCGTTGCGGGCCGGAAATATACAGGAGATCGTCACGAATGAGTCAGGGAATAGCTAAAAAATGCCGTAGATGGATCTATGGTGCTTTGCTTCTGGTGTTCTTCGCCGGATGTGCCGGGACCGGACCCGCTTCGTTTCAGGACGGACAGCAGTTTTTTCAGGCCGGTAACTACGATCGGGCGGTAGTGGCTTACACCAAAGCCGTTGAGGAATCTCCCGATAATCCCGAATACATGATGCGACTCAGTTTCGCCAAAGCGCGTGCGGCCATGACCCATAAAGAGCGAGCCGAACAGCTGATGGAAGAGGAGTTGTACGAAAAAGCGCTGACCGAGTATCAGATCGCTGCCCAGCTCGATTCCACCATCGAAGCGAGCGCGGTCGGTATCGATGTCGCACGTGATCATGTCGAAGCGGTGAAATTGGTCGCCGAGGGGGAAGAATTTCTCCTCAAACGCCGGGTGAATCAGGCCAAAAAAGCCGCCGATCTGGCGCTGCAGTTTGTG
>PKUC01000068.1 GCA_002868865.1 Desulfuromonas sp. | reverse complement strand
GGACACCGCCCTTTCACGGCGGCGACGGGGGTTCGAATCCCCCTGGGGACGCCAAACTTAAAAACGCTCTGCTGATTTATCGGCAGGGCGTTTTTTTGTAAGGTTGGTTCAGATTTCCCAAAGACTGTTCTAGGTTGAAAAGAAATACGCCCGCATCATAACTAACTACACCCAAGGCTTCCGCACACATCTTGGATCATGCGGGCACATCAAATCCATTCAAACAAAGCAGCGATATCTTTTCCGCGACAACCGGCGGGCTAAACAGATATCCCTGTACAACCCGACATGATTTATCGCGCAGTAAGGTTAATTGTCCAGTCGTTTCGACGCCCTCCGCAACCACATCCAACCCCATATTCTGAGCCATGGCAATAATCGACGCGACAATTTTTTCGCTCTGGATGTTTTCTTCAACATCTTTCACAAAAGAGCGGTCAATCTTCAACGTGTCGATGGGAAAGCGTTGCAGATAGCTTAAACTCGAATAACCGGTCCCAAAATCGTCCATCGACAGGTACACGCCCCGCTTTTTAAGCTCCTCCATGATACCAATGGCTTTTTCAACATTATCTAAAACCACACTCTCGGTGATTTCCAATTCCAGTCGCTGCGGATCAATGCCAGTAGTCTCCAGCGCCCGGTCGACCGTACTTAAAAAATCAGGATCGCGAAACTGACGGGCGGAGATATTGACAGCCATCCTCAAGTTGGACAATCCCGCAGCATTTAGTGCTCGTGCTTGCTGGCAGGCAGTCAGCAGGACCCATTTCCCTAGGGGGATAATCAGTCCGGTTTCTTCTGCAACCGGGATAAATTCACTGGGTGGTACCAGTCCTGTTTCGGGATCATTCCAGCGCGCCAGAGCTTCAACAGCCACGACCTGTCCCGTCAAAATATCGACCTGCGGCTGATAATGCAGACAAAGCTGGTCAGACTCGATGGCTTTTCGCAATCGGCTTTCAAGGCTGAACTGCTTCCCCCCTTGCAGCGTCAGGTCGGCTGTATACAAAGTAAACCCATTGTGACCCTGCTGCTTTGCCTGCTGAACCGCTGAATCGGCATAGCGGATCAGGTCTTCATGGTTTTGCGTATGTTCAGGGAAGAGACTGCCGCCGATACTTGCAGAGAGGGTAATTTCCTGACCGTCAACGTTCACAGGCCGTACCAGGACACCCAGTATTTTAGCAACAATAGCACTGATCGCCCGCGGACTATCGACCTGCCGAAGTACGAACGCAAACTCATCCCCTCCGAACCGTGTCAGGGTGTCATTGTTCCGTATCGTCCGACGCAGTCGGTCAGCAACCTCTTTCAGGATGCGATCCCCGGCCTTATGGCCCAACGTTTTGTTGATGTTTTTAAACCGATCTATAGACAGCAACAGAAAGGTAAAGGACAATCCGGTCCGTTTCGCGCGAAAGATTTCCTGCATTAAATCTTCGACCAAAAAGTTCCTATTGGGCAATCCGGTCATCACATCATGATCAAATAGATACTGATAATCTTTTTCTTTTCGGTGTAATCGTTTCTGAATCAACTCTCGATCAGTAATATCTCTTGACGTCTCAATCATGCCCTGAAGATCGTCATTTTTGTCGAAGAACGGAGACGCAGACAATTCATAAGTCCGGGCATCGCCATTTTTTAGGTTGTGACGATGTACCAGAGTCACCGGCTTCCTAGTGGCTTTAACCTCTTCCAGGGGGCAGGGGTGATCCCCGTTGGAACACGGTGAATTGATGTGATGAGACGCTTGATAACAGCGCCACCCACCGGGGGGAGTCTCCCAGTTCGGGAGGTTGGCTTCGGCGGCGGCATTCATGCTTAGCACCTGATGGTCGAGACCGATCACCATGATCGGGTCCACTACTCCGTCCATGATAATCTTGAGAAATTTCTGTTCACTCTCGATTGCTTCGCGAGCCTGCTTTTTGACGGTAATATCCTGTACCATTCCAACACCATAAATAGCGGTGCCTGTATCATCGAAAATCCAAGCATTCGTAACGTAACCCCAGACAAACTCTCCGTCCGGGCGGATATAGCGCACCTCACCTTCGCAAAGTTTGCGGTTGCCTTGACGTACTTCGCCAAGCATGCACTGCACCCTGCCCTGACTTTCTGGGTGTATAATATCGGTCATCTGCTTAGTCAGTAGCTGCTCTGAGGGATAACCCGTGATACGACAAAAGGCAGGATTGGCTGACAAGAATGCGCCTTCGCTGGACAAGGTGAACATTCCGGCTCCGGCATGCTGAAATAGGGAGCGAAACCTCATCTCGCTTTCACGAAGATTCTTTTCGACCTGCTTGGTTTGCGTCACATCGGTAATGATAGAAACAAATCCAGTGACTTCACCGCCTTTGTTGTAGAGATAAGCCCAATCGATCTGCACATCGATAATGCGACCATCTAGACAACGATTTTTCGTATGGTACGGAGCAGGGGTAGGCTTTTCGCGAATCAGGTAAGTCAGATAGTCCTGAGTGTCTTTACATGCCTCGGCAGAGACGGCCATATCCCAGATTTTTTTGCCAGGCAGCGTACCGTTTTCATAACCGAGGATCTTGTGGTGAGCCGGATTGCTGAAGGTGATGACGCCGTCAAGGTTGTTTTCCTGGATACCATGAGGGCTAGCTTCAATGATCGTCGTGTAATGATGAACACTGGGTTGATCGGGATAGCTTAGGGCTGTCAAAGACAGAACGGCGCCGCTTTCTTCGCCTGTCGCACACGGCAAGGGTTCCGATGTAACACGCAGCGGAACGGTATATCCTTCACGATGACGGACCTGTAAAATCTGTGGGGAGGATTGAACCTCATCGCCGGAGGGGCCGTGAAGGGCGTGGAAATCTATGTCACATGGACACGGCGAGCCGAAAACTTCAGAAGAAGACCAGCCCAAAAGTTGCTCGGCTCCTTCGTTCCACAATGCAACATGGCCATCGGGACGTAGCGCAATTATTGCGCTAATGGGAGCTCTGAGTCTCCCTGTCGTGTTCGTTGCAAGCGGCGAGATACGATTTTCTGTAAAATCTGATGACGCTGCGGAGCACATACTCCTTTCCCTTCCCCCAATCAAGGTAAAGACAGAACATAACCTACTGAACTACGTGCCTTTTAGCTGCAATTCAAGCCAACAATTGAAAGTGTCCCCATAGGTGATTCACCACGGATATGGTCATAAATACCGCATAAGCGACGGAATTATAGCTAGGACTTGTCAGAATAAAAAGTATTTTAATGTTGGCGTTATTTCGTCTCCGCTCTCCCGGCTGCCTGATTTTTTCTGTGTAACAACTCACCACACCTAAATACACATCCCCCACAAACCGACAGACAAAGAGGATTGTCTTTTACACCCACTAAAACACGGTAAAAATAATGCCCGGAACAAATCTTTGGGTCTTAGGAAGCAAAGCGCTTCCCTTAAACAATTGCGACACTAATCAAAAGAACGTCATCATTGAATCCGTTAACAGTAAAAGCTTCTGCTCTGTCAAGAACTGCGCTGTTTAGCTCTTGGCCTTTCAAGTTTTTATATTTCGTAAGCGTCAAAACGAGTCTTTCGACACCGAATAATTCATGGCCGGCACCCTCTGCTTCGATCAATCCGTCTGAATAGAGAAGGAACCGTTGCCCGGAGCTCAAAGGGATACGCTCTACACCGCACTCCAGCGGCATTGGGTCCATTATCCCCAAGTACGTCGCACGGGAAGGCCACTGTTGACAGTTTTTTGAGCCATGGCAAACCTGCAATACGGGAGGATGCGCAGCCCCGGCCAAAGACAAGGTTCCGTCCTCAAAATCAAACAGTAACGCATAAAATGATGTGTAGATTCCGGTTTCACCAAGCCGTTTGCAGAGATGGGAGTTAAGGCCTGCAACCAAATCGCAGGGAAGAGTATCGATACACGCATGTGTCTGGACAAAGGTGTTGATCCGTGCAGCGAAAAGGGCTGCCGAAACGCCATGACCAACGGCATCACACGTACAAACGAGCACTCTGTTTTCGTCCAAGGCAAGAATACTGCAGTAATCACCGCCAAGAGGATAAAGGGGTCGCAGCGTTGAGGAGATAATAATCCGCTTATCCTCGTAGTCCTCCGGCAAGAAGCTGTAATGTACTTTGGCCGCAAGTTCTAAGTCTTCTGACATTGGGTGACCACTGCCTAATTAATCGTTGAGTGAGATGGTTTTATTAAAATGAAAAGCCACCTGCTATTAAATCAAGTGGCCATTTCAGTACTAAGCAAATTACGAAGAATTTAACACGTTACTTCACTGGACCGATAAACAGCCAGTCATTGTTCTTAACCGCCCTGTGACATCCTATGCAGCCATCGACTTTCCCCTCTTTGTCGATTGTGCCATCTGGGGCATACTTCAACCAGTACCAGTCTCCGCCATCCGGGCTGTAACCCTGCTGTTTATACATAACCGTAACAGCGGCGAGTTTTTTTTCAGGGGTGTAATTTTCTTTGACGATAAATTCTCCGTTTGGAATGCCACCGGCTTTTCCCTCAATGGCCTTGTACGCCCCACTACTGACATATGTTGTCAACAGTGCGCCGTGTGGATGCGTCCCTTTGTAGAGTTTGGTTTTTCCCGGCCACAATTGCCAACCCTGATAATCCGTCTTGTTCAGATATTCGATGACAGCTTTGCCGTTAGTGTCAGGCAGGTTGGCCGCGAATACGGACGTTGACAACATTAATGTCAAAGCAACGGTAAGCGAAAGGCGTAAGACCATTTTGTACCCCCTTTTCGAATAGGATCTCTCCTGAGTAAAGCAGTCCATAAACATTTGTCAACCGCCCTAGAAACCACTCCAGAATTTTCAGAGGCTCAAAAGTATGGAGTCACTGCAAAGTTCATCACATTCACTTGAACAACAATCCATCACTCTAAACTCATGTGCGAAAGCCATAATAATCCTGCGCGACCTCCCCTTGACAAACGGGCTCACGGGGACTAAAAATTCTCTGCGTAAACATCAGAGCACTAGCGTTCCTCTACGCTGCCACTCCATCACATCAGCCACAAGGACCAGAACTATGGATTCGGCACAATCCCGTTTTCGCTCCCTTTTCGACGACCTCAACCGTGAGATTATCGGCCAGGAGCAGCTCGTTGAGCGTCTCCTGATCGCCCTGCTGGCTGACGGCCACCTGCTGGTCGAAGGGCCTCCCGGCCTGGCTAAAACCCGCGCGATCCGCTGCCTGGGCAGTCGACTGGAAGGCAGCTTCCACCGCATTCAGTTCACCCCCGATCTGCTCCCCGCAGACCTGACCGGAACAGAAATTTTCCGACCGCAAGACGGCAGTTTTTCCTTTCAGCAGGGACCGCTGTTTCACAACTTGATTCTGGCCGACGAGATCAACCGTGCGCCGGCAAAAGTCCAATCGGCGCTACTGGAAGCGATGGCAGAACGACAAATCACCGTCGGGCAGACCAGCTACAGCCTGGCGGACCCGTTTCTGGTCATGGCCACCCAGAACCCGATCGAACAGGAAGGAACCTACCCCCTTCCCGAAGCTCAGCTCGACCGCTTTCTTCTCCATGTGCGGGTCGACTACCCCGCTGCAGAGATCGAACAAAAAATTCTCGACCTGAACCGCCGGGAAGCCCGCACCGGAGCAGCATCTGCACCACCAACACCGGCAGACAGCTTTATGCCGCTGCGCGCCGCAGAGCTGAAGCGGGCCCGTCAGGACGTGCTGGATCTGCACCTGGCGGACAACCTGCGCGACTATCTGCTGCAACTGGTGCTCGCCACCCGTTCTCCGGACAAATGGCCACCGCTCAACGGCCACATCAGCTACGGCGCCAGTCCGCGCGCCACCATCGCCCTCGATCGCTGCGCCCGCGCAAAAGCCTGGCTGGCAGGCCGCGACTTCGTCATCCCCGAAGACATCCAGCAACTGGCGTTCGATGTTCTGCGCCACCGCCTGATTCTCAGCTACGAAGCCGAAGCTAAGGGCATCGATCAGGATCAGATGATCAACGCCCTGCTCTCCTGCGTCCCGGCCCCTTAGACTGTAGCCATGTCCCGTACCGCAGAAAAAACACCGACCTCGCCGGTTTCGATCTCTCTGGCCGAGCTGATCGCACTCCGATCACACAGTGGATTCAGGCAGGGTGCCCCACCGACACCGCGGGCGCAGCGCAGCGGTGATTATCGCTCCCGCTTTCGGGGCCGCGGCATGGAGTTCGCCGAAGTGCGTACCTACCAGCCCGGCGACGATATCCGCAATATCGACTGGCGGGTCACCGCACGGCGGGGAGAAACCCACACCAAACTGTTCCATGAGGAACGGGAGCGTCCGGTCCAGTTCGTGCTCGACTACCGCCGACCGATGTTTTTTGCGACCCGCGGACGGTTCAAAGCGGTTCTGGCCTCCCAATGCGCGGCAATCTTGGCCTGGAATGCTCTTAAACAGGGGGACAGGGTCGGCGGAGTGCTCTTCTCCGAAGAGGGACAGAATGAACTCAAGCCTCGCGGCGGACAACGCGGAGTCCTCCAGCTGTTACAGGAGATGGTCACCCATCCGGCCTGGTTGCGCCCTCCGCACGCACCGTTTAGCCCCCGTCAACGTCTGGTACAAAGCGTCCAGAGTTTACGGAGAGTGATCAAGCCGGGCACACTTGTCTTTGTCATGAGTGATTTTTCCCAGTGGGACAAAAACGTTGAGAAGGAATTGACCCTGCTCGGGCGTCATGCCGAATTGGCGCTCTGTTTTTTTTATGACCCGCTCGAAGCTGCGCTGCCACGCACCGGCAGCTATCGCCTCAGTGACGGACAGGGCGATCTGACCATCACCACCGGACGCCGCACCTCGGACCAGCGCTACCGTGACAACTTTTTGGCCCACCACCGGCAGATCGAGCAGTTCTGCCAGAGCCACCGGGCCCGCTTTACCGCAATTTCGACCCAGCAGGAACCGCAGCAGGCCCTCGAAAATCTTTTTTCTCTCCGCAAGGGTGGCCAATGAACGGCGCTGAAGCCCGTCAACAGGCCGTGCTGCCGCTGCGCGACATCCACCTGCCTCCCCTGCCCGGATGGTGGCCCCCGGCACCCGGATGGTGGCTGGTACTGACCGTTCTGTGCTGCGCCCTGACCGCCCTGTTTTTTGCTGTCCGCCGCCACAACCGGCTGCGCTACAGACGCGAAGCATTGCAACAGCTCAAAGAGCTTGAAAAGAACCGCCAGATGCCATCACAGACACTCCTTGCCGAACTGTCGGCCCTACTGCGCCGGGTCAGCCGTTGCACAGAAGCCGAAAATGCGTCCGCCCGACTGATCGGACAGGACTGGCTGAGATTTCTTGACCAGAACCTGCCCGACGCGCCCTTCAGCCGTGGCCCAGGGCGCATCCTGGAACATGGCCCCTATCGGCCTGCCAGTGAATTTGATCGTGACGCCCTGATCCACCTGTGCCGCCAGCGGATCAACACCTGGCCCAAAAAAACACACCGCAGGAGGCAGGCTCCATGATCCAGTTCGCCTGGCCCTGGGCGTTTGCGCTACTGCCCCTGCCCTATCTTATTTATCGTCTCGCGCCGCCAGCCCTGGCCTCCGAAGAAGCCGCCCTGTGGGTACCGCAGCTCGAGCGCTTTGACGTTGCCAGCCATCAGACCAACCGTCAGCGCAGCCGCTGGAAAATAGCACTCGCTATCCTCTGCTGGTTGCTGCTGATCACCGCCTGCGCCCGTCCGCAATGGTTGGGAGAACCCCTCAACCTGCCTGTCTCCGGGCGCGATCTGGTGCTCGCCGTCGACCTTTCCGGCAGCATGAAGGTCGAGGACTTTTCCTTGAACGGCCATCAGGTCGACCGTCTGACCGCACTGAAGTCCGTGGCCATCCCCTTTATAGAACGGCGCATCGGCGACCGCCTCGGGCTGATTCTGTTCGGTGAACAAGCATACCTGCAAGCCCCCCTCAGTTTCGACAGACAGACTATCGCGCGCCTGCTTGATGAAGCCGCTATCGGCCTGGCGGGCGAACGCACCGCCATCGGGGATGCTATCGGGCTGGTACTGAAGAGGGCCGAAAACGACGCCCGCCAACAGGTGATGATTCTCCTCACCGACGGCGCCAACACCGCCGGAGCCCTCGATCCACTTAAGGCGGCCGAACTCGCGATGCGCAAAGGGCTGAAGATCTACACCATCGGCATCGGCTCGGAACAGTTGGAGGTGCAGAGTTTTCTCTTCTCGCGGACGATCAACCCCTCCACCGATCTCGACGAGGCCGCTCTCACCCAGATCGCCGAATCGACTGGCGGACGTTATTTCCGCGCCCGTGACCGGCAGGAGATGGAGGACATCTACGCCCTGCTCGACAGGCTGGAGCCCACCGAAAAGCAGAAGAACACCTATCGTCCGGTCACCGCCCTGTTTCCCTGGCCATTGGGCGGCACCTTGGTCGGCGTGGTCCTGCTGTTGATTCATGCGGCTCTGCCATCCTTACGGAGGTCGTCATGAGCCAATTTCACTTTCTGCGCCCGGATTGGTTCTGGTGCCTGCCACCGCTGCTGATCCTCCTCTGGCTGCTGTGGCGCAAACGACTGATCAGCAGAAACTGGCAAGGGGTCTGCGACCCGGAGCTGTTACCGCACCTGCTGCTGGGCAAATCGACCCGCCGGGCTCACTGGCCGCTCTGGCTGACCCTGATTGCGCTGTTGACCGCCGTTATTGCCCTGGCTGGGCCCACCTGGAAAAAGCGGCCGCTGCCCCTGTTCAGTCAAGACAGCGCACTGGTTATCTGCCTGGACCTGTCCCGTTCGATGCTGGCTGCCGACCTTACGCCCAGCAGGTTAGTGCGCGCAAAGCTGAAGATTCGCGATATCCTCAGCAGCCGTACAGAAGGCCTGACCGCGCTGATCGCCTTCGCCGGCGACGCCTTTGTCATCACCCCGCTCACCGAAGACACCGGCACCATCGAAGCGTTGCTAGCCCCCCTCGAACCGGACCTGATGCCGGTTCAGGGCAGCAATCCGGGCCGGGCCCTGCCTCTGGCAACCGAACTGCTTCAGCAAACGGGCTTGCGCGAAGCCACCGTCTTGCTCATCACCGATGAAGATCGCCCGCAGCGGGCAATCGCCAGCGCCAGACAAATGCAGACGCAGGGGCTGTCACTGCAGGTGCTGGGAATCGGCACCACAGACGGCGCTCCCATTCCGCAACCGGGCGGTGGTTTTTACAAAGATAGTGCCGGACAGGTTGTCCTGCCGCGCCTGCAGGAGCAAGGGCTGAGCACTCTGGCGGCGGCGGGTGGCGGGCGCTACCACCGGATCAGCATCGATGACAACGACTTCCGCAGCCTGCTGTCCGGATTGGAATCACGGCGGCTCGACCGGGCCAAAGCGATCAAAAATCGTTTGGGAGATCAATGGCAAGAGATGGGTATCTGGCTGTTGCCTCCGCTGGCGCTGCTGACCGCCTGTGCGTTCCGCCGTGGCTGGTTGCTGATCCTGCTGTTGCTGCTCGTCACCCCGCCCCGGCAGGTTTGCGCCATAAGCTGGCAGGAGTTATGGCAACGATCCGACCAGCGGGCGGCTGAAGCCTTCGCTGCGGAACAGTATCAAAGTGCGGCGCAGCTGTTTAACGACCCACGCTGGAAAGCCAGCGCTCTCTATCGCGCGGGACACTACGACCAAGCCCTTGCCGCGCAGCCGGAACCCCGTACCGCCGACGACTGGTACAACCGCGGTAACGCCCTGGCGCACAACGGCCAACTGCAGACCGCCCTCGATGCCTATGACAGGGCCCTTGAGCTAAACCCCGACGCCGAGGACACCAGATACAACCGCCGGTTGGTGGAAGAGGCGATCAAGCAACAGCAGGAGCAAAGCCAGCAGGGCGACTCCTCATCGAATGACAGTCAAGGCGACAAAAACAACGGCGACAACGGCGACAACGCCCAGGATTCACAAAACAGTCAGAACCCTCAAGGCACAGAAGATTCAGCACAACAGCCGCAGAATTCGGCCCAGGGCCAGCAGACCAGCGCCTCGAACTCAAACCCTCAAGAGCAACGGACCGAATCGCAACCATCAGAGCAGCAAGAGGGTAAACAGCCCCCTGAAAATACCCGGAATCAACCTGATCACAGCGGCGAGGACGCGCCAGGCGAGGACGCACAGAGCAGCACAGAAGGCGACCAAACCCTTGATGCGTCCGCTGAGGATCGTGAAATACAACAGTGGTTACAGAGCATCCCTGATGATCCCGGAGGGTTACTGCGACGGAAATTCCTCTATCAATACCGCCAGCGTGGCGAGCAGCGGGAGACAGATCGACCATGGTAAGACAGGCTTTGTGGAGAGCGATACTTCTGACATGCGGCCTGCCGGCACTGCTGTCGGCGGCACAGATCGACGCCGTCGTCGATCGAACCCGGATTGCCG
Organism: Desulfuromonas sp.; assembly: GCA_002868865.1. Lineage (GTDB taxonomy): Bacteria > Desulfobacterota > Desulfuromonadia > Desulfuromonadales > Geopsychrobacteraceae > BM509. Next base: position 3,944 of record PKUC01000068.1, on the reverse strand, counting down.
ACGGCGAAAGTGTGCGTCTGGAGCTGCGCGTCAACGGCAGCCCCGATGAGGATGTGGATCTGACCCCTCTCGCCACCGACTGGGATGTCCTGAATCGCTCCCAGAGCAGTCAGATGCAGATCATCAACGGCAGTATCAGCCGCTCCCAATCGCAAACCCTCACCCTGATGCCCCGCCGCAGCGGCCAACTTGTTATCCCGTCGCTCTGCTTTGGTCCTGACTGCTCACCGCCAGTCAGCGTTACGGTCAGCGATGCAGCAGCAACGACCGACAGCCCCCTTCTGCTGGAGGTTTCACCCTCGGCACAGACAGCGTATGTTGACCAGCAGGTTGTACTCAGTGTGCGCATCCTTCACCGTGGCGACCTGATGCAGGCCAGTCTCAGCGAACCGACGATTGAAAACGGTACCGCAGAAGTCCGTCAACTGGGTGAGGATCGCCGTTTCGAAACCCGCCGCGACGGCACCCTCTATCAGGGAATCGAGCGCCGCTACCTCATTTATCCACGGCAGGCCGGCCCACTGACGCTCTCCGGCCTTCAGCTCGACGGTCAACTTGAAAGTAATCCCTCGCAGGTTCGCAGCCTGTTCAGTTCGTCAATCCGACAATTGCGGCGACGCACTGAGGCGATCACCATCGACGTGCTCCCTCCGCAAAACGCACAGGGCCGCCTCTGGCTCCCGGCCCAGCAGCTGGCATTAACCGATGACTGGCAAACCGATCCGCCCACACTGCGTGTCGGAGAACCGGCGACCCGCACCCTGACCTTAACCGCCGAGGGGCTGCCCGCAGCGAGTCTGCCGACACTCACCCTTCCGACACCGGACGGTTGGAAAAGCTACCCCGATCAGCCCGCCCGTGAGAACCGTGAAAGTCAAACCGGATTGATCGGGATGCTGCAGCAGAAACTGGCACTGGTCCCCATGCAGGCGGGTCCGATCACCCTGCCCGCGCTGACTCTCGACTGGTTCAACGTCACAAGCAACCAGTGGGAGCAGATCCATCTCCCGGCAGTCACCGTAGAGGTTGAAGCGGCATCTTCCGAAATCGGCAGCGTAGAACCGGAATCCTCGGTGGCTCCCCCCGTCAGCCCAGCTACCGTTGCACCAAATCGTCCCACAAAAAAAGAAGCCCCCGCGCCCGGGAACCGGTTCTGGTTCTTGATCAGCATCGGTCTTGCATTGGGTTGGGCTCTAACCGGACTGCTCTGGTGGCGCAGCAGCCGCGCCCCTTCAAACGTGCCGTCAAACACGCCCCAAGATGCTGAAAAAGACGCCTTCAGATCAGTCCTCGATGCCGCAAAACGCCATGACGCCGAAGTAACCCGCCGGGCCTTGATCTCGTGGATTCGCCTGCGTTGGACCCCGCACCCGGGAACCGAACTCGACACCCTGACCCATCATGGCAATCCGGCACTCAAGGCGAGCCTCGATACGCTAAACCACGCTCTCTACAAAAACAAAACGACACGCTGGCAGGGCACGACACTGATCGCCGCGCTAAAAAACCTGCCGGCACCAGACACCTCTAAAACGACCGCACTGCCACCACTTTACCCGGATCTGCCCCGTGAAAAATCTGATCATTGATGGGCACGAAAAAGCCCCTCCGCTAACGCAGAGGGGCTTTTTCGTGCAGCTCTCCAAGGTTTTCCGGATCACATCACAACGGGCAGCCCTTCGGCTTTCCAGTCGGCAAACAGGGACTGGGCAATATCCTTGTACCCCAGTCGCATCAACTTCCGGTACGCCTTGTAGCTACGCCCCCCGGCATTGCAATAAACAACAACCTTCTTTTTCTTGTCGATCATTCCGGACTGCAGAGCAAAGTCCTTCAGCGGGCAGTTAATGGCTCCCGGAATATGCCCCTCGGCAAACTCTTCGGGGTCACGCACATCGACCACTTGAATCTTTTCGGGCTGCACCTCCATCAGCTGCTGCAGATCCATCGGGACAAGCTTGCTGGTTTCGATCGGTTTTTCATAATCTCCGCTCTTGTAAAACGAGTAACCAATCTCTTCCCAGACCGGCATCCCCTCGGCGTAAACATGCACGTTTGTATAGCCCAGCGCCAACGCCTGCTTCGCCGACTTCTTACTTTTTCCACACTTAACCCCGTTGCAGTAAAAAATCAGCATGACATTTTTATTCGCGGGCAGCAGACCGGTGAAATCACCAAAGGAACGCTGGGGGATATTGATCGCACCGGGGATATGTGACTCGCGATACTCCTCTGGATTCCGCGCATCCACCAGCACGAAATTGCGCGCGTCGGCATCCACCAGGGTCTTCATGACAAGATGATCGATGGTGCCGTAACCGGCCGCGACAGCCGCTCCCGCCATACACAGCAGCATCAGAACAAAAACCAGCCCAACCGCTTGTTTTACGAACATAACAACCTCCCTTTCGTGAAATCACATTGCGACATAAAGTGGCACAACATTAGTGCCAGCGGGTCTTTTTGGCCAATATTTATTTTCTCTAGACCCGATAACTTCCATAGGCCATTCCTATGCATGCCAGGTGGTTCATTAAAAGCATTTCCGCACACAATGATTGACAGCGAACGCGGAAGGGTGCTAGAAGATTCGTTCGCACAACATGGATCTGTTTTTAATAATTTCAACTGGTTATAACTATGACCCTGATTTTTCTTATCCCTGCGGCGTACCTGATTGGCGCCATCCCGACGGGCGTGCTGCTGACCCGCCTGACCGGCAGCGCAGACATCCGCAATGCAGGCAGCGGCAACATCGGTGCCACCAACGTCTACCGCGTCGCCGGACGCACTCTCGGCCTCCTGACCCTGATCGGGGACTGCCTGAAAGGCGTTCTTCCGCTGCTGTTGACCGCGCAGTTCTACTCAGCCGACCATACCGTGCTGGCGCAGATCGCCATTGCCGCCTTTGTCGGTCACTGTTACCCTATCTACCTGCGATTCAAGGGGGGCAAAGGGGTCGCTACAGCGCTGGGAATCTTTCTGGTGCTGTCACCGCTGTCGGTCCTCTGCGCTCTCGGCCTGTTTATCGTTGTCCTGTGGGGTTGGCGCTACATTTCCCTGGCATCCATCAGTGCCGCCGCTCTGATCCCCTTCTTGATCTTATCGTTTGAACAATCGACATCCCTGTTTTCCGCAACACTGCTGATCGCGGCCATTATCATCTGGAGACATCGCGCCAACATCGAACGCCTGCGGGCCGGAACCGAATCCCGCTTCTCTCTCTGATGCCGATGAAGAAGGTCCTGCTGCGCTCAACCCTGCTGACGGTGTGCCTGCTGCTGCTCGCCACCATTGCCCTGATCGGCTCCTGGTTTATGGCCACGGCTCCTCCAGCAGCGGTCGTCATCGAAATCGAAGCGGGCGCCAACCTCAGTCAAATCGCTCATCGACTTGAAGAGCGGGGGGTACTGCGCTCGGCAATGGCCCTCAAACTGCTGGCTCGACTGCGCCATCAGAGCAACGCCATCCACACCGGCCGCTACCGTTTCGACGGCAGCTCCGACCCTATCGAGATTCTGGCTCGACTGGTCAGCGGCGACGTCGAGCAGGCCAGCCTGACCATCCCCGAAGGATTCACCCTACAGCAGATCGCCGAACGTATCGGCCAGCAGCACCTGGGCGACCCCAAGAGGTTTCTCGTCCTGAGTCGCGACAGATCGTTTCTCACCAGCCTCGGTATCTCTGCCGAAAACCTTGAAGGCTATCTGTTTCCTGAAACCTACCGCTTCAAACCGGGGATTGGAGAGGAAGCGCTGATCCGCATTATGGTCCAGCAGCTTTCCAGCCGTCTCGACGACACCACCCTGAAAGCGGCCCAGAAGGTCAAGCTGAACCGTCATCAGCTCCTGACTCTGGCATCGATCATCGAGAAGGAAACCGCCCAGGTCACGGAGATGCCGTTGATTTCATCGGTGTTTCACAACCGCCTCGAGCGGGGAATC
>PKUC01000103.1 GCA_002868865.1 Desulfuromonas sp. | reverse complement strand
GAACAGCCGCGGGGTTTGATTTTTGTGCTGCTTGCGGCTTACAGCTCGGTCACCTCAGATTTTATGGATTGTTCGATTAATTTCATTGATTTCAAAGTCTTATTGTTCATAATATTGCTGATGTTATTTTTATTCGGGGGAGACCTTCCGTGATTTATATTCTGATATTCATTACAGCACTCTTTTCGTCTCTGGCGCTGGTGCCGGTTTTACGCCGCTGGGCGTTGTCGACCGGGACGGTTGATCAGCCGGATGAACGGAAAATCCATAACCGGGCGATTCCGCGTTTGGGGGGGATCGCTATCTTTTTGTCTTTTCTGTTTTCGATGCTGGTGTTTGTCGATGCCTCGAAAGAGATCCGCGGCGTAATGGCGGGTGGGCTGGTGGTCTTTGTCACCGGTCTGATCGATGACCTGTATGGCCTGACACCCAAACGTAAATTTGCCGGCGAAATTGCCGGGGTCCTGATTACTATTTCGGTCGGTCACTTATACTTGCAGAATCTGGGCAATCTGTTCGGTTTCGGCCCTGTCGTGCTGCCGTTATGGGCGGCGATTCCGTTTACCCTGTTTGCCGTGGTCGGGGTGGTTAACGCCATCAACCTGATCGACGGACTTGATGGCCTCTCGGGCGGGGTGTCGGTGATTGCGCTGACAGCGTTTTTTCTGCTTGCGCTGGTCGATGGGCAGACCGAGGTGCTGCTGCTGTGCGCCGCGTTGCTGGGGGCGTTGACCGGGTTTTTGAAATACAATATTTATCCGGCGCGGATCTTTATGGGGGATGCCGGGAGCTTGAGTGTCGGATTTTTGCTCGGTTTTCTGGCGGTGTTTCTCACTCAGGGCGCTGGCAGTAAAGTCAGTCCGATGGTTCCTGTGGTGATTCTTGGCTTACCGATCATCGATGCGCTGTGGGTGATGACCCGCCGGGTGATGAAGGGGCTGGGGCCGTTTTCTCCCGATATGACCCATGTGCACCACAAGTTTCTGAATCTGGGGGTTCAGCACCGCTTTACCGTAATCATCATCTATGGATTGTCTCTGTTCTGGGCGGCGATCGCGGTGTTGGCGCGCCAGTGGCCAGAGTTTCTCCTGCTGGCGGTCTATGCGGTTATCTCTTCTCTGTTTTACGGTCTGCTCCGCTACCTGATCAATCACCGGAAACGGTTTGCGTTTTTTGCGCACGATTCGCCACATGGTCTGCGTGAAACCCCTCATTATAAATCTCTGGCGGTTTTGGCAGATCGGGTCCGTTTTTTACTGCTGTTGGTCCTCGGTTTTTATCTGATTCTGGCGGTTTATGTCGGTGTTGTCGATGAGACGGTCCGGTGGGTTGAGCTGGTCTATCTGGTCGGGTTCGCCCTGGTATGGGTGGTGCGTAGCCTGCTGAGCGTTTTTCTGCTCAAGTCGTATTACTATCTGGGCGGGGTGGTGGTTGCCCTTGGCGTTGATCCCCTCACCGATCTTCGATTGACCGAGGGGCTGCAGATGACCCAGATCGAGCTGTGGTTGTTTGCCCTGATGCTGCTGCTGATCGGACTTAAGGGATTGTTCCGTCAGCAGGGCGAATTTTTTGTAACCCTCCCAGAGTTGATGTTCCTGGGGTTTGCCGTTTTTGCTCTGGTGGCTTTTTCTCAAATTCCTCAGCTGTCTCACCTGGCGGATCTGCCGATCCGGGGCGGTTTGCTGTTTCTGGCCATCAATGTGGTTTTTTTCAATTACCGGACGGAAATTGAACCGCTGAGCGTTCAAGGAGAGCGTGCTTCGGCGTGAGAAGAGATCTCGCTACTGCTGCCTGTTTATAAATACTTAACAGGAATTTTATAAGGATATGGGAATGAATCAGATCGATCTGAAAAATCGCCGGATCCTGGTGACCGGCGGTGCTGGATATATCGGCAGTCATGTGGTCAAGGCACTGGGCGAGGCCGGAGCCGAGATTCTGGTCTACGATAACCTGTCGACGGGCAACGCTTCGGCGGTCCTGTCGGGACGGTTGGTGGTGGGGGATCTTGCTGATACCGTATTGATGAAGAAGACGGTGGAATCGTTTCGCCCTGAGGCTGTGATCCATTTTGCCGCTTCGATCGAGGTGGGTGAGAGTGTTTCCCGGCCGCTGAAATACTACCGGAATAATACCGTCAATGCCCTGAATCTGCTCGAGGTGTTGCGCGCCTGCCGCGTCGATCAGATGATCTTTTCGTCTACGGCGGCGGTTTACGGCGAGCCGGAGCTGATCCCTGTTGCCGAACAGACTCCCCTCGATCCGATCAATCCCTACGGGGCCAGCAAGATGATGACCGAACGATTGCTGGCCGATCTGTCGGCGGCGGATCCCGATTTTCGCTATGTGGCGCTGCGTTACTTTAACGTGGCCGGAGCCGACCCGCAGAGCCGGATTGGCCAGGACTATAAAAACCCGACCCATCTGATTACCCGTGCGCTAAAAACCGCACTGGGGGTTTTCCCGCAACTCGGTATTTTCGGCCGCGACTATCCGACCCCCGACGGCACCTGTATCCGTGACTATATCCATGTCGATGATCTGGCGACGGCGCATCTGGTGGCCCTGAAGCATCTGATGGATGGTGGTGACAGTGACATTTTCAATTGCGGCTACGGTCACGGTGCTTCGGTGGCCGAAGTGGTTGAGGTGGCCCGCACGGTCACCGGCGTCGATTTTAAGATCGTCGATGAACCCCGTCGCGACGGTGATCCCCCTGAGCTGGTGGCCCGCTGTCAGCGTCTGCGCACCGAGCTGGGTTGGCAGCCGGAACATGATGATCTGGCCTACATCGTCAAAACCGCCTGGGACTGGGAGCTCGAATTGCAAAAGCGGCAGGAGTCTGCCGGGTGAGATCTGTCGCGCTGCTGCTGATACTGCTCTGCTGGGCGGGAAGCGCTTACGCGACTTGGGATGATCCGGCACATGGTGAACTTTTGTCAGCCGGTCATTGGCAGCTGTCGGTTGCGGGGCTGAAAATCGATGACAAAATCGATATTTTTGATATTCGTGAGTCGCGTCTTGACGATGTTAATGCCGCCGATCGCAGTGACACCCTCGGTGATCTGAGGGGATTGCGGCTTGGCAGTTCGTGGGGAGCGTCCCCCCGTTTGACGGTTTCGGGTGGTTATCAGTACCTGCAGTTGGTGGTGTCACCGATCCGCTTTGAGCTTGACCGCTATCAACTGTCGGCCCTGTACGGTCCGCCGCCACGCCCCGGAAAGTGGCGCTGGTTTGTCGGGACCGCCTACCGTTATGAGCGTGCCGCTGATCAGTTTCTGACAAGGACCGATGACCTGAATCGGCTGGTACGGCGTTTTGACAGTGATCTGTCGATACAGACCACTGCGGATCGGGTCGTCTTCACTGATGGTGATGTGACTGTCAGTTCACCGATTGTGACACCCGACGGAACGACTAAACCTGCCTTGATGGCCGGTCTGGATGATGTGCAGTCACAGACCCTGCGTTGGCAGGCCGGCTTGAGTCGTGCGTTCAATCCGGTGCGCTTTTCGCTGTTTGCCGCTCTGGAGCGTCATTGGCTGGACGGCGACCTCGTCCATAGCTTTGACGATTACGGACTGGATGACGCTATGCTGTCGGCGCTTGGTGTCGATAATTCGCTGAAGCGGACCGAAACCGTCTGGCAGTTGGGGGCGTCTTGTCACGTCGATGTGAGCCGCCGTCTTGCTGGACGGCTGAGCTGGATGTGGCTCAAGGCGGATCGTGGTGCAGGTCTGGATGTGATCGATACCAATCATCACCTGCGGGCGGAACTGTACTACGCCGTGATGGATCAGGTCACGTTCCATCTTGGGGCGGAATACTTTTATCGCCAGCTTAACGGGATTGTTCCGGTTCTCTATAACCGGTATACTCAGACGACTTTTGATCATGACTACGGCTTTGCGTTTGCGGGGCTGACTGTGCATTTCGGCGATTAAATGCAGAACAGACTTAGGAGGCTTAGGGACATGCGTATATTGACGTTCGGAATGGTGATGGCGGCACTGGTGTTGCTGCTCATCTCTGCCTGCAGTGATGGCGGATCCCGCCCGACGGCACCGGTGTTTAAGACGGTTTCTGGAGCCGTTGTTCAGGGTCCGGTTAAGGACGCACTGGTTATCGCCGATAAGAACGGCAATCGCAAGCTGGATGCCGGTGAGCCGAGTAATGAAGTCTCGACCTACACCGACGAGAACGGGGATTTCGATGATCTGGTGATCCCTGAAGGATATGGTGATTATACCCTGGTGTCGAAAGGCGGTACCGATACCCTCTCTGGTCGGCCTGGTTTGACTCTCCTTGCACCGGCTGGCGCGAAGAATATTACCCCGGCAACGACACTGGTCGAGTTGGCCCCCGAAGACAAGAAGGAAGAATTGAAGGCGTCGTTGGCGACCCTGTCCGGTTCTGGCAGCTACGACGCTGATCCGTCCGAAGAGGCTGCCGCCGCGTTCGTCAGCCTGGTCAAGGTTGTTGAAGAGACTCTCTATCTGGTCGAAGACCTCGGTGCGACGGACGATGCCGAAGCGGAAATGGTAACCACCGAGATTTCCAAGACCCTCGTTGAGGAGAATGCGATTGCCAACCTGCTCGATGACGATACAGAGAACGACACTATAGCTCCTGCGGTGACCAAGGCGATTAAAGCCGTTCTGCCTGAACTGAAAACAAGCAGCGACATCGAGATTGAAACAGCGGAGGAGGACGACGCGGTCGTTGCTGCATTTGAGGCGGTGGTGACGAAGGTTGAAGAAAACGTTGCCGATGCCGCTGAAACGAGTACGACCGGGACCGTCAACGAAACAGATGTTGCCAAACTAGATGATGCCGAGAAGGAAATCATCGTTAACGAGGCCGTTGCGATAGCCCTTGAGGATGAAACCGCAACTTTCGACAATATCACCCGCTATGCGGTACTGACGGTTACTGATATCGCTTTTTACGATATGGCGCGAGTAAAGACCAATGTAGCGGATGAGATCGATGAGATCGTTGTGAGTTTTGATGCCTTCAACAGTACTCTGAAAGATAAGGTCTATGACAATGCTGTACTTAATCTGGAGCTGAATCAGAATGGCAGTGATCGTTCGGTGAGTTTCAGTGTCGATAAGGTCGAAGTTACTCTGTCCGGACCATCAGAAAATTTTCATGCCCCGGCTTTCGATCTGTCTTTTTTAAATTCGATGATGACGGTTGCGGCGGTCAAGGCAGATGGAACACGGATTTCCTCCGAACTCAAGGCGTACGATGTTCTGTTCAGTAACGATGCGAGCACCTACGAGTTGACCTTCGATTTCGCGCAGATCAGGACGCTATTGGCCGAAAAAGTGGCAAGTGAGTTCGGGACAACCAGCCTGACGGGTCAGTATGCTCTGACGTTGCGCGCAGATGGTGTTCCACTGGAGGACTACGCCCAGACAGTTACGTTTGTCGAGTAACTGGCAAAATGTTCTGGATTTTATCTTTTAATGCACAGAAGGGATAATGACATGAGGTGTACGACACGAGGGGTCATGGTGATCCTGCTGACGTTGTTATTTGCGTGGCCAGCGGCGGTGGCTCTGGCAAATGATACCCGGCAGTCCTTTTCACTCAGCCCGATTGTGGGCGGTTACCTGTTTGATAATGAACTGGAACTGAAAAACGCGCGGTTTTACGGGATACGGCTCGGTTACGATTTTTCCTCCCGGATTGGCGCGGAGTTGTTGCTGGCTGGTCTGGACACCGAAGAAGATCGTAACGGCGGAGAGGATGTCGATGCGCTGATCGGTCGCCTTGAATTGCTGCGCTATTTCCCCGGAGAAAGCCCGATGCGGCCGTACCTGGCTGCGGGCTTGGGTGTCGCGCGCCTGTCCCCTGACGGGCTGGGGAGCGATAATAACGCCCAAGTCGCTTACGGCACAGGTTTTAAGTTTGCGTTCAGCGACCGGACCGCTCTGCGGCTCGACGTCCGCCATATCATCGACTTTAACGATAAGGATCAGCAGCGCGACAGTGATCCGCTGCATAACTTCGAAGCGTCCGGGGGCCTGGCTTTCTCTTTTGGTGGGGCAGGATCGACTGAGGCCATGAGAGTTGAAGAGGAGCCCACGGCAATCGCTGCATCGCCAGCGGATACTATGGCAGAGACGGTGACAGAATCTTTCAAGACACAGGATGCTGTCGCAGTGTCGGAACCGGCCCCTGCACCGGAGACCGAGGTCGCCGTTGAAGCCGAAGGCGCACCTGTTATCGTACCGGTTGTGGCTGCTGTCGCGGAGACCGCCGCTGCGACTCTGCTCGATCGCGACGGGGATCGGGTGGTCGATATTCGCGATGCCTGCCCGCAGACCTCCGATGGCCTGACGGTTGATGAGCGGGGTTGCCCGGAGCTTCCGGCGTACCTCGCGGATGGGGTGACGATCCGCTACCGCTCCGCGTCGTCGTCCTTTGAGGCCGCAGTCGAAGATGTGCTTAAGGATCTCTCTGTTCTCGCCGAGGTGGTGCGTGGCTCTGAAAAAGGATGGCTGATTGTTGAGGGGCACACCGACAATGTCGGTGCGTCTTGGTACAATCTGAAACTTTCGCAGCAACGTGCCGACAGCGTCCGTGATCTGCTGGTCGATACCTTTTCCGCCCCAGCCGAACGGGTGACGTCGATCGGCTATGGTGATCGTGAGCCGGTCGCGGAGAACAACACGCAGAGAGGACGGCAGCAGAACCGCCGGGTGACGGTCCGTTACCAGCCCTGATATGGGCCAAAAGTTATCAAAAAAAAGGCCGGATCAGGCGTGTTCTGATCCGGCCTTTTTTTATCCGATTTGCGGAGCGTGTGGTTAGCGTTTGAAGTGGACGATGCGGATGAAATCTTCAACCTTGAGACTCGCCCCACCGACCAGCGCGCCGTCGATATCGTCCTGCGCCAGCAGGCCGTCAACGTTGTCCGGCTTGACACTGCCGCCGTAGAGGATCCGGCATCCGGCGGCGATCTCCTGATTTGATAATCCCTGGATCATACCGCGGATAAAAGAGTGGGCGTCTTGAGCCTGGTCATCAGTGGCGGTGACGCCGGTGCCGATGGCCCACACCGGCTCATAGGCGATGACGACGCGCTGTATCTGCTCAGGAGTCAGATCGATGAGGCCACCGGTGACCTGGTCGGCCAGTACCTCGAGCATCTCATCGTTGTTCCGCTGTTCGAGGGTTTCGCCGATACAGAGGATCGGTGTCAGTCCGGCATCGAGGCAGGTGCGGACCTTCTGGTTGATCAGCGTGTTGGTTTCGTTGAGCAGTTGACGTCGCTCCGAATGGCCGATGATGACCGCGCTGCAGCCGGCGTCCTGAAGCAGCAGGGGCGAAACCTCCCCGGTGTAGGCGCCGGTCTGCTGCGGATAGCAGTTCTGGGCCGCGACTGCGATGGGTGAACCCTGCAGGGCGTCGACAACCGTTGAAATAGCTGTGAACACCGGGGCGACGAGGATATCGACGTCGGTGACATCGCTTAAGTTGTCGGCCAGCCCGGCTGCCAGGGCGCGACTTTCGGAGAGGGTCTTGTGGAGTTTCCAGTTGCCGGCGATCAGTGGTTTACGCATGTGAATGACTCTTTCGTTCTGTGGATGTGAATGGGTGTTATCTCGCGTGTCGGAGCTGTCCTTGTTCGACTAGGCGTCTGAGAGCGCGACGACGCCGGGCAGCTGTTTCCCCTCGAGAAATTCGAGGGATGCGCCACCACCGGTGGAGATATGGGTCATCTTGTCCTGCAGTCCGGCCTTGTTGACTGCCGCAACGGAATCTCCGCCGCCGATAATCGACAGCGCTTCAGAGTCCGCTAACGCTTCGGCGACGGCGAAGGTGCCGCGTGCGTAGGTTGCAAATTCAAAAACGCCCATCGGACCGTTCCAGAGTACGGTTTTCGCTGCAGCGACGCGCTGACTGTAGGTGGCGATGGTGTCGGGGCCGATATCGAGTCCCATCATCGCATCGGGAAAGTTTTTGTTGGTGCACAGGTGCATGGGGCTGGCGTCAGAAAATTCGGTGGCGACGGCGTGATCTTCCGGCAGGAGAAAGTCGACATTGTGCTCGGCGGCTTTTTTCAGCAGCGCGCCGGCCAGTTCGATGCAGTCATTTTCCACCAGCGAGGTGCCGACGCTGATCCCCTGGGCACGCAGAAAGGTATAGGCCATGCCGCCGCCGATGAGGATGGTGTCGACCTTCGGCAGCAGGTTTTCGATGACGGTGATCTTGTCGCTGACCTTTGCGCCGCCGAGGATCGCCAGAAAGGGGCGTTGGGGATCCGCCAGGCTGCGGCCGAGGTAGGTCAGTTCCTTCTGCATCAGAGACCCTGCAGCTGCCGGGCGCAGCAGGCGGGCGACTCCTTCGGTGGATGCATGGGCGCGGTGGGCGGTGCCGAAGGCGTCGTTGACGTAAACATCGGCCAGCGCGGCCAACTGTGCGGCAAAGTCGGGATCGTTGTCGGTTTCACCGGCGTGGAATCGGACATTTTCCAGCAGCAGGACATCGCCGGGTTTCATCGCTGCGATCAGCTCTTCGGTGGCGCTGCCGATACAGTCGGGAGCCATTGTCACCGGGCAGTCGAGCAGGCCCTGTAGATGACGGGCGACCGGTTTGAGGCTGAAGTCGGGGTTGACTTTCCCCTTGGGTCTCCCCAGGTGGGACGCGAGGATCAGCTTTGCGCCCTGGTCCCGCAGGAAGCGGATGGTCGGCAGTGCGGCGCGGACCCGGGTGTCGTCGGTGATCTGGTCACCGTCCAAGGGGACGTTGAAATCGACCCGGCAAAAGACCCGTTTTTGTGCGACGTCGATCTGTTCAAGTGTCAGCTTGTTGTGCATGTGGTGTTCTCCTGTTTATGAATTCTGGGCGATAAAAGTTGTCAGATCACAGACCCGGTGGGAATACCCCCATTCATTGTCGTACCAGGCCAGTACTTTGATTAAGGTGTCGTTCAGCACTGTTGTCGAAAGTGCATCGAAGGTCGCTGACGCTGACGAACCGAGAAAATCTCTGGCGACCAGCGGTTCGGAGCAATAATCAAGGATCCCTTTCAGGTCGTGCTCAGCGGCCTGTTTGATTGCGGCGTTGACCCCGTCCACATCGGTGCCGCTGCTGACTTCAACGACCAGATCGATCAGTGAGACGTTGGGGGTCGGTACACGGATCGACATACCGGACAGTTTGCCGTCCAGTTGTGGCAGGACCAGCCCGATCGCTGCAGCGGCGCCGGTGGTGGTGGGGATAATCGACAGCGCAGCAGCCCGGGCCCGGCGCAGATCCCTGTGGGGCAGGTCGAGAATGCGCTGGTCGTTGGTATAGGCATGAACGGTGGTCATCATCCCCCGTTCGATACCGAATCGTTCATCAAGAACCTTGGCGACCGGGGCCAGGCAGTTGGTTGTGCAGGAGGCGTTGGAGATGATGGTGTGGCGGGCCGGATCGAAGTCGGTGTGATTGATCCCCATACACAGGGTCGCGTCGGCCTGTTTGCCCGGTGCGCTGATGACCACCCGTCTGGCGCCTGCATCGAGATGTCGCGCGGCGTCATCCCGTTTTGTGAACAATCCGGTCGCTTCGATGACAATATCGATATCGAGCTCGGCCCATGGCAGGTCCTTCGGATCGCGTTGCTGCAGGATACGGATCGGGCGACCGGCGACGGTGAGGATATCGTTTTCGACCGTAACCTCGGCGGCAAAGGTCCCATGCACCGAGTCGTATTTGAGCAGATGTGCTATCGTCGCGGGGTCGGTCAGATCGTTGATCGCGACGACTTCGAAACGATCCGATTGGCTGGCGATCCGCAGAACGTTGCGGCCGATACGTCCAAAACCGTTGATAGCCACTTTCGTCGTCATGGTTTTCCTCCCGATTCAGAGTTTACTTTCCTGACAGCGACCCGTTTGAGCGATATCTGACAATTGATACCAAGTGTGCGGTTTTGTTGGTAAATAAAACAAAGTTAAGACTACACAAAAATAGAGGATTTGCAAAACACTTTCCCGCTTTTTTGTGGCCCTGTACGGCGCCCCCTTTTCTACTTGCAGCAGGTTCGATTTTTCGGTACAAAGGGCAGCGCTTGCGGGGGGAGGAAGGGTGAATTCACTGTGCGGGTCTGCCTGTTGGCCAGCGGAAGCCGGGGCAATACAGCCTTGGTCGAGGCGGATGGCTGTCGATTACTGATCGATGCCGGTCTGTCGGCCCGTGAGGCGGATCGTCGCTTGGCGACCCTGGGGTTGTCGGGCAATGACATCCACGCCATCCTGGTCAGCCATGAACATCATGATCATGTCTGCGGAATCGGACCTCTGGCGCGCCGTTACGGTCTGCCGGTTTATATCGACAGCGAGACCGTCAATCATCTTCCAAAACTCGGTACGATCGACGATCTGCGGCTCTTTTCGGCCGGAGATCGCTTTGCGTTTAGAGATCTGACCATCGACAGTTTTGCCACCGCCCATGACGCGGTCAATCCGGTCGGTTTTGCCATCGACTCATCGGAAGGGCGGGTCGGCTTCGCCACCGATCTCGGGGTTGCCACCCGGCTGGTCGCGGAGCGATTGAAATCCTGCCGGGTCCTTGTTCTCGAAGCCAATCATGATGAACAGATGCTGCTGGCCGGGCCCTATCCCTGGAAACTGAAACAGCGCATCCGCAGCAGACTCGGCCACCTTTCCAATGTCGATGCGGTCCGGCTGCTCAGTGAGATCTGCTGGGAGGGGCTGGAGGCGGTGTTTGTCGCACACCTCAGCGCCGAAAATAATTGCCCTGATCTGGCGGCGTCGCTGATCGAAACGGCCCTCACAGAACAGGGCCTCTGCCGTCCCAGGATTGTGGTCGGCCAGCAGGCGTATGCCAGTTCCTGTTTTATCGGTCGGCCGCTCCCGGAGACGGCCTGAACCATAAATCTCGATAACTGCACAGAGAAAACAGTTCTACCCCCTTTAATCTCAAACTTTTTGGAGTCGTAAGAGTATGGCTTGGAGAATCGTCACCGGACTGAAGGACGGCATGATCGATGCGCGCGGGGAGCGGGTTCGTCGCGAAATTCGAGAACATCTCGGTTTTGAGTTGACTGCGGTCAAGACCCTCGATGTCTACACCGTCGATGCGGAGCTTTCGCAGGCCGAGGTCGAAGCGGCAGCGCAGGGACCCTTTTCCGATCCCGTGATACAGAACGTCGCCATCAACCAGCCGCTGGCGAGCGATTTCGATATTCTCATCGAAGTCGGTTACCGTCCCGGAGTAACAGATAACGTCGGCCGCACCGCCCGCGAGGCGATTCAGTACCAGACCGGCCGACCGTTTGCTGCTGGAGAGGGGGTCTATACCTCGACCCAGTACCTGTTGAGCGGTGATATCGATACCTCACAGGCTGAGCAGATTGCCTCGGGCTTTCTCGCCAACGGCTTGATTCAGCGCTGGACGATTTTAAAGCGTGATGAGCTGGATCCACAGTCCGGGGTGCCGGTGACTGTTCCGCGGGTGACCAGCGACAGTCAGCCGCAGGTACGCAGCATCGACCTGGCGGTGTCTGACGAAAAACTGCTGCAGATCAGCCGCGACGGGATGCTGGCTCTTAACCTCGAAGAGATGCAGACCATCCAGCAACACGTCGCTGACTCCCGGATTCAAAAGGCGCGGGGCGATGTCGGATTGGGTGCCGATCTCACCGACGTTGAACTGGAGGCGCTGGCTCAGACCTGGAGTGAGCACTGCAAGCATAAGATCTTTGCGGCACGGATCGACTATGTTGACGAGAATGGCCACCGTGAACAGATCGATTCGCTGTTTAAGACCTATATCGTTGGTGCAACCAGCACCATTCGTGAACGTATGGGGGATCGGGACTTTTGCCTGTCAGTCTTTAAGGACAATGCCGGGGTGATCCGCTTCAACGATGACTGGAGCCTGGTGTTCAAGGTCGAAACCCATAATTCCCCCTCGGCCCTCGATCCCTACGGTGGAGCTCTGACTGGTATCGTCGGCGTCAATCGCGATGGCGTCGGCACCGGCATGGGGGCGCGGCTGATTTTTAATACCGATGTGTTCTGTTTCGCCTCCCCCTTCCTCGAGAAGGAACTGCCGCCGCGCCTGCTGCACCCGCGCCGGATCTTTGATGGTGTCGTCGAAGGGGTCGAGCACGGTGGCAACAAAAGTGGTATCCCCACCATCAACGGCTCGCTGGTGTTTGACGACCGTTTTGCCGGAAAACCTCTGGTTTACTGCGGCACCGCGGCGATCATGCCCGCCGAGCTGCACGGCAAGCCCTGTCATGAAAAGCAGGTCCAGGTTGGTGACCATATCCTTATGGCCGGCGGCCGGATCGGGAAAGACGGGATCCACGGCGCGACCTTTTCCTCCGAAGAACTCCACGAAGGCTCTCCGGTGACCGCAGTGCAGATCGGCGATCCGATCACCCAGCGGCGTATGTTCGATTTTCTCGCCATCGCCCAGCAGCGTGGTCTGTATAATTCGATGACCGATAACGGCGCTGGTGGACTGTCTTCCTCGGTGGGAGAAATGGCCGAAGACACAGGTGGCTTTGAAATGCATCTCGACCGAGCCCCCCTTAAGTATCCCGGTTTGCAACCCTGGGAAATTCTGATTTCCGAGGCCCAGGAGCGGATGACCCTCGCGGTACCACCGGTCCATCTCGAAGCGTTTAAGACCCTGGCGAAAGAGATGGATGTTGAGGTCTCCGATCTGGGGCAGTTTACCGACTCCGGTTATTTCCATTGTCTCTATGAAGGCAAGACGGTCTCCTACCTGCCGATGGATTTTCTTCATGGTGGCGTGCCGCAGATGGTGATCCCGGCCCGCTGGGAGCTGCGTGATCATTACGAGCCGGACTTCGCTCAGCCGGACGATCTGGGACAGACCCTAAACGGTCTGCTCGGTCGACTCAATATCTGCTCCAAAGAGAGTGTTGTGCGCCGTTACGACCATGAAGTGCAGGCCGGCACGGTGATCAAGCCGCTGACCGGTGCAAACAACGACGGGCCGTCCGATGCGGCGGTCTTCCGCCCGGTGTTTGACAGCTTTGAAGGGGCGGTGGTGTCGCACGGCATCTGTCCGAGCTACTCCGATATCGACACCTACCACATGATGGCCTGCGCCATCGATGAGGGGCTGCGCAACTACGTTGCCACCGGCGGCAATATCGATCATGTTGCCGGGCTGGACAACTTCTGCTGGTGCGACCCGGTCAAGAGTGAAAAGACCCCCGATGGCGAATACAAGGCGGCTCAGCTGGTGCGGGCCAACAAAGCGCTGTACGATTACTGTGTCGCGTTCGGTGTGCCGCTGATTTCGGGTAAGGACTCGATGAAGAACGATTACCAGATCGGTGACACCAAGATCTCCATCCCGCCGACGGTGCTGTTTTCGGTCATCGGCAAGATCGATGATGTCCGCTGCGCGGTTTCGATGGACGCCAAAAAAACCGGCGATCTGATCTATCTGCTCGGGACAACGGCCGATGAACTGGGTGGTTCTGAATATTACGACAGTCTCGGAGAACTGGGTAAAAATGTTCCCAAGGTCGATGCAGAAGTCGCCTTGCAGCGCTACCGCACGCTGAACAGAGCCCAGCGGCAACAGCTTGTCGCCTCCTGTCACGACCTGTCGGACGGCGGTCTGGGTGTCAGCCTTGCTGAAACAGCCTTTGCCGGGGATCTGGGACTGGAGATAGATCTGGCCAGGGTCGAGACCGTCGGTACCCTGCGTGATGACAAGCTGCTGTTCTCCGAATCGCAGAGCCGTCTGCTGGTCACCGTCCATCCTCAGCATCGACAGGCCTTCGAAGATCTTTTCGCAGGGCAGTCGCTCCGCCTGATCGGCACCGTGACCGCTGATAAGATCCTGAAGATTTCCGGCCAGGACGGTACCGTGCTTGTCGATACCGATATTATTCACCTCAAAGAAGCCTGGCAGGCGCCGCTGCGGGAGCTGTAATCATGTCGAAACAGGTCAGAACCATTGTTATCGCCGGCAACGGCACCAACTGTGAGCGCGAAGTCGCCAATGCCTGTCGTCTGGCAGGGGCCGAGGTTGCCGATATTGTCCACATTGCCGAGCTGTTGACCGGACGGGTGCGTTTGGAGGATTACCATTTTCTCAATCTGGCCGGCGGTTTTCTCGATGGAGATGATCTGGGCAGCGCCAAAGCCGGTGCCAACCGCCTGCGGCATGCTCAGGTCGCAGGATCGACCGTATCTGTTGCCGATCAGCTGCGGAGCTTTGTCGCAGACGGCAAGCTGGTGATGGGAGTCTGCAATGGCTTTCAGCTGCTGGTGAAGATGGGGCTGCTGCCCGATCTGGACGGATCCGGTCGTCAGACAACCTCCCTGACCTTTAACGATCGGGGTCGTTTTGAGGATCGCTGGTCGTGGCTGGCGGTCGATGAGGATTCTCCCTGTATCTTCACCCGCGGACATAAGGAGTTTTATCTGCCGGTCCGCCACGGCGAGGGTAAGTTCGTGGTCGAAGACGAGCAGGTTTTGCAGCGCCTTGAAGAACAGCATCTCGCTGTGGTCCGCTACGCTGATACCGAACTGCGCCCCACCATGTCGTATCCCGATAACCCCAATGGCAGCGTTTCTGCTATCGCCGGAGTCTGCGACCGCAGTGGCCGAATCTTTGGCTTGATGCCGCACCCTGAAGCCTATGTCCACCGCACGCACCACCCGCGCTGGACACGCGAAGAACTTCCGGAAGAGGGGATGGGGTTGTGGATGTATCAGAATGCAGTGCGCTTTGTGCGTGATGAATTGTTGTAGCTCAATATTTTTCGGAGTCGAAAGTTAATGTTCGATAAATTGCACGAAGAATGCGGCGTTTTCGGGATTTATGGTCACCCGGAGGCAGCGAACCTATCCTACCTGGGGTTGTATGCTCTGC
>PKUC01000013.1 GCA_002868865.1 Desulfuromonas sp. | reverse complement strand
TGGTCTGTCCGGTTATTGGTCCCGGCGAATCAACGATGAGCATCGAATCGTTTATAAGGCTACGGAAGATTCCGTTTTTATTGCTCAAGTTCGCTACCATTATTAATTTTCGCACATAACGACCAAGCTCACCCAACGAAAACCACGCAGCCCTGCGTCCCCGGGGTTGGACCAATTCAAACACCTGGCATTTCAGACTTTTGCTGCACCATCACCCTACGCTTCTGCAAGGAGACATCGATATCCGCCATTCTTGCCAGAAGGCTCGCAGCACAGCCAAGTGGCACAATGTGACGGTGCAACAAACGCTCAATTCAATTAATAATAGATGTGGCGGCCCATGGACGAACCAAGTGACATGGCAACGAAATGACTCGGCGACTTGTTACAGAAAAAGATAAAACGACACCGGTCCCGATCTTCAAAAATATCGGAGCACCGGAAAAATGAGGACCAGCCGGACCGCCTAACTGGCAGACGCTCCAGCGGACAGAT
Organism: Desulfuromonas sp.; assembly: GCA_002868865.1. Classification (GTDB taxonomy): domain Bacteria; phylum Desulfobacterota; class Desulfuromonadia; order Desulfuromonadales; family Geopsychrobacteraceae; genus BM509. Next base: position 14,409 of record PKUC01000013.1, on the reverse strand, counting down.
GAACAAAGCGGACAAGACGAAGCGAAGACTTCTGGGAGAAGCCCGTTGCTGGTCATCACAGCAACCAATCCACTCTCGACCACCCCCTCAACTCTTGCTGTGATCCCCCTCTGATTTACACTGGCACTTACTGCCCGGAGCCGGACTGCAACCGCCCTTGATCCCCTGGCGCTTGAGCAGAAGACCCGCAGCCAGGCCGGCAAAAGCAAGTATAAACAAGATCAACGTGATTACGAATACTTTCATACCCTTCCCGCCGATTCTGCCATTATAGATCAGCCAATCCCTGGGCATGTCGAATCATTCTTCGCATCGCCTGCTCTTCCTGACTGCACAGTTTTTTGAACAGCGCAGCGGTCTGTGCATCGGTGCAGTGTTCACAGGCATAGCGGAAGTATTCTATCAGGGTCTGCTTGTACCCAACAGCGGCCTGGATCAGTTTGTCGAGGTCGATGGCGGCGCCCTCCTCGAGCAGGCCGGTCGGCACCCTGGGAAAATTTCTCTCCAGACCTTTGAGCCAATGGTCCAGCACCTTGTGCGATTCCCCATGACAGAATTCGCCGAGAGCCAAAGCGCGATGTTCTTCATGATCGACCAGGTAATCGAGCATCAGCCGCACCCGCGGTGAAACCTGTCCCTCTGCCAGTTGCTGGTAATGCTCGCTGACCGTGCGGTGGTACTGCGGGGCCAGCGTCTGCAGGATGGTTCGCGTCTGTTCGAAGCGCACGGCTGACCTCCTTGTCAGATGCCGAAGTCGTCAAAGAGAATGTTCTCCTCTTCGACGCCGAGGTTGTAGAGCATCTCCCCGGCCGCCTTGTTCATCATCGGCGGGCCGCACATGTAGTACTCGCAGTCTTCAGGGGCCGGGTGGGTGGAGAGATAGTTATCGTAGAGGTACTGGTGAACAAAACCGACCGGGCCGTCCCAGTTGTCCTCGGGCAGCGGTTCGGAGAGCACCAGATACCAGTCGAAGTTGTCATGTTGCTCGGCCAGCCGGGTGAACTCCTCGACGTAGAAGGCCTCGCGCAGGCTGCGGGCGCCGTACCAGAAGGAAACCTTGCGCTTGGTCTTGAGGCGCTTGAACTGGTCGAAGATGTGTGAGCGCATCGGCGCCATGCCGGCGCCGCCGCCGATAAAGACCATCTCGGCGTCGGTGTCCTTGGCGTAGAACTCGCCGTAGGGGCCGGAGACCTCGACCGTGTCGCCCGGCTTGAGGTTGAAAATGAAGGACGACATCTGCCCGGGCGGAGCGTTGTCCACCCCCGGCGGGGGCGGGCAGACGCGCACGTTGAGCATGATGATCCCCTTCTCCTCGGGGTAGTTGGCCATCGAGTAGGCGCGCATGACCTTCTCCTTGACCTCGGAACGGTACCGCCACAGGTCGAACTTGTCCCAGTCCTCGCGGTACTGTTCGGCGATCTCCATCTCCTTGTACTCGCAGACATGCGCGTCCGCCTCGATCTGGATGTAGCCGCCGGCGCGAAAATCAAGGTCGGTGCCTTCCGGCAGTTCCAGCACCAGCTCTTTGATAAAGGTTGAAACGCTCTTGTTCGAGCGTACCCGGCATTGCCACTTGCTGATGGAGAAGATCTCCGGGTCGAGCTCGAGTTCCATGTCCTGCTTGACCCCCACCTGACAGGAGAGGCGGTAGCCCTCCTTGGCCTCGCGCTTGGTGATGTGGGCGGTTTCGGTGGGGAGGATGTCACCGCCGCCGGACTTGATCTTGATCTTGCACTGGGCGCAGGTGCCGCCGCCGCCGCAGGCCGAGGGAACAAAAATCTCGTTGTTGCCGAGTACGCCGAGCAACTTGTCGCCCGGGTCGACAGTGAGGCTTTTCTCCTCGTCGTTGTTGATGCTGAGCCGCACCTGCCCGGCGGGAATCAACCAGGCACGGGCGACGAGGATAAACCCCACCAGCAGCATGATAATCAGGGTGAAGATGATAAATCCGAGGCCGATTTCAATCATTATCTACCCTATCGAACAATAGGTTCATTCAATCACCAGATGGCTAAGCAAAAATTCTGCTCTACAAGGCTTGGTGGTTTTCAGGGGCGAAGGCATACATCAGTATGTCGAGGTCCTGAAAAACTCCGTAACGCCGTAGGGCGGTATTTTTGCGACGCCATCATAGTTGGATGCCGGAGAAGGCCATAAACGCCATCGCCATCAGGCCGGTGATCATGAAGGTGATCCCCAGGCCGCGCAGCCCGGGGGGCACGTCGGCGTACTTCATCTTCTCGCGGATGCCGGCCAGCGCCACCAGCGCCAGCGCCCAGCCGAGGCCGCTGCCGAAGCCGAACACGACGCTCTCGGCGAAGTTGTAGTCGCGCTCGACCATGAAGAGCGAGCCGCCGAGGATGGCGCAGTTGACCGTGATCAGCGGCAGGAAGATGCCGAGCGAGTTGTAGAGCGCCGGGACAAAACGGTCGAGCACCATCTCCAGCACCTGCACCATCGCCGCGATCAGGCCGATGTAGCAGATCAGGCCGATGAAGGTCAGGTCGGTGCCGGTAACGCCGAGCCAGGCCAGCGCATCCGGCTTGAGCAGGTGCTGGAACACCAGGTTGTTGATCGGCACAGTGATGGTCTGCACCACTGTCACGGCGATGCCGAGGCCGATGGCGGTGTCGACCTTCTTCGACACGGCGAGGAAGGTGCACATGCCGAGGAAGAAGGCGAGCGCCATGTTCTCGACAAAGATCGATTTCACCAGGAGGCTGAGATAGTGTTCCATGTTCAATTCTCCTTCTCGATCTGGTCGGTCTTCCAGGTGCGCAGCAACCAGATCAGCAGGCCGATGATGAAGAAGGCGCTCGGCGGCAGCAACATCAGCCCGTTGGGCAGGTACCAGCCGCCCTCGCTGGTGCTCGGCAGGATGGTATAGCCGAGCAGCTTGCCGGCGCCGAGCAGCTCGCGGAAGAAGGCCACCAGCAGCAGCACGATGCTGTAGCCGAGGCCGTTGCCGAGCCCGTCAAGGAAGCTCAGGCCCACCGGGTTCTTCATGGCGAAGCCCTCGGCACGGCCGAGGACGATGCAGTTGGTAATGATCAGACCGACGAAGACCGACAGCTGCTTGCTGATGCCGAAGGCGTAGGCCTTGAGGAACTGATCGACGATGATAACCAGGGTGGCGATAATGGTGATCTGCACGATGATGCGGATGTTGCTGGGGATCTGGCTGCGGATCAGGCTGACCGAGGCGTTGGAGCCGCAGATGACGAAGATCACCGCCAGCGACATGACCACCACCGTCTCCAGCTTGGAGGTCACCGCCAGGGCCGAGCAGATGCCGAGGATCTGCAGCCCGATCGGGTTCTTGTTGAACAACGGGTCGAGGAGGACGTCCTTGGCCTGACTCATAGCTCCACTCCCTCTGCCAGATTCTCGAGCAACTTCCGGTAGCCGTTTTGTCCCATCCAGTACTGCAGCAGGTTGCCCACCCCGCGCACCGTCAGGGTGGCACCGGAGATGCCGTCGACCTGGTGGATCGCTTCGGGCGACTGCTGGTCGACCGCCCCTTTGAGCACCTCGATACGGGTGTTCCCCTGGTCGTCGTAGATCCGCTTGCCGGGCCAGAGCCCCTTCCAGGCCGGGTTGTCGATCTCGCCGCCGAGCCCGGGGGTCTCGCCGTGCTCGTAGAAGGCGAAGCCGATCACCGTGGAGAGGTCGCTATCGAGCGAGATGAAGCCGTACATGGTCGACCAGAGGCCCTTGCCGTAGACCGGCAGGATCACCTGCTGCAGGCGCCCGTTTTCCTTGACCAGGTAGACGTCCTGGTAGAGCGCGTGGGCCTTGATGCCGGCCAGGTCCTGCTTCGGCGGGATCTGGAAGCGGGTCTCGGGGTTGCGCGCGGCGGCGCGCGAATCGTAGCTGGCCGGGTCGAAGTCGCTGCTGAAACGGCCGCTGCGCAGGTCGACGACGCGCGCCTCGATGCGGCGGAACTGCTCCTCGAGCGGCACCCCTTCCTGGTAGAGCCCCGCCGCCAGCAGGATGTTGCGTCGCTTCTCCTCGGCCTTGTTCAGCTCCTGGCGCTCGCTCAGCAGCACCGCCGCGGTCGAGACCAGGATCGAGCAGACCACGCAGAGCAGAAAGGCCACGCTGAGGATCTTGCCGGTACTATCCCTCGACATGCCGCAACCTCCTCTTGATGTGGTGCTTGAGCACCAGCTGGTCGATCAGCGGGGCGAAGACGTTGCCGAACAGGATGGCGAGCATCACCCCTTCGGGGAAGGCCGGGTTGACCACGCGGATGAGGATGCACATGGTGCCGATCAGAAATCCGTAGATGTACTGCCCCTCCTCGGTCATCGCCCCCGAGACCGGGTCGGTGGCCATGAAGACCAGGCCGAAGGCGAGCCCCCCGAGTACCAGGTGCCAGTGCGGGGCGAGGCTGAACATCGGGTTGGTCTCGCTGCCGATGAGCATGAACAGGGTGGAGAAGAAGATCACCCCGCCCAGCCCGGAGAACATGATGCGCCAGGAGCCGATCCCCGAGAGGATCAGTACCGCGGCGCCGAACAGGCAGGCGAGCGCCGAGGTCTCGCCCATCGAGCCGGGGATGGTGCCGAAAAAGCCGTCGAACCAGCTGATCGCCGCCACCACCGCCTGCTGCCCCCCTTCGGCGGCCACCGCCAGCGGCGTGGCGCTGCTCAGCCCGTCCACCGCGGTCCAGACGCGGTCACCGGAGATCTGCGCCGGGTAGGCGAAGAAGAGGAAGGCGCGGCCGGTCAGGGCCGGGTTGAGGAAGTTCTTGCCGGTGCCTCCGAAGATCTCCTTGCCGATCACAACGCCGAAGCTGATCCCCAGGGCGACCTGCCACAGCGGGATGGTCGGCGGGCAGATCAGCGGAAAGAGCGAGCCGGTGACCAGAAAGCCCTCGTTGAGCTCATGCTTGCGGACGATGCAGAAGAGCGCCTCCCACATCCCGCCGACGATGTTGGTCACCAGGTAGACCGGCACGAACCAGCTCGCCCCGAGCAGCAGGTTGTCGAACAGGCTGTCGGGGTCGGCGCCGTAGCCGAACAGCTGCAGCAGCTCGGCCCGCCCCCCCTCGAGAGCGCCGCCGCCGAGAGCGTAGGCGCTGTTGGCCTGGAAGCCGGTGTTCCACATCGCCATGAAGAAGCAGGGAAGCAGCGCCAGCACCACGGTGATCATGACCCGCTTGAGGTCCATGGCGTCGCGTACGTGCGGGGCGCCGCCGGTCACCTCGCCGGGGGTGTAGGTAAAGGTATCGAGGGCCTCGTAGAGCGGGTAAAGTCGCTCAAGCCTGCCCCCTTCAGTGAAATGGGGGTGCAGCTTGTCGAGGAGGTCGCGCAGTGGTTTCATCATCCCTCTCTCTCGATCTTCTGAAGCGTCTGCCGCAGGTGCCGGCCGTAGTCCATCTTGCCCGAGCAGACGAAGCTGCACAGGGCCAGATCTTCCTCATCCAGCTCCAGGCAGCCCAAGCCCTGGGCCAGGTCGGTGTCGAGGGTCAGCAGCGTGCGCAGCAGCCAGGTCACCTTGACGTTGAGCGGCATCACCTGCTCAAAGGCGCCGGTCGGCACCATCGCCCGGAGGCTACCGTGGGTGCTGCTGGTCAGGGCGAGCGGCTGCGTCGGCCGCAGCGCCGCGGCGAACAGCTTCTTGACCGAGAAGCGGTTGAAGCCGGGTCGCATCCAGCCGACAAACTCACGCTCACGGTCCTCGGCGATGACCGAGACCTGATTGTGGTAGCGGCCGAGAAAGTCGAGGGCGTCGTCAGCCCGGTGGCCGTCGAGCACCGAGCCGGAAATCACCCTGTGCCCGCCCTCGTGCAGCTGGCCGGCGACGAGCTCAGAGAGGCAGGCGCCGACGCAGGTGCGGACCAGACGCGGCTGTTTGACCGCCGGCCCGGCCAGGGCAACGAGCCGCTCGGTGAGCAGGCGACCGTGCAAAAACAGGTGACCGACGGCGATCACGTCCTGGTAGCCGAGGTGCCAGACGCTGCGCTGCTGATCGACCCGCTCGAGAAAGTGGATATGGGTGCCGACCAGCCCAGCCGGGTGGACGCCGGCGAACTCGCGCCGCTCAATCCCTTGCGGGGCCGGCAGCTCGGCGTCGGGGGCCTGGCAAAGGTAGAGCGGCCCGTCGCAGAGGTGGCGCAGCACCTGAAGGCCGGTGGTGAACTCCTGCGGCCGCGCGCCGATGGCGACCCGCGGGTCGGCGGCCAGCGGCCGGCTGTCGGTGGCGGTGATAAAGAGCGCCGCCGGGCGGGTGCCCGGGACCGGTACCTTGCTGTAGGGACGGGTGCGCAGCACCGGCCAGAGCCCGGCGTCGATCAGGCGGGACTCGACCTCGGCAGTGCTAAGCTGATCCAGTTGTTCTGCCGGGGTCTGCGGGAAACTGATCTCGGCATCGCCCTCGCAGCGGATCACCAGCGATTGAAAAGCACGTCGCGCTCCGCGGTTTATGGCCACCACCTCCCCGGTAGCCGGGGCGGTGTAGAGCACCCGTGGATTTTTTTTATCGGAGAAGAGCGGCTGGCCCAGCGCCACCCGGTCCCCCTCATCAACCAGCAGGGTCGGCCGCAGGTCGAGGTAGTCGGTTCCGAGCAGGGCCACATGGGAGACGGGCGGGCCCGCCTCTGGCTGCTGCACGGGTGCTCCGCTGATAGGAAGATCGAGGCCTTTCTTGATCAGTATCATGGTTGAACCTTGGAAGTGAATGCGACCGGTATAGACAACATCTCATTTTGATCTGTCTGAAATCCTGAAACCACCCTTGAGCCAGGCGGCGCAAACCATCATTGCCGCAGAGCATTGCACTTACGGTCATTTCGTGGAGAGTACTGCAATACACTCAGGGGACCTGGTGAAGCTCAGTACTCTCCCTTGATATATTTATTGAGATGTTTGATGACGAAGTCCTTCTCGTCAAGCGCTGCCTTGACCAGATCGCCGATCGATGTCAGACCGACCAGTTCACCGTTTTCCATAACCGGCAGGTGCCGACTGCGACTTTCGGTGGTAATTGCCATCGCTTCATCCACAGAGGTTTCCGGAGTAACACAATAGACGTCCGTCGACATCACCTCGCGGACACTGGCTTCACGCGAAGATCGACCACAAAGATCGACCTTAAGGGTATAATCGCGCTCGGAGAAAACTCCAACCACCTGACCCTGTTCCAGCACTACCAGCGCGCCGACACGCTTTTCAGCCATCAACTCCAGAGCATCATAAACCCTGGCGTCCGCCGCAATACTCCAGACATCGCGCCCTTTCAGTTTCAGGATTTGAGCAATAATATCCGCCATAGCGACCCCATTTAGCTAAAAAGGGAAATATTCCGGTTAGATAAAAGTTTAACAAGAAAACTCACTTTTGTCGCTGCGACAGCAGGTCCCCGCCCCTTTGCACCAAGAAGTTCCAGCACCTTTTCTACAGACCCTTCACTGCCGACGGCGATGCTTCGCGACCAGACCTCTTCTCGATGCGTTGGTTTAATGCTCAATGCCTCGGCGATCCATTCTTCGTGGGAGGTCCTCAATGTGGCCATATTGCCGATTTCCAATGCGTCCATAAGAGCATCGAAGTCGATCATCCTGTTACGCCGCTTGTCTCCCCTGATCTCGTGATAACCCCCGTGGGTCCATTCTCCCGGGTGATTCACAACGCCCCCCTCTCCTCCTCTGAAAAACTTAAAGACCCAATTTTACCACTAAAATTCGGCCCATAATGCCTACTTATGGCTAGCAATTGAGATATATTGTCGTCATTTCAGGAACATAGCTTGGTCCGACCCTATCTACGCCCTCATTCTACGCCCTCATTATTTTTTCAGGCTACAGTCACCGCTCACAGGAAAAATGCGTACTAGCGAGTAATTTTGTCAATTGTGTAGCGGTTTATTAGCTTAACCACCATTTCTTTATTACATTTATTAATTGATCAAAAACTAATACACTTTGAAGTATGTATGCAATTACTGCAATTGATATTGCTTTCAAGTTGAATGGCCAAATATTGGCTGATTCAACATAGCTACGAATTGCAAAATACTCACCCACATCAAGATGAGATTTGATTTTATTGTTTCCATTTAGCTTCTCTATAATTCTTGACTTATTATTAATTTTATTAATTGCGCTTGTTTTTTCTTCATTAACTGATCTTACTATCGCAGCCAATGGCAAAATAGAAATCATAGGAATAGCAAAAATCAACACAAAGGATATAACTGCAGACACAACACTTTTCTCGATTCCCAAGTACCCCATATAATAGAGTATGAAAATACTAGACACGCAAGTAATTGATAGAGCCCACCCATGCATAATTAGACTTCCGACTTTTTTCTGGCCATTGCAGCCATCAGCATGAAAGAAATCTATATGAATAAATTTAACAGCAAGGACCGAGGACAAAATACTACGAAGTGATATCTGCAAGAATACACTTATACCAATAAAAATCATTGCAGAAGTATTAATCACAAACAATACCCCTGATGAATTAACAAACCCATCAGTAACTCCCCACCAATTTTCTTCTGTGAGTATTATGTCTATAACCACTGACGCAGAAAATGAGCATATTACTAAGGCTATTATCTTAATTAAAAACCCATTAGATATTTTTTGAAAAATCAAAGTGGTCCTAGTGGTTTCATTCTTAAATTCATCACGGCACACAATCTTGTCTTCATTGCTATTTATAATTCCGCACATCCTTGCAGCAAAGAAAGAACCGAACGAAACAACCAACGCAAATAACAGATGAGTTAAATCACCAGCATATAACTTTACAACATCAATAAAGACATCATTACTAGTTGACACTACATTATCTATAATCAATAGGAAAGCAGGTCCAATCCAATATATACCGAAGAACAGTGCGGAGCATAAAATTGGGTGATTAAATACTCTCTCAAGCCCATGATAATAGATAAATTTATATTTCAATATAGTCATAATTCTTTATCAAAGCTAACGGTTCATGATAACCGGCGGCGACGCGAACTTGCGTGACCCACCGCATTTTTAGATTCTGCTTTTCAATTTTGCACAGACGTGTTTTCCGTCCGGTTGATTAGTTTGTTAGCAGTAATTTTCATTCTTAATACCTTCTTGTTCGTTATTTCATGATTCTTTTCGAGGAAAGCAACAAATCCACATTTTAGGTAGAATTGAAGGCCTATTGAATTGATTTCGAACACTTCAACTTCTAGCTCGTCATGTAGTTCTCTTGCTTTATCCACCAAGGCACGACCGGCACCTATGCCGTGAAATTTTGGTTGAACAAATAGGGCCGCTATTTCGTTACCGATGAGAGATATGAAGCCAACAACAATTCCTTCGTGAACATAAACCCATGTGTCTGCTTTAGGTAGTAATGCAATTGGAATATTTTTTCGCGTTGTAACCAGTAAGTCGTTAGTCAAAAACGGATGTGCTAGCTTTGACGCATTTTCCCAGGCATCCAACAAGTTTTCCAAGTCACTATCACTGTATTTTCTTATATTTTTATGCACTTATTTTCCGACTGCTAACGGTAGTGATAAGCGGCGGCGACGTGAACTTGCGTGACCACCCGCAATTTTAGATTTTGCTTTTCGTGAACAACACCAGCATATTCCGTCCGCTTGATTATATGGTAAGAAGTTTTATAGTTCTGTTTTTTTCAAATCTGCGATGATGCGTCTTTTACTGCTAGGGTCTAAAATTTCGGGTAATATCGAATCTATCAAAGGGAAATTTCCGTTTTCATTTTGATTTACTTTCACTTGTCCTATGTATATTACTTCTTCATTACTTATTATTTTAATTTCAATCGTAACTTGAAAAGTGCCCTTGTTATCATTTCCATCAAGTAGTTTTGAGTCGATTTTGTCATATTTATATTGTGCCACGGCTAACTCCTTTTAATTTTCACTAAAATATATTTTTGACTTCTAACGGATTTCTTTAAGCGGCAGCCCACCGCAGAACTAACTGGTAGGCATTATTCGGAAAGCACCTCTGTGTCGGCTGTCCGCTTGAAAGTTTTGTTAGAGTTCGTCTGGACTTTTACTTGTCCATTCTGGAGCATGTAACAAAACTGGAGCCCTGTCTTTTTTATTCCAGATTGGGCCATTAAGCCCCCAATAGAAAAAGTGAGCCTTTTTCCCATTTCTCAGTTCTTTTTCATTCTGTTTTCCCGACTTAGTATATAGGACCACTAGATCTCCTGCGGACACTGCCTTATACGGGAACCAGAAAGTATGATAAGTGTCAATGGTTACCTGCCCGTCTGAGAAACCGGTTTGTACAACAATAAAGTCACCAATGTCGGTGTCATTAACCGCCTTTAGAATGATTCGTTCTTTGTCTCGATTGCCTTTTTCAACAATTGATTGAATGTTCACTTTCATCGCTTCACCACCCTTGAAGCGATACCGCCTCCAATAAGGATTATGCCAAAGGCGATTGCGAGCCAGCCACTTGGAGGACTTGACCAAACTGCCGGTGCGTACCCAAGGGATGCCGCCCCAACAGTGAGGCATACTCCAAAAACAACCTCCTGTGATAATGATTTTTTTACTTGTTCCTCTAATATGGCTGCTCTTTTATCTGATTCGTGAAACCTTTCTTGATATTCAGATAGTTCAAATTTTTCTTTTTCTAGTCTTTCTATATCATCAATCAACATTCGTTGTACCGCTGGTGATGATAGTTCTTCATCGGAAAGTTCACGCCGAACATTAATAAAAGCACGCCGACCCTTATGGGGAGTTACTGAAGCACCTTCATCTGAACTTTCTGGTTCTTGATCTGGGATATCAATCTCAGACATTGCGTTTTCCTTCTTATATTTTGAACTCTAACGGTTCGTGATAAGCGGCGGCGACGAAATGGTTCAACTTACTACCGCAACTTAGATTTTTCTTTTCGGGAAGCACACCTGTCTATTCCGTCCGCTTGATTGCCTGGTTAGGCGATGATTGACGATATACCAAAATTGGGTGTACTAAAACTCTTGGATAGCGACAAGTTCTTATCATAGCCTCTATTCCATCAAAACCTCGGAACATGCCTCGAAAAGCATTTTCAACACTCTCATAATCTTCGAGTTCTTCTTTTTCAAACTCTTGTAATGGTGAAAAGCCTTCCTCTTCCTCTGAGGGAACGGAAGTTATAATACCAAGCATTGTAAACTCTTCTGTTGGAAATGAACCGTAAGTGAAGTGAAAAGCGGTAGGGTCAGAAACTGTAAAGTTGGATGCATCTAAGTGCCCAAAAAGGTGTTCATCATTTTCACTTTCGAAGGGATATACGCGTATGTTTGTTATGTTTGGAAGGAATGCATCAATCCATGTTCCCATTCCGTCCAAGATCCATTGTGGAACCATATCAACAGCGGCTGAGGAAGCCAGAAATGAATCAAGATCAGCTCTTAGTTTTTTAGCCTTTTGCTTTGCTTTAGCTTTTTTATTTCTGTCTCCACTTGTATTCTCTAGCTCTTCGATCTGCTGCTCAATTTTCAGATACTCTGGATCTTCTTTTAGTGAGTCTGCATGGCTTCTGTTTATAAGTTTTACTATTTCAGGAAAATCCTGCCCAATTTTTTTCAACCGTTCATAGTCTTCGATGACAATGCGCCCGGTGCATTTAACGCACAAGGCATTTTTAAGGACGCCCCTTATTTCCAAATCTTTTAATGTCTTGGTTTCATCGAAGTTATCTAAGTCTAAAAGATAGCCTGAAGAAGAGAGCTCAGCCTCCAATTCCTGTAGCAAAGCATGATGAGGCTTTATTGTTGTTTTATCTTGTTCCTTATCTTGGGTAGTTCCACCTGCGTCATGTTTAAACACTTTGAAATCGTAGTTTCTTTTATTATCTGAAGTAGACCCTTTTTCAAACTGAGTCTCCCTTAATTCAACAACGCCACCTGTGAGCTGGCTATACAGAGAAATAACTTTGTCTAAATCTACATAAAGATAATCGAATAAATTCACAGAGAATTCCTTGTGTTGTTTTTTCGCCTAACGGTTCGTGATAACCGGCGGCGACGCGAAGATTCGGCCACCACCGAAATTTAGATTTTGTTTTTCAATTTTGCACAGACGTATTTTCCGTCCGCGTTGATTAGTTTGTTAGGCCTTGTTGAACCCTATTATATTTCTAAATTCATTTTCTAATGCTGGGAGCAGCATAGGAATTGTTTCTATCGATTGATTCCACACTTTCTTAACGTCAGGGTGGACCATTGAATCTCCATTATTGTCCTTTATTGCGACATTACTGTAGTTCCCAGAAATGAATGATGATAGAGCAGTTATTCTGTCCATTAGGTCGCAGCATGTAGTGGAAAGATAAAGTCTGTTTTTTCCGTAGAACGAGTAGAGATCTTTTAATTCATTTTGCAAGTTATCGATTAGCGCAACTTCCTCGTCTGTCAATGTATGAATTCCGTAGATGTGTTCCCATACTTCTCTTTTGTTTATTCTTCGGTCTACTTCTTCTTTAATCTCTCTACACTGAAGTTCAAGAACGATTCTTTGACGACATGAGCTGACTTCATACAGTTTGCTGTACAGTTCAGAGATTACTTCTGCTTGCTTAACGTATATTTTTGAAAACTTGATTTCGTGCTCGGTTTCTAACTTTTTTAAATCACTCTTTATTTCGGCTAGCGATGAGTTGTGTTTTGCAATGTCGGACTGCATTAAACGATTCGCCCAAACTTTCCCGAGCCATGCAGAGAGGCCAGAAATAATGATTGCTGAACCACCAATAGACCCAATTATTGCTACTGCTACTTCAAATATTTCTTTTGAACTCAATATTTTCTCCTAGAGGCCTAACGGTTCATGATAACCGGCGGCGACGCGAAGATTCGGCCACTACCGCAATTTGGTTTTGCTTTTCTATTTAAAACAGACGTATTTCCCGTCCGGTTGATTCTATTGTTAGGCCTTTTTAGATTACACCGTCGAACTTTTTCATATTACCAAGCTGAATTGCCGCAAGAAATGGTAGCAGTGTAGTTCCTATAAGTAGGCCTTCTCTTTCCTTATATGTGTGGAAAAGGCCGACAAGCTTTTTTTCTGACCAATCGGGCATACCAATGCTTTCCCTAGGCCACGCAAATATTCCGCCACCGCTAACACCTTTAGGGTGTGGACTCGTACGAATTTCACCAACTCCAGGATCAATGGTTTTTTTTCTATTGTAGTGAATGATTATGTTTTGTTCTGTAGATAGCGAAAGTTCGTCATAAGTTTCTTGTTGGGCCACCGTTCCAGTAAACGAAAATATTTCAGAACTGAATACATTTTGCTTTTTCTTGCCCTTTTTTGAAGGGTAGCCAGAAACACTGCAAACAGTCAGGTCTAGCGCACTTTTTATGAGTTCGCTGTTGTTTCCTTCTAGTGGAACAAAGTGCTTTCGCAGGAGGGGAATGAAGTCCTGCGGTATTTTTATGTAGGCAATGTCAATGTTGTCATCTTCTCTTCTGGACCCTGGGAGTAGGTCAATGTGCCCTACATAACCGTTGATTTCTGTAATTTGACCACCAGCAGGGACAAATAATGTTTCTGTTTCCATGTCGTCAGTGACATGGGCAGCAGTGAACAGAAAGTAGCCGAAAGGATGACTTATAAATACGGCTGTAGCTATTTGCTCAACTTTGCGAGGAATCCTTGTCTCGCGAAATATTGGAACCAAGCTATTGTATGGATCGTAGTCTGCCATTTAGAGGCCTAACAGGTATTAGGCGGATCAGCCTATCCTCCCGAAATTGACTTTCGGTCCGTCTATACTGCCCGCGTTCAATGTCTAATTCGTTCTGGACTTATAATATTATCAGTAGGTTAAAATATCATCTTAAAAAAGTGAGGAATGATAGACTGAACCGCCTATCTCTCTTTTCCACAATTGACTTATAACCCGTCTATGGGGCTATTTACAGCACACGCTCCCTTGTTCAAGACGTGCGTATAAATCATCGTCGTCTTAACATCACTGTGCCCGAGCAGTTCCTGAACTGTCCGAATGTCGTACCCTGCCTCCAGTAAATGTGTTGCAAACGAGTGTCTGAATGTGTGGCAGGTTGCATGCTTGGTTAATCCAGAACGCCTGACGGCCTCTTTGACGGCTTTTTGGATGATGGCTTCATCAATATGATGCCGACCCTGTTCTTTCGTTTTGACATTCACCCATCGATTTTTCTGTGGAAACACCCACTGCCAGCGCCCCCCTCCAGAAACAACAAAAGCCGCTGAACCGGCCTGGGACCGATTCAGCAGCTTATTTGATTTATCTGACAAAACATCTTTCCATCGTCCCCTCCCACAAAACAAAACACCAATGTATTCAATACCTTTTATCGTCCCATGTCAAGAAGCACGTTGGTACCATTAAAAAGGCCGGACACTCACGCATCCGGCCTTTTTACTTTTTATTTC